>NZ_PGTB01000377.1 GCF_002786325.1 Pseudooceanicola lipolyticus | reverse complement strand
AGCGCCAGGTCGGGCACGCTCTGCGCTTCGGTGCGGGCGGCCAGTTCCGGCATCAGGGTCAGGCCGAACCCCGCCGCCACCATGCGCGACAGCGTCGCCAGCGACGAGGCGCCCAGGTTGATTCCCGGCTGGCCGCGCCCGCGCCCGCAGACCTCGAGCGCCTGGTCGGTCAGGCAATGCCCGTCTTCCAGCAGCATCAGCTGGCGCGGTTCCAGATCGGTGGGCCGCACCGCCCCGGCGGCCTGAAGCCGCGCGGGCGAACCGGCCAGCAGAAAGCGGTCTTCGAACAGCGGTGTCTCGCTCAGTTCCTCGCTGCCGCTGGGCAGCGCCATCACCGCCGCGTCCAGCGATCCGTCGGCCAGCGCCTCGACCAGCCGGCTGGTCTTGGCCTCGCGCACCGAGATCTGCAGCGCCAGGTTCTCCGCCCTCAGGGCGGCCAGCACGCCGGGCAGCAGGTAGGGTGCGATGGTCGGAATCAGGCCCAGCGACAGCGACTGCCCCACCGCCGCCCCGTCGCGGCCCAGCTGGTCAAGATGCTGCGCCGCGTTCAGAACATGCGCGCCCATCTCCAGCACCGTGCGGCCCAGCGGCGTCAGCACCACGTCGCGGGTGCGCCGTTCCACCAAAGGCCCGCCCAGCGCCTCTTCCAGCGTCCGGATCTGCACCGACAGCGCCGGTTGCGAAACATTGCAGACCGCCGCTGCCCGGCCGAAATTGCGCTGTTCGGCGAGGGCCTTGAAATAGGTTAGCTGGCGCAGGGTGAATTTCATAATCTCTGTTTATCGAGATCGGCCGCTTGTGCAAGCCACACCTATCGGCCCTACCCGATCATCCGGTCCGGTTCCGCCAGTTCGTCATAGTGGCGGCGCAGCCGTTGCAGCGCGATGCGCAGCACGATCTTGCCCGAACGCGCCGACCAGCCCAGCCGCTTTTCCGCGGTTTCCAGCCCTTCCAGATAGCAGCAGCAGCGCAGCGCCACGTCGCTCAGCCCCGGCCCCAGGTCGGCCAGCGCGCCGGCGACGCGGTGGCGGGCG
>NZ_PGTB01000376.1 GCF_002786325.1 Pseudooceanicola lipolyticus | reverse complement strand
GCCCCTGGCCTGCTGGGCCGGACGCCGCCGCCCGAGCAGATGTTCGTGCTGACCCGCGCGGTGCTGGGCATCGCCCGCGCCCTGGCCGAAGACGGCGACGGCGCCGGGATCCCGCCGGACCGCCTGGAAAACGAGGTGCTGCGCCTGATCCGTGCCTATCTGGACAGCGCCTGACGCCGCCCCCGGCCCGGCCGGGGATTAACCGATTGCAGCCCCGGACCGGGCCGCTACAGTCTGCGCGCAATCGGCAGGAACAGGGGCAGACATGACACAGACCAGGATCGCCGTGATCGGCGGGTCGGGCATTTACGACATCGACGGGCTGGAAGAGGCCCAATGGACCGAGGTGGAGACCCCCTGGGGCAAACCGTCGGACGCGATCCTGACCGGAACGCTGGACGGTGTCGCTATGGCCTTCCTGCCCCGCCACGGCCGCGGCCATGTGCATTCGCCCTCCTCCGTCCCCTACCGCGCCAATATCGACGCGCTGAAACGGCTGGGGGTGACCGACGTGATCTCGGTCTCGGCCACCGGCTCGTTCCGGGAAGAGATGGCGCCGGGCGATTTCGTCATCGTCGACCAGTTCATCGACCGCACCTTCGCGCGCGAGAAATCCTTTTTCGGCGCCGGCTGCGTCGCCCATGTCTCGGTCGCGCACCCGACCTGCCCACGCCTGTCCGCCGCCTGCCTGCGCGCGGCGCAGGATGCCGGCATCACCGTGCATGACGGCGGCACCTATCTGGCGATGGAAGGGCCGCAATTCTCCACCCTGGCGGAATCGAAGATGTACCGCGAAAGCTGGGGCTGCGACGTGATCGGCATGACCAACATGCCCGAGGCCAAGCTCGCCCGCGAGGCCGAGCTCTGTTACGCCTCAGTCGCCATGGTCACCGACTACGACAGCTGGCATCCCGACCATGGCGAGGTCGACATCACCGAAATCGTCGCCACCCTGAAGGGCAATGCCGACAAGGGCCGCGCCCTGGTCGGCCGCCTGCCCGCCCTGCTGGGGGCCGAGCGCGCGCCCTGCCCGCATGGCTGCGACCGC
>NZ_PGTB01000375.1 GCF_002786325.1 Pseudooceanicola lipolyticus | reverse complement strand
CGGTATCGCCGCGCGGCTGCCCTACCTGTTCTCCGAAGGGGTCGTGAAGGGCCGGATCAGCCTGCAGCAATTCGTCATCCAGGGCTGCGTGGTGCTGAACCGGCAGGCGCTGGCGATCGAAAGCGCCTATGGCACCGACTGGATGCTGGCCAGCCTGACGGCGCGCCCCGATACCGCTGGCGGCGTGCTGGTGAAGATGCCCAAGGACGGCCAGGACCGTCGCGTCGACCTGCCGACCATCGGGGTGACAACGGTGGAGGCCGCGGCGCAGGCCCGGCTGGACGGCATCACCATCGAGGCCGGCGGGGTGCTGGTGCTGGACCGCGACGCGGTGCGCGCCGCCTGTGACCGGCTGGGCCTGTTCCTGTGGGTGCGGGAGGCGGCGGGCTGATGCGCATCTTTCTCGTGGCCGGCGAACCCTCGGGCGACCGTCTGGGCGGCGCGCTGATGGCCGGGCTGCGCCAGCTGCTGCCACAGGTCAGCTTTGATGGGATCGGCGGGCCGCAGATGCAGGCGCAGGGCCTGACCAGCCGCTTTCCGATGGACGAACTCAGCGTCATGGGACTGGCCGAGGTGCTGCCGAAATACCGCCACCTGAAACGCCGGATCGCGCAGACCGCCGGCTGGGTCGCCGAGACGCAGCCCGATCTGCTGATCACCATCGACAGCCCGGATTTCTGCCTGCGTGTCGCGCGGCGGGTCAAGGCGGTCAGCACCATCCGCACCGTGCATTACGTCGCCCCCACGGTTTGGGCTTGGCGGCCCGGCCGGGCGGCCAAGATGGCGCGGATGATCGACCAGGTGCTGGCGCTGTTCCCGTTCGAGCCGCCCTATATGCAGGAAGCCGGGATGGATTGCGATTTCGTCGGTCACCCGGTGGTGGCCGAACCGCAGGCCAGCGCCGCCGAGATTGCCGCCTTTCGCGACAGCCAGGGGCTGGGCGCGGCGCCGGTCCTGCTGGTGCTGCCGGGCTCGCGGGTGTCCGAGGTGACGCGGCTGGCGCCGATTTTCGGCGCCGCGCTGCAGCCGGTCCTGTCGGCGCATCCCGACC
>NZ_PGTB01000374.1 GCF_002786325.1 Pseudooceanicola lipolyticus | reverse complement strand
CGGCGCCGGGCGTCGCCCCGCCCGATCTGGCCGAGGCGGCGCCTGACGCGCTGCTGCCCTCCCGACCCGAGCGGGTGCTTGCCGGCGAAGAATCGCTGCTGGACCTCGTTGCGGCGCGCACGGTGATGGTGCTGGCCGCCGGGGCCGGCGAATTCTCCACCGGGTCGGGCCTGTCGGTCGGGCCGGGGCTGATCGTCACCAATTACCACGTGATCGCCCAGGCGCTGGGCGAGGGCGGGCAGATCCTGGTCACCGGCGCGGCGCTGGCCGAACCGCAGCCCGCCACCGTGGTGAAAACCGATGGCCCGTTCCGCGACACCGGTGGCGATTTCGCCCTGCTGCAAATCGCCGATGACAGCCTGCCGGCCTATACCGTGCATCTGCCCGATGGCCCGCTGACGCTGTCCAACGTGGTGGCGGCGGGCTATCCCGGTGACGTGCTGGAAACCGATGCCGCCTTCAGCCGCCTGCGCGAGGGCGACCTGAGCGCGGTGCCGGGGCTGACGGTGACCGACGGGATCGTCAACACCGAACAACAGCTGGCGCCCGAAACCCGCGTCCTGATGCATTCGGCGGCGCTGTCCACCGGCAATTCCGGCGGGCCGCTGGTGGATATGTGCGGGCGGCTGGTGGGGGTCAACGCCTTCATCCGGCAAGGCGAGATGCAGAACCGGGGGTTTGCCCTGACTTCGGGCGACCTGATGGCCTTCCTCGCCGGCACCGCCGCCGCACCCGCGACCGACAGCACCCCCTGCGCGCCGGTGGTGGCTCGCCCGGACCTGGTGCGGAACTGAGCGAAGATGTTCGAACCGGTCCTCGTCACCACCTCGACCGAAGGCTTGCAGCCGCTGGGCTCGGCGGCGCAGCGGTCCTATGAGCTGGTGACCGGCGCGGTGCGCCAGCGGCTGGGCCCGGATCACGCGGCGATCTTTGCCGAGCCGGTGGCCGCCGAACATGGTGGCAGCATCGACTGGCACGCGCCGCTTTGGGGCGAGGCGCTGGCGCTGTCCGATTTGCCGGAAGACGAGCGCGCCGCGCTGACCGCGCGGCT
>NZ_PGTB01000373.1 GCF_002786325.1 Pseudooceanicola lipolyticus | reverse complement strand
GGGGCCGCAGCGCCCCGGCCGCCCGGCGCGGCCAAGACCGGCGCCCGCCACCGCCGATGGCGGCATCCGCACCCTGACGCTGGAGCAGTTCCAGGCCGAAACCGCGATGGAGGCCTGGATCGACAGGCTGAAAGCCTTCCGCGACGACCGCATCCGCCGCGCCGCCTTCGGCCTGCGCGACAATACCAGCGCCGACCTGGTCACCGAACTGATCCACGCGGCCCGGCGGCTGCGGCTGGGCCAGAAAACCGCCGAACAGCTGGAAGAGGTGAATTTCGGCCTGAACGTCGAAAAGCAGGCGCAGCCGGCGGCGATTCTCGGGGCCGAATGCATCAACGGCTTCGTGGCGACGCTGGGCATGCTCGAGCTGCCTGAATCGCAGCGCCCGCAGGTGCAGACACCCGAAGGCGCGACGCGGCCGATCTTCACCGCCGATCCGGCCTCGGACACCGTCGACACGCTGCCGGCCCAGCCCCGCAACGTCGCCGAGGAAACCTGGAGCGATTGGGTCTTCGCGCTGGACGCGGTGTTTGCCGCCAATGCCAAGGACGGTATCGGTGGCGAGGTGAATATCGAACAGAACCTGGCGCTGGGCCGTATCCTCGCCGCGTTGCAGGGGCGCGAAACGGCATGACGCTGGTGGTGCATCCCGATCCCCAGGAACCGGCCGGCGGCTTTGCGTTCCTGGAACTGCCCGATGGCAGCCTGCAGGGGGACACCACCACCGTTGCCGTGTTCGATGCCTATGGCGAACGCTGGCTCAGGCAGGCGGTGGCCCGCAATGACCGCGACCTGAACTGGCAGACCGAACGGTTTGAATTCGGCCCCTACCGCATCTATCGCCACGAAGGCGCCGACTGGGTGCGCATCGGCCCCGAGATCGTCAACTGGATCGAGGAATATGCGCCGCTACGCATCGCCGTCGGCGGTGCCGCCTATAACGTGATCTGGCCCGACGACGTGGCGCCGCGCGCCCGAGCCGCCGAACTGGGCGACATTCGCCCGGTGGCCCGGCCGCGCCCGGTGGTCGCAACACCCGCCCCGGCACCGCG
>NZ_PGTB01000003.1 GCF_002786325.1 Pseudooceanicola lipolyticus | reverse complement strand
CTCTTTCGCATTCGTCTGCTCCTTCAAGGTTGGGCAGACTCTACATCATGATGAGGGATTTCGCGGGGGGCAGGTCAGGCAGAGAGGGATCAAACAGCAACCGGAGGGCATGCATCAGGTTGCTTTTGCCGACCTTGTTTTCGCCAACCACAACAACGTTTCCATCGAGGGCTACGTCTAGTTTTGAAAAGTTCCGGAAATTCTCAATCAGAATCCGTGAAAGATGCATTTTTCCTCACTCAAAATAGTAAAGACCGGACGCCCGTAGCGAGAGGCAGAAGCAGCTTCCCAAACGGAACAGTGATCCGTGACTAGGTAATTTTCGTGGTCGAACTCTAAAACAAACTTTCTTGCTCCGAGTACTCAGCGACAGCATCCTCTTCGAACTCGATGCCCGACATGGCACCCAGGTCCCTAACAACCCTGACCAGGTGATGCGCGGTGTTCAATTCCCGCCAGCCAGTCGCGTCGCCGCAGGTTTCTGTCAGCCCCTTCGCGTTGCGCCAGATCCGGTCGTCTGCGGGGGAGAAGCCTCTGCCGCAGTACTCCTTGCTCTCGACGATCTGCCTGCAGACTTCGCGCATCGTCGGCGTGAAGGCTCCCGAGTCGCTGCCCCTGATCACCAAGGTGTGGGTCTTACCGGTGTAGCGAAGGTGCGGCCTCGGTCGTCCACCGCCCTTACCCTTCGGGAACACCATTCGCCCGCAATCCGCGCCGAAGTCGCCGTAGGCCAGTCGATTTGGTTGGACACCAGTCTCTTTGAGAGCCGCCAAGAAAGTGGTCCACTCCGCCCTTGCGACCAACGTGCGCTCGTTAGCTCCGACCGGCAGCTTGTCCGGGTACGCTGACGCTTGGTAGACGATTTTGCTCCACCGCGCCGCGCCGTCCAGTTGATCGAAGATTTCGCCGATGGCGGGCGCGAAGTCAGCGCCCAGGGGCGCCCCGGTGAAGTCTACGAAGAGGACACACTGTTCCGGCCGGACGCCCGCCTTTTCCACCGCCTTGACCAGGGCAGCGGGATCAACTTCCTCGAAGTCCATGTAGATGCCTGCCCGCACGTCGCCGCCCCGAATAAGGCCCTGCCGGGCCGGGTTGCTCAGATCGGCAACAGTCAGAACGGGAAGCAGGCGGGAGTTTACCGCCGTGGCGATGCGGAAGAGCGTCGCCACACCCTCGTCGCCCAGGGCCGCCGCGGCCAGTTGCGGGTCAAGAAACGCACGCCGGTGGGGCCAGCTCTTTCCGAGGCGCTCCCCCATCATGTAGGCGATCTCGTCCAGCGTTGGCACGCGCCCCTTTTCGGGGTCTGACTCGGTAGGAGGCGGCACCACGAAGCGAGGGCACACGTGTCCCTGATAACGGGCGGCCAGCCTACCGCAGGCAGCGAACTCACCGGGCTTAGCCCTAAGAGCCGGGTAGTATGGGAGCATCACTCTTTCCTTTCTGGGCTTCACCCACAAACAGTTTCCTTACGGTGTTCCTCCCGATCTTGTTTGCGAACAGGGACCACTCGCCCCGTTCCTTGCGTATCCGCCCGAACACAATCGCCGGATGGATGCCTAGCTCATTGGCGAAGCGCT
Organism: Pseudooceanicola lipolyticus; assembly: GCF_002786325.1. Lineage (GTDB taxonomy): Bacteria > Pseudomonadota > Alphaproteobacteria > Rhodobacterales > Rhodobacteraceae > Pseudooceanicola_C > Pseudooceanicola_C lipolyticus. Next base: position 120,182 of record NZ_PGTB01000003.1, on the reverse strand, counting down.
CGATGACCGCAGCCGACTTCGCGATACGGGCGGTAGAGCGCCGCCAGCGTTCTTCTGGGATAAGCAAGTTTGAGGCGAAGCGGTTGGCCTCCTCCTCCTGTTCATCGACCGATGTCTCTTGGTCGGTCTGATCGTAGAAGCCTACGGCCAGACCGGTGGAGAAGTGAAGAGTGACGTGGGCAAGTTCATGCATCAGCGTGAACCAGAAGTTGTCCACCGTGTCGGTCCTGACGGTCATTCCGATGACCGGTCTCCCATCCACGATGAACGCCGCGCCATCGATCTTGAGGCCGGGGATCTGTGGCTCCACAATCAAGACGATTCCACGAATGGCGAGCACTTCCACTGCCCGGAGCGGTCCGCGGGGATCATTGCTCAGACGGACCAGTTCGGGCATCCACTTGAGTTCAAGCGGCTCATGAATGTCCTCGACGCCTGCGAAAGCCTCGCGCGCCCTCGCTGTGACCCTGGCGCGCCAAGCATGGAGCAGCACGTCTTCGGTGTGATCCACAACGTTGAGGCCAGTTCGGAGAAGCCCCGGGCTTCCGAAGTCGATCCGGTTCTCGGCGATGTAGCGGCGAAGCTCAGCCTCAGTGAAGTCTTCGGCGAACCAGCCGTTCTCGCGTCCATGCTTGAGGATTTTCTTGATTTCCGATTTCGAAACCCCGTCAATCACTTTGTCCAGCCCACGGAAGGCAGGTTGGTCGGGCATGTCGGCAGTCAGGCGAACACCGAGCAGCGCCGCGACACGGTTATAATTCTTGAGACTGATCTGGGCGTATCGCTCAGCTTCCCAACGCTGGACCTGCTGTTCTTTCACTCCGAGGCGCCAAGCCAGGTCTTTCTGGGAGTAACCGTTGGCTATCCTAGCGACGATCAGCATCAAACCTGGCTCTTGGTTTACAAGGGCCTTTAGTGCTGTGGGCTTTTGTGTTTCCTTGGCCACTTCATAAGCCTCGACTGCTCGGGTCAGGCGCTCGCGTTCGGCCTTCATCATTCGCGAGACTTGAGAAACCACCTCAGGCGGCAGGCCGGCCACGACCGGCTCCATAGCGTGCTCCGAGTGAAGTGCCTCGGAGAGACGAGAAATCCGCGCGCGCGCTTCCCGTGCTTCCTTTTCGTTCAGGGTGATTCCGTTCATGGTCATGCCTCAATATACCCAACTTTTATGTTGTGGCCAAGTACACAACGGATAAGTTGGGTGCAATGGGCTTCTGAACTACCGTGAGGCGTTGACGCAATGAATTCGGGGCTTCCGGTGCTGCCATCACTCCTGCTATGGGCATGCGGAGTTTGCCTAAATGAGCTGGCAGCACCTCGTTGCAGGTTCGATGCGGTTCGCGGCTTCCGCCGGAGGGACCTCGGGTTCGCTTGGGTCCATTCCCCAACAACTCACCAGTGCGAAATCGGAAATCGTGATTAAAAGGCCGTATGCGGCCGCTTGATGACGATCTTGCGCCACAAGAGGCCACTTGAGACCTGTTGACAAATTAACCTACAAAGGGCCATATGTGACCGACTATGGCGAGTTAACTAGCTTAATCGGCAACGTTTGGCCTTTAGAGAAGCAATGGCGACGTCACAACAAATCGAACATGAAATCGGGCAGCGTCTTGCGCGTCTGCGCCTCGCGCGCAACGTAACCCAAACTGACCTCGCCGAGAAGGCGGGCATCGGAGTCCGCACCCTGCGTCGCCTTGAGGCTGGGGATCCTTCCACACTGGACACCTTTCTTCGCGTCGCCGCTGCGCTCGATTTGGAGCATGCGATACTCTCTGTGTTACCAGAGGGAGACATCAGGCCAATTGAACGCGTCTCACAGAAGGGGAAGGAACGCAGGAGAGCGAGTCCTGCATCGGAACAACCCAAAAAATCATCATGGACCTGGGGTGACGACGTAGATGACTGATGCGAGCATAATATTGTGGGGTCGGCGCATCGGTGCCGTAAGTTGGGATGAAGCACGCGCACTCGGCATCTTTCAATACGATCCGGCCTTTGTGGGCGCGGGTATTGAGGTCGCGCCCCTGAAGATGCCAGTTCGGGAAGCACCCTACGAGTTTCCCGCCCTTCCGAAGGAAACGTTCAAAGGGTTACCCGGCATGTTGGCCGACGCGTTGCCGGACAAGTTCGGGAACCGGTTGATCGATGCGTGGCTTGCAGAAACGGGGCGAAGCGCGGGCCGGTTCAGCCCAGTGGATCGGCTTTGCTACATCGGCAACCGCGGAATCGGGGCACTGGAATTCGAGCCAACGGTCCGTAAAGCGACCCGGTCCAAAAAGCTGGAAGTGGCTCAGTTGGTGGATCTGGCCAACAGGGTCTTAAGCGAGCGCGAGAACCTTGCCGGCAGGCTCGGAGGCGAGGACGACGCAGAGGCGCTCGAAGATATTTTGAGCGTCGGGACTTCGGCGGGTGGCGCGCGCGCGAAGGCGGTGCTTGCCTGGAACCGAGACACCGGGGAGTTCAGGTCAGGCCAAGTCAAAGTCGACGAGGGATACGAGCACTGGCTCTTGAAGTTCGACGGCGTGTCCAACAATCGAGATAAGGAGCTAGCCGATCCCCAAGGCTTCGGAAAAATCGAGTACGCATATTACCTGATGGCGACGGCGGCGGGCATCGACATGTCGGAATGCAGGCTTCACCATGAAGGCGGACGAAGCCATTTCATGACGCGTCGGTTCGACCGGGACGAACGAGGGCGCAAGGTCCACATGCAATCGCTCGGCGCGATACAGCATTTCGACTTCAATGACCCGGCCTCTTATTCCTACGAGCAGGCCATCATGACGATTAGGGATCTTGGGCTCGGAATGGATGTGGTGGAGCAACAATACAAGCGCGCTGTCTTCAACGTTGTCGCTCGCAACCAAGATGACCACGTCAAGAACATCTCCTTCCTCATGGGCCGGTCCGGCACTTGGCGACTGTTCCCAGCCTATGACGTGGCCTATTCCTACAATCCTTCTGGCTCATGGACGCGCGACCATCAAATGAGCCTAGCTGGAAAGCGAAACGATTTCACTCATGGCGACCTCATGGTTTTTGCTTCGAACGTGGGGCTGAAATCCAACAGGGCGAACCAAGCTATTGAGGAAATCCTGGGCGCGGTCGCGCAGTGGCACGAGTTCGCTGAACGGGCGGGTGTTGAGCATTCTGATGTGAGCCGTATCGAGAAAACGTTTCGCATGAATTTGCGGGGTAAGTAGCGCCGGGCCGCCCAATACGGATTGCCTTGGGATCAGTCGTGGACACGATTGTCAACCGCGCGAAATTGCATCGCGATATCATCGGTGTCCGGCTCACTCTGAGATCGTTTTGAGCACTGCGTCGTTCGCTGCGTACAGGTCACGACAATGGCCCGTTCTTATTCAATCACATAGCACTTGCAGCATTGGGGCCTAGTCAAAGCAAAGTATACTCAAACTGCCTGTGCGCGCTCGGCGTTCCATTTACAGCTGGGAGAGGGCGCAGCCTAGAACTAAAGAAGAACATGTTGTCGTAACACGACGCTTCAGATACATTCGCTTCATGGACGATGTCCCCAGCGTATTCGAACAATATCCGAGCCGTAATGGCTCATCTCGTTCTGTTGACCTGAGGCGCATCGATGCGTCGTTGAACATGCGGCGGTACTATCACATGAGCTTGCAACCGGACTTGTTTGGAGGCGTGGACCTTGTGCGAGAGTGGGGGAGGATTGGTTGTCGCGGCCAGTCTCTGATCGAGCGGCATCCGGACGAACACTCGGCGATGGACGCGATGAAGGCCCACGATGCCCTCAAGCGCAAGCGTGAATACAGGCCAAGGACGTCGATCTGATGTAATCCTTCAAACGGCTCTTGCGCAGACGTCAGCAATCACTTTTCAGATCCAATAAGCTCAGCTTGAGAGACGCTCGCGAAACGCTTACATTTCTCTATGGTGGACGTGGCCATCGTGCCCAAGACCGCCATACCTCCCTGTTGGACTTTGGCCGAGCTCTGTCTCGGCCGTTCTTTTTTGAGCGCGGGCCAATTTTATTGAATTGCCAAGCTTGCAAGCTCTTGAAGTCGCCGGCTCATGATTGCGGGCGGTCCGTACGGACCGCATCGCGTACTCTGTACGGTTTTTCTTGGCCAGAAGCTGGGGTTCTCCACGCATACGCTGGAGCTGAACGTGGCCTATTTCGACAACTGGCTGCGTGTGCTTCGGTCGGACAAGCGGCGGATGCGCAGCGCGCCTGCGACTATCTGGTCGCCGCGTTGGAGGCGGGGCAGGGTGAACGGGCCGCGTGAGGCAGGAAACCATTGCGACTGTGACCCCTGGGGAAAGTGAAAGGAGGCCTTGGGTCTGGTGGTTTCAACCCATCCGGAAAGGACAGACCCATGAGCCATCCTGAACCCCTCGCGTTCACCCCGCCCGACGCGGCCGCCATCGCTGCGCTGAACGACGCCTTCCGCAAACTTGCCTGCCTCGGGGTGCCACCGGATCGGCCCGTCCAGGGCCGGGTACATGTGACACGGGCATTGATGGAGGCCGGCGACGACTTCATGGCCGAGGCTGTGAAGGCGACGGGGGAGTTCGAGATCTTTGAACCTGAGAACGATCCCGAGGGCTGGCACGATTTCGGGGCGGTCACGATCCGTGGGGAGACCGTGTTCTGGAAACTCGATCTCTACGAAGCGGACTCCGACTTCCGCTATGGTGCTGAGGATCCCGGCAACCCCGAGACGACCACGCGTGTCCTGACCATCATGATGGCGCACGACTGGTAGGGTGTGCCGCAACCCCTTCACCAACTTCGAGAGGCCCGCCGACCCATTGAAAGGGAAAGTGGGCCTTTTGCCCTTTTGGTTCCCGGATCCGGGGATCGGTCAGGCCGCTCGGGATGTCCGGGTGGCGCAGAACCCAGAGAAGGACATTTCATGACACAAGCCCTCCAACCCATTTCCATCGCCATCGGCGATCTCGTAGCCCATCCCGCGAATGTGCGGGCTCAGTCCCCTGAGGCCTACGCCTCCGACAACATCGCGCACCTGAAGGCCAGTATCGCGGTGCTGGGCCTCCTCCAACCGCTGCTCGTTCAGCAAATCGATGGCAAGTTCGGGGTCCTCGCAGGCGGTCGGCGTCATGCGGCCCTTATGGAACTGGTCGCGGACAAGGCTGCCAAGGGGTTCACCAATCGTACCAAGATCGACTGCCGCCTAGTCCCGGGCGATTGCGACGTGACCACCGCGCTGTCGCTCGCCGAGAACATCACCCAGGCGCCGATGAATGCCATCGACGAGTTCGAGGCCTTCGCGCGGATGATGGAGGTCGACGGCCAGACGCCAGAGACCATCGCGAAGACCTTCGGCACCACGGTCGCAGCGGTCAAAGGCCGGCTGCGTTATGGGCTCATCCATCCGGAGATCCGCGCGGCGGCACGCGCAAAGGCGATCACGCTCGACGTGATGAAAGCCTTCGCAGATCACCCTAGCCAGGAAGTTCAGAAAGACGTTTTCGAGGCGCTTACCAAGGAGAGCAATTACCTGCAGGCCTATACGGTCCGGAACGCGCTGAAGTCTCGTGGCGTGCAGGTCAGTGACGATATCGGGGCCTTCGTGCGGAAGGACTATGAGGCGCGTGGCGGTGCCATCGCAGCGGACCTCCTGGACGAGCATTCCGTGCTCGAGGATTCTGCGCTGGTCGAGACCATTCTCCTCGAGAAACTCACCGCCGCGGCCGAAGAGGCGCGCGCGGAGATGGGCTTCGCTTGGGCCGATGCGGTCATCCAGTACGATTACGCCGCCATGGCCGAATTCGGTCGGGTCTATCCGGGGCCGATCGAGCCCGATGAAAGCGGCCAGCAACGCGTCGACGAGATCACCGCCGAGCTGGAGAAGCTTGAGCGCGAGATGGAGAACGAGGAACTCGCGGACGAGGCTTACAATGCGCTCTACGAACGCGTGGATTTGCTTGAGGCCGAGGCACGGGATCTGCATGAGGCCTACAGCGCCGAGGATCTTGCTCGCTCCGGCGTGATCGCCACCTGGTCGCAGGGCAGGATCTCCCTGCATGTCGGGCTGGTGCGTCCCGAAGATCAGCCGGAGAGGTTCGGCAAAGCGCCCGGTACCTCTGCGGAAGAGGGCGCGACGGACAGCGACGAGATCACCTACCCCGCCTCGCTGACCGAGGACCTCAAGACCGAGCGGGCGATGGCGCTTGGCGCAGCCATGACGATGCACCCGGAGGCGACGCTGGATCTCACGCTGTTCAAACTTGTCACCGATGTGCTGGGCCACGGCATGGGCGTCACGCAGGCGATCAAACTCGATGCGCGCCAAGAGTATCGCACCCACGCCAAGATGGGCGAGATCGATGGCACCTCGCTCGAACAGGTGGCTGCCGCGCATGACGCGCTCGATCTCTCCTGGGCGGATGATGCGAAATCTCCCGCCGATCAGTTCGCCATGTTCCGAGCCCTCAATGCGGGCGAGAAAGCCAAGCTCGTGGCCTACGCCACGGCAGCAACCACGCAGTCCTGTTTGGCGCGGGACCGGCAGCGCGACAGCCTGATGCATGATTTCGAGATCGAGGTGATGCCGGACATCCGCGCGCACTGGACACCGAACGCGGCGCTTTTCAACCGCTTTAAGAAGGCGTGGCTCCTCAAAATCCTCGGCGAGGAGCTGGGACTCACGCAAGAGGCGGTGACCCTGGCGTCCTCGACCAAGAAGGAGGTCGTCGCCTTCTGCGACAAGCTCTTCGCCGAGCCCTTCGCCACCCTGACGGAGGCGCAGCGGGCGGCGGTCGCGGCCTGGTGCCCGCCGATGATGCAGACCTCGGGCACCGAGCCGTCCGAAGGCGAAACCGAGGTCGCCGAAGCGGCCTGACCCTGAAGCCGACCCGCACCGCATTGCCGGTGCGGGTCGCACCTCTCTCAAACTCACAGGTAAATCCCATGGCACTTCTCAGCTTTTCCGCCGCGGACGTCGCGGCCCAGATCGCGCATGCGCGCGGCTGCTCCACCTTCCTGCCGAACTGGAATGGCCCGGTCGGCAACCCCGCGCTGATCCTGATCGTCGGCAATGGTGTCCATCTGCGCTCGAACGGGATTGATGGCTCCTCCACGCGGATCGTCACGACGGAACGCGCCGACCCCTCCTATGCTTTCGCCGCAGACATCAACCCGTTTCGGGACACCGATTGGATGGGGGCCCGGCAAGCGGCGTTTCGTGATCTGACGGGCCAGTTTTACACCGACATTCTCGACGACGTGCAGATGCTCATCGACCGCGGACACGACACCATTCGGTTGGCGACCGATGGTCACACGATCCGGGTCTTTGCGCGCGGTGCGGCCGACTACCTGATCGGCGGCACCTATGATGTCCCCTCCGGTCTCGGAGGCACGTTCCGGGTGATCCTCATGGACATAACCGATACGCAGGCGCTCGTGCAGAACCGCGGCAACTGCGAGGGTTTCGACGAGATGCTGCCCTACCGGGTGCCGCTCGACGCGCTGATCGAGGTCGACGACCGGAGGGTGGCATAATGGGCTGGCTCTTCTACACCGACCGCCGCGTGAGGACCTACGCGGACGAGAAGGCGGAGATCGCCCGGCTCTGTAGCTTTGAGACCGAAACCCGCAAGACAGTCCTGCTCAAGGCCTGCAAGGTGGGCTCGACCTGGTATGCCGCGGCCAGGATAACGACACTTGATGGCGCGCCGGTTGAGGATGCGACCTACTTGCCCGATGCCGACGGGTCGATCACCTTCGGGGCCGTCTTCCTAACGCGCTATGACGATGGATGCTGGGGCTACAAGGACATGGAGGAGACTTCCGACCCGGTGGAGTCGCGGGCGCCCGTCAGCCTTCTGGCCCTGCTCTCCGAGTTGAAGGATCCCGACAGCTATGCCCATGCCTGGCGCCAGCGCTGCCGGGACTGGGCGGCAATCCCGGACTACGACGAGGGGGACCGAATACGGCTTGCAGCGCCGGTCACGCTGACCGACGGCAGCACCTGCCAGATCGTGACTGTCACCCATTACCAGCGTGGAGGGCAAAAGCGCCGGTGCTACCGCATCGAGGAAACCGGCGGTCTCGTGCGTCTGCCGAAGGCCTCGCTGGCCGGATCGGAACGTCTCAGCTCGGCGAAGGGTGCGACGAGCCCCGTCCTGGCCGAGTTCTTCGTTGGTAGGGGCTCCTGACAACCGCCAACATCATCTGTCCAACATTGAGCCGCCTCCCCACTGCCGAAAGTGGAAAGGCGGCTTTTTGTCCTGTCAGGCCCGTAACCTGACTGGAAGGACAGATCCCATGATCAATCGTAGGATGAACACCGACGCCGTTATCCCATCACTTGCTCGGCTCAGGCAGGCCCTGCCTCTGATCGGCAGCGCGCTCGCCGAAGGACCGCTCAGGAGCTCGTCTCTGGCACGGCTCATGCGTGAGACCTTCGGCGGCAGCGATGCCGGTGGCGTCTGGTCCTGGCGCATGGCTTATGACGCGATGCAGGCCGCTGCGGTCCTGCAGGTTGTGCAGAGAACTGGCCAAGACGCGCTGAGCTCTGCCGGACTGCTGGCCTCGCGGCTCCTGACCGAGACGCGGCGCTCTGAGCAGCAAATCCGTCTGCAGCAATTCAGCACCCCGTTGTCCTATGCCGCGCTGGTTGCTCGCGCTGCGGCCATACGTTCTGGTGAGACCTTCCTCGAACCCTCGGCCGGCACCGGCGCGCTGGCCGGTTTTGCCCTGCGCGCGGGCGGCAAGCCGATGCTCAACGAGATCGATCCCTTCCGCCGCGCGCTTCTCGAGGCGGTCTTTTCGGTCGAGGTGACCGGTCACGACGCGGAGCATATCGACGATCTTCTGGCCACGGCTGATCTTCCGGGCGTCATCGTGATGAACCCGCCCTTCGCCTCCTCGGTCGATCGGTCGCGCGACAGGCATGTCGCGGCAAAGCATATGATCGCCGCCGCCAAGCGGCTCGCCCCCGGCGGTAGGCTCGTGGCGATCATGCCGACGGGATTCTCGCCGGAGCGGGATGCGGCCCATTGGGCGCGGGCCACGGCCATCGCGAAGCCGCGTCTCGCTCTCACGATCCCGGGTCATGTCTACCGCAAACTCGGCACCACGGCTGAGACCCAGCTCATGGTGTTCGACAAGGTGCAGGAGGAGGTCGCGTTCGTCCGCGCGGTTGCGGCCGATCTGGAGGCGGCGCAGCACATCGTCGATGATATCGCCGCGACCCGATCTGACGCTCCGCTTCAGTCGCGTGCACAGGTCCGGGCCATCCCGCGTCAGGTCGGCGTTTCCGGCGCGCGCAATCGACGGGTTGTCGCAAGCTCTACCTGCAAACCCAAAGCCCAGGCAGCCGTCCCGCTGGCCTTCACCGCCCTCGACACCCCCCGCGAAAACACCCCGGTTTCGGATATCTATGCCCGCTATCGTCCCCAGCGGATCGAGATTGTGGGCGCGCAGGAGCATCCCACGCCGCTGGTTGAGAGTATCGCCATGGCCTCGGTGGCCCCGCCGGTGCCGTCGATCGCCGCCGCTGCTGACCTGCGCCTTCCCGGTCGCCTGATCGAGGAGGGCCATCTCTCCGAGGCTCAGCTCGACACCATCCTCATGGCGAACGACGCGCATGAACGCGACCTGCCGGGCAGGTTTACGATCGACGAAGACCAGTCCCGGATGACCCGCGCCGACGATAATCCGGACGCACGGGCCTATCGCCTTGGTTATTTCCTCGGCGACGGGACGGGGTGTGGCAAGGGCCGGGAATGCGCGGGGCTCATCCTGGTCAACTGGCTCGCGGGGCGGCGCAAGGCGGTCTGGATCTCTAAATCCGCCACGCTCATCGAGGACGCGATCCGCGACTGGACCGATCTTGGCGGCTCGCCCGCAGATATCCAGCCGCTCTCGAAATGGAAGCCGGACCAGCCGATATCCATGGGCGACGGCATCCTCTTCGTCACCTATGCGACGCTGCGCTCGGCGGGCAAATGTGGGACGACGCGCCTCGGCCAGATCCTCGACTGGATGGGCGAGGGGTTCGACGGCGTGCTGGCCTTCGACGAGGCACATGCGATGCAGAACGCCGCTGGGTCTGAGGCGGGCAGGGGCGTCAAACCCTCCCAGCAGGGTCTCGCCGGGCTGCGCTTGCAGTTGGCAGTGCCCCGGGCACGGGTCTTCTACGTCTCTGCGACCGGGGCCACGAGCGTGCACAATCTGGCTTATGCCTCCCGCCTCGGTCTCTGGGGACAGGGACCGGAATATCCCTTCCCGAGCCGCGAGAGCTTTGTCTCCGCGATGGAGGCCGGCGGGGTGGCAGCGATGGAGGTGGTGGCGCGCGATCTTAAAACACTCGGCTTCTATACAGCTCGAGCGCTCAGCTTCGACGGCGTGGAATATGACGTGCTCGAACACGCGCTCACGCCCTCCCAGATCGAGATCTACGACGCCTATGCCGGTGCCTTCCGGACGATCCATCACAATCTCGAGGCGGCGTTGACCGCGACCGGCGTCAACGACGCCTCCGGTCAGACGAACGCCTCTGCGGCGAGGTCTGCTGCGAAATCACGGTTCGAGAGCACCAAGCAGCGCTTCTTCAACCACCTGCTCCTCGGCATGAAGGCCCCGAGCATCATCCGCGCCATCGGCGAGGATCTGGCGGATGGATATGCCTGTGTCATCCAGGTGGTCTCCACCGGCGAGAGCCTCCTGAAGCGGCGTCTGGAGGCGATGGACCCCGAGGATGAGTTGACGCAGGGCGCGCTGACCCCGCGCGACTACGTCCTGGGCTACCTCGAACAGGCTTTTCCGATTCACGCCCAGAAACTCGTCGAGATCGACGGGAATGTCGTGGCAGAGCCGCTTCGCGACGCCGATGGCGCTCTGGTCGTCTCGCGCGAGGCCGAAGCCCTGCGCGATGCGGCGATGATGGAGTTGATGGCCCTGGCACCGATCCCCTCCGCGCTCGATCAGATCCTCTGGGCCTTTGGCGACGAGGCGGTGGCCGAGGTGACGGGGCGTTCAGTCCGGCCGCTGAAGTCGCCGGACGGGGCGCTCTTCACCGAGAAGCGGTCCGCCAGCAGCAATTCCTCGGAAACCCGGGCCTTCATGGAGGGCGAGAAGGACGTCCTGATTTTCTCGGACGCCGGGGGCACGGGCCGGTCCTATCATGCCGCTAGATCGGCTAAGAACCAGAAGCGGCGGCGGCACTACCTGCTGGAGCCCGGCTGGCGGGCCGATGCTGCGATCCAGGGGCTCGGCCGCACGCATCGCTCGGCCCAGGTCAGCGCGCCTTTCTTCCGGGTCTGCACCTCGGATGTCCATGGCGAGAAGCGCTTCACCTCGACGATCGCCCGGCGGCTCGACCAATTGGGGGCGCTCACCAAGGGGCAGCGCGAGACCGGCTCGCAGGGCATGTTCCGCGAGGAGGATAATCTCGAAAGCCCGATCGCGCGGGCCGCACTGCGCGGCTATTACGCCGATCTTGCCGCTGGCCGTGCCGGGGCGATGAGTTATGAGCGTTTCGCGGACTGGACCGCGCTTCGGTTGCTTGATCAGGACGGCGTGCTGCTGGAAGAGTTGCCGCCAATCCAGCGCTTCCTCAACCGGGTGCTGGCACTGCCGATCCATATGCAGAACGCGCTCTTCGCCGAGTTCATGACCCGGATTGCCAATCAGACCGAACGGGCGCGGGCCGCGGGCACGCTCGACCTCGGGGTCGAGACCCTGCGCGGCGAGAGGATCGAGCAGGTCTCTGCCGAAGACCTCTGGACCTGTCCACGGTCCGGGGCTGTGACGCGGATCATCGGGCTCGAGGTGACGGACCCCGTCCATGTCCTCGCGGGGGATGACGCGATGGAGCGAAACCACGACAAGCTGCCGATGGTCAATCGCGCCTCGGGGCGCGCGGCGCTGATCTCGTCGCGGCCCATGCAGATCTATGACGAGGAGATCGTCACGCTGATGCGCAAGGTCACGCGGCCGACGGGATCGACCTATGTCGAGGAGGGGAAGTACCAGGCCTCGGCCTGGGAGGAGATCGCGCGTCCCGAGTTCCTGCGTCTCTGGGACGCGGAGGCCGACAGCCTGCCGAAAACCACCACGACGAAGCTCTATCTCCTCACCGGGCTCCTGTTGCCGATCTGGAAGGACATCCCTTCGGGCAACGAGCGCATCTACCGGGTCACGCCGGAAGGGCAGGGCAGCATGATCGGCCGGACCGTCAGCGAAGACGGTGCGGCCGCGCTGCGTGCCCGGTTCATGGTGGGGACACCGAAGACCCCGCAGGAGATGCTGACGGCGGCGCTCGGCTCCACCGCGCCGGTCGACCTGGGCCGGGGCCTCACGCTCACCCGCCGCCGGGTCGCGGGCGCGGCCCGTCTCGAGATCGACGGGGCCGATCGGGGTGCGATCGACGGGCTGAAAGCTCTGGGCTGTTTCACCGACATTATCGCCTACCAGCTCCGGGTCTTCGTGCCGCACGGGGAGGGTGTCGAGACCGCCGCGATCCTCGGCCGGATCGTGGGGGCGGGCTCTCCGAGGGTGGCAGATCGCGCCGCCTAAGCGGTTGAGCGGTGCCGGTCAATCGAACGTGGACGGCGGCATTAACGCCCGCGCGCCGCGACGGGTTTTTGTCCCGGGCGCCTCGCCCCGGCCTGGAGGCGAGGCGTCGTCACATCACCGATGCCGGGCCAGCGTTGCGGGCATGATGCCGACATAGCGGGCTGAGCGCGCCGCATTGCCAAGGTCAAAACTGGAACTGGAGATCAAAATGAACGTCACGCAGATCAAGGCCGCCGTGGATGCCGGCAAATCCGTCCATTGGGCGAACGAAGGCTACCGGGTGCACCGCGATACCCTCGGCCAATACCTCATCACCTATGTGTCGAACGGCAGCACAATCGGTCTGACCGACCGGAGTGGCCGTCGTCTGAACGGGGCCGAGGCCGACTTCTTCATATCGGTGTCCACGCGTGGAGCAGACGGGGAGCAGGGAAGGGAGGTGCGAGGGGCGACGTCGGAGGGCCATCCTGACGCCGGGACGGGCTGACGGGCAGGAGAGAAAGGAGAGGAGGCTTTGGGTTTTTGCGATCCCATGAGGGGTCGGAAAAGCAATCCCGCGCGCTCAGGCAGGAAGCCGGGCAGCGGCAATCCCAAGGAGAAGACCCATGTTCGCAGGAACTCTGACCAAATCCGCCGACACCGCAGCCGCAGCCTTTACCGGCATGATCCACTCCACCCGGTTCGACATCGCGATCCAGCTTGAGGCCCGGACCAAGATGTCCGAGCGGAGCCCGGATTTCGACGTGACGGCCGTCAACAAGTCCGGGCGCAAGGTGCGCATCGGCACGGCCTGGAACGAGACCGGCAATACCACCGGCAATCCCTACCTCTCGATGCAGATCGACGTGGGCCTCGGCCCGTTCCGCGTCAATGCGGTGCAGAGCAAGGTGGCGCGGGAGGCGCAGAGCGATGACTACGAGATCATCCCGCTGGTCTCGAACTGCACTATGAAATCCGGATCCATCTCGGGCGAGCTGACGGCGATGGATGCGGACAACGCCTTCGCCGGTTACGTCGCCAACATGATGTTCGATCTCGACTTCATGCTCATCGAGAACAGCTTCAAGACCGAGGAGACCCATCCCGACTACCGCATCGAGGTGAGCTCGCCGAAGGGCCACCCGATCCGGGTCGGATCGGCCTGGATGGCGAAGAGCAATCGCACCGGGAACGACTACGTATCGCTCCTCATCAACACGCCGGATGGCGACCTGCGGGTGAACGCGGTGCAGAATGAGGAGCAGCGCGGCGGCCAGACCTTCTCGATCATCCCGTTCGTCGAGAGCGCTGGCCAGGAGAGGTCGGAGAACACCGGCCTCGCCCTGGTGAGCTGACAAACCGCAGTATTCTAGCGAAAGGGCGTCCCGAGCAATCGGGGCGCCTGAAACCCGTGCCCCCTGTCCCCAAGAGGCACGCCCCGTGAGGGGAGCCGCAGCAGCGCGGCTCCCCTCTTTTCGTTTCATCCCATCAAAGGAATAGATAGATGTTCAATCTCTCCCATCCCAAGTTGGTCAAGCTCGCCGAGGCCGAAGGCTACGCCGAGGTCGCGGACTTCCTGGAAGACCATGCGGTCGGTAGCATCGTGCCCGCGATCTGCGTGGCGTCCGATTGCGATCACACCGCCGATCTCGAACCAGATCAGCGCGCCGGCTTCTGCGAGGCCTGCGGCCGCGCTTCCATGAAATCCGGCCTCGTCATCTCCGGGATGATCTGAATGCCGCCCGCCGTGCCACTCTCAAACCATTGGAACCGACATGACACGACATGATCCCATCGACATCATCGATCCGCCTGCGCCCGGTTTGTCGGAGGCCGAAATCGCGACCATCGACGCCGCTCGCGATATCCTGCGCAGGCATGCCCGGGCCACCGCCGCGCTGCAGTCCTGGACGATGCTGACCGACTATCTGGCTCTGAACGCCGTCCGCGAACGGGTCGAGGTGTTCCGGGTGCTGCTGTTGGACCGGAAGAACAAGCTGATCCGTGACAAGATCATGTCACGGGGCAGCATCGATCACGTCCCGGTCTATGTCAGCGAGGTCATGCGTTCGGCTCTCGTGCTTGATGCCTCTGCTCTCATCCTCTGTCACAATCACCCCTCTGGCGATCCGCAGCCAAGCCAGGCCGACATCGACATGACACGGAAGATCGTTGACGCCTGCAGGGTGATGAGCATCACCGTCCACGATCACCTCATCGTCGGCTTCGGGCGGGAGCAGGCTGTGTTCAGCATGCGCGCGGCGGGGATGTTGGACGATTAGGGTCGCGGGCGTTTCAGGACGTGGTTGGCGGGTTGCACGAGGGAGCGGAAGCTCGATTTCGCGCCGAGATTGTCTCGTTAGCGCCGAAGCCGCCGTTCAGGTAGCCTACGGCGAAGGCCGGGTCCGAGCCCTTTTTGACGAATGCTGCCGAGCGACTGGACGGCCGCTTCGGCGGACCCGCAGCTTAGCGAGGTGTTCTCCGTTCGGGTCTAGACATACTCCGTAATGCGTTTCAACAAGGCGACACCGGCACCTGATAGAACGCCGCAAGAAGACGTAAGCTCTTGACGACGCCCGGTGTCGAGCGGGTGGGGTCCTGTTATGTGACCGTAAACTGCCCCATCATGCCCGCATCCTCGTGTTCGAGGATGTGGCAGTGATACATGAATGGTGTCTCTTCCGAAGCCAGCTTGTCGAACCTCAGCAGGATTCCGGTCGGACCCTGCACACGGACAACATCTTTCCAACCGATCTGCGCCGAGTCGACCGGCCGTCCGTTCTGACTCACGCCTCACGATAATTGTCACACGCCTCAACACCCTTTGCGACCACGTCGAGAAGTGCGTCCACATCGTTCAGAAGGACCGTGATGCGCGGGTTGCTGATACGGTAACGGATGAAGCGCCCTTCGCGGTCGCTGGCGACAAGCCCGCAGTCCAGCAGGCACCTCAGATGGTTGGAGACGTTGGGTTGCGATAGTTCGGTCCGCTCGACGAGCTCGTGAACGGCCAATGGCTCGTTGCAAAGTGCACCGAGGATGGCCAGGCGGCTCGGGTCCGCGAAGCCGCGGAACAGCTTCGCCCGTCGCTCGATGGTTGCGCTCTTGCGGTCATCGACCAATTGCGCCATATCACTCCTCGCTGATATGTTGTTCTTCGATTCATCCTAGCAGGAATAGCGCGACCATGGCCAACACCGAAAATGCCGGATCGACGGCAGATGTCCCGCCCGTCCGTTACCGGGTTTCCGGTATGGATTGCGCCAAGGATGCCGCGCAGATCGAGCGGGCGGCACAGGCAGCCGGGGTCGCGCCCGGCGATGTGAAAGTGTCGGCCGCGACGCACATCATGACACTGACTGCACCCGAAGTGCGCCTGCCGGACATCGAAAAGGCAGTCGCGGTGACAGGCTATGGCTTCGACCGGATCGAGGGCGATGAAGACATTCCGCCGAATCCCGCCCATCAGGACCCGGCCTACCGCCGTGCCCTCTGGATCGTCGTGATCCTGAACGTGGGATACGGGGTCCTCGAAATGATCGGCGGTTTCATTTCCGGATCGCAGGCCGTGAAGGCCGATGCGCTCGATTTCATCGGCGACGGCGCGATCACCTTCCTTGGCCTGCTGGCCATCGGCTGGAGCCTCGCCTGGCGGGCACGGTCGGCCTTGATCCAAGGCATCTTCCTCGGCCTGCTCGGCCTTGGCGTCCTCGGCACGACCATCGTGCGAGTCTTCGAACGGACGACGCCGGATGCAGGTCTAATGGGCCTGCTTGGCATGATCGCCCTTGTCGTCAACGTCATCTCCGTTCTGCCGCTGCTGCGGTTCCGCAAGGGCGACGCGAACATGCGGGCCGTCTGGCTATTCTCGCGCAACGACGCCATCGGCAATGCGGCGGTTGTCGTTGCCGCCGGTCTCGTGGCGTGGCTGGGCAGCGCCTGGCCGGACCTCATCGTCGCCTTCGGCATCGCCGGACTGTTCCTGCACTCGTCTTGGGCAATCATCCGCGATGCGCGGGCCGATCTGAAGGCAGCGGCATGAACAGCCGCGTTCTGGGCGGGCTCTGCGCGATCGCGGCGTTCGGCCTCGATCAGGGTACCAAGGCGCTTGCGCTGAACACACCGGCGCTTGAGCGCGGCGTCGAGGTTCTACCCTTTCTCAATCTCGTGCGGGTTCTGAACGATGGAGTCAGCTTCGGTATGCTGGGCGGGATCGTGCCTTGGTGGGGTCTCATCGCGCTTGCTGGCGTGATCGTGGCATGGCTGCTGATCTGGTTGTGGCGCGCGCCGGACAGGCTGACGGCTGCCGCTCTCGGTCTGATCATCGGCGGCGCGCTCGGCAATGTCCTCGACCGGCTGCGTTATCAGGCCGTCCCGGATTTTCTGGATTTCCATTACCGAACATACCACTGGCCGTCCTTCAATCTTGCGGATGTGGCGATTTTCTGCGGTGCGGCCCTGCTGTTCTGGGACAGCTTCCGCTCGGCGCAGAACAAGCCCGAACGTAACCACCGAGAAGAAAACGTTACGGGGAAATAATCGATGTCCAGCATTCCATCCGCAAAGGGCATCGACAGCACGCTTGGGCTCGGGCACCGACGTGGCGCTCGAGACGGCCGACGCGGCGATCCTGCGCAACCGTGTGACCGATGTGCCGGGCAAGATCCGCCTCTCCCGTGCGACCATTTCGAACATCCGCCAGAACATCGCGATTGCGCTCGGCCTCAAGGCGATATTCCTCGTGACTACCGTGCTCGGGATCACCGGCCTTTGGATCGCAATCCTCGCGGATACCGGTGCCACCTTGCTGGTGACGATGAACGCCCTGCGGCTGCTGTTCTTCCGTCCTACCGGCACGCCTGAACCTGCGGGTCACGTCGATCTGACCGCTGAGACACGCCCCGATCGCGCCGCCGCAAAGACCTGAAAGGAACCCTGATGACCCTCACCCGCCGCGCCGTGATGGCCTCCGCCGCTTGCTTCGCCGCGACGGCACCGACCGCCGGACTGTCTCAAAGCTCTCCCGCGATCCACGTTCTGAAAGACCCGAACTGTGGCTGCTGCACAGCTTGGATCGAGATCCTCAAAGAGAACGGATTTAAGGTCACCACCGAGCGCAGCTTCGGCACCCTCCTGATCCGGCACAAGCTCGAGAACGGCATCCCCCAGAACATGACCTCCTGCCACACCGGCGAAATCGAGGGCTACCTGATCGAAGGACACGTGCCGACGGCCGACATTCGACGGCTGCTATCCGAGCGCCCCGATGCCGTCGGTCTCGCCGTGCCTGGGATGCCTTACGGATCACCGGGCATGGGGCCAGAGGATGAGCGGGAAGCCTACGACGTGTTCCTGATCCTCGGAGATGGCAGGACGGAAATCTTCTCCAGCTACGAGGCTGCCTGACGGCGCCGATCTCAGGATCGCTGTGGGGCCACTGCACAAACCTCACACCGCGCAGTCGCAGCGAAAGTCAGGAAAGTCCGCACTAACGACGCTCGCGCCTCCCGCAGCGAACGTCCGCTGCGGCGTGGTAATCTGGTCAGACGCAGTGCTTATGAAGTTTAGGACAGAGCAATGTAAAACCGTCCCGATGGCCCTCCGTTATTTCAGGCCACTTCGGTGTCATGGAACATACCCTTCCTCTTTGTTTGCGTCTTGGTTCACTTGGCTCGCTTGGACAACCGAAATCAGCTCGGGACAGAATACGAGCGGCGGTCATCGCTCCGAATGTGGTGCCAGATGCCTGACGGCCTCCCCTGCTCGGCTTCGCGTGTCGCAGGGGAGATATCGGCCCTTGGCCGATCGCGCATTCGGCCATGCGGCCTCACCGCGGCGTCGCACCCGGCATCCCGGTTTGCCCGCCTCGCGAGCACGTCGCGCCCCGGCCGCTCCGCCGGATTGCGCTCCAGTCTGTTTTGGCCAGAGGCCAAAACCATCCCTCCGCTTCATCCGTCTCCCGCGTCCGGTCGCGGCGTTTGCCTGCTCGTGTCGGGCAAACCTACCGTCAAACACACACACATGAGCGCGGAAGCATATCCTCCGGATGGCCCCCAAATCAGCCCGCCTCAAGGATCGCAAAACTTTTCGGCAAGGGCGGTGCGCGCGGAGGTGTCAGCCCAGTGATCGACGGCGCGCCCGTGGTTGGCGGCGCGCCCGGAAAACTTTTGCGCCCGGCAAGCCGGCGGCTTCGCCGTCCCTGACCCGGACAGATTCGGTGAACCAGACGTACGGCCATGCCCCCACACTCACGTGGTGGCTCCACAACCATCTGGAGATAGCGACATGGCTTACGACAACGCAACCGCCTACGAGACCATCGAACTCTTCGGGCTGACGGAGAAGGGCGCCGTCCTGCCGATCCCCGAAGACGACATCCTGAGGGACAGCATCACCCGCGAGACCTTCGAGGCGCTGCTCGGGCAGCTGCGCGGCACCGGGCTCGAGGGCGAGATCGAACCGCTCGCGCATGGGTTCGCCACGATCCTGCAGCGTCGCAAGGTCGCCCTCGGCAAGGAGCTTGACCGCACCGCCGACAAGATCGGAGCACTCGCAAAATCGCACGACGGATCGGAGATTGCGGAGACTGCGCTGGAAGAGGCCCAGGTCCGCTTCCTGCAGCTGAGGGAAATCGTCGGAGCCGTCGAGACGATGGCCGAGGCGGCGGCGGAATGCTACGAGGTCGAGACCGGCCATGCCTTCATCCCGGCCGCAGGCTCGCGGGCGAGCGTCCGGGCGCAGGAGACCGGGGCGGTCTTCGAGGCACAGCAGCTCCTGGAACAGCATGATCGCGAAACGGCTACGAAGTCGAAGGTCGAGGGGGTGCCCCTGATCGTCTCGGGTGCCACCGACTGGACTGATATCGACGTCATCTTCAACACGCTCGACAAGGTTCGGGAGCGCATCCGGCAGAACCGCAATCAGGAGATCTTCCTCTGCCACAAGGGCGGCAAGCATGGTGCCGAGATGATCGCGGCACGGTGGGCGCGGGCGCGCGGCGTCGCGCAGGCGCGCTTCGATCCGCGCTGGTCCGCACATGGACGGGCGGCGCCGTTCAAATGCAACGATGAGATGCTCGACGACAAGTTCGCCGCGACGGGTGTTGTGCTCTTCGGCGGCAACGGGGTGGCGCTGAACCTCGGGCAGAAGGCCGAGGCGAAGGGTTTGACCGTGATGCGGGTCGCCGATCCTGCGAAGAAGGCATCGGATGAATGACCGAGAGAGGGTCGCCTTCGGGCGGCCCTTCCTTCCGGCCCTTTCGCGTTGCCTGCCAGCCGTTGGAAGAGATGGGCTGAGGATGATTTTCCCTGACCGGCGAGAGGGCGTTCCGGCTCGGCTTCGGTGGGGTCATTTCGTTTGAGGCGGCCCTTTGGTGTCCTGCCGCGTCAGGGCCCGAGGCCCTGTCCCGGCAGGACTGGCGCTGTCCGCGCGGGAGCCGCTGCCGCGGCGAAATGGCCCCGGGAGGGGCCATTCCAATCCGTGAGCTAATGGCTCGTGGGCATCGGAACGATCAGCACATCCTCATCCGGGCACATCTGTCGGTGATATTGGATCATGGCATCGGCCGAGCGGAAGTGCTTGTGCTCGCCGGACGACGTCGTGAACACCGGCTCTTCCGTCTCGTCGGGGAAGACGCCCATGACGACCCAGACGGTTTTGCCGTTCGCAGGATCCTTATGGGGTTCGTAGCGCAGGCGGCCCCCGCGTTTGATGAACTGGCGCACCCTGTTGCCGAGTAGCAGGGCGCGCTTCGGTTGTCGGACAGACTCGCTCGATTGGTCCATTCATACCTCCTTCTTGGTTCGTCTGTGTCGTGCCACAGGTTGGGTACCCGGCGGCGCAACGGGTCGTGTCGGCTCGCCGCTCGGGAAGACGCGGTTGGCTGAGAACGTCATGCTGGCTCTCGGTCAGGAGCCCATGACGCCGGTCTTCGCGGCCTCACTGAGGCAGTCGCGAAAAGCGGTCATCCTGGGCATTCACCACCAAGAACCAAGCCCGGAATTGCTACTTTGAAACAGTCTGAGGTTGAACCTCGCTGTTCCATCGTTGCGCGGAAAGACGCCAATCAACGTCAGGGCAAGCCACTGAAAGTCGATATGTTTTTGAATGTGTCTCAGCTCTGGGAAAGGCTGAAGATCAGCTTCTCCGTGTATTCCTCGTTTGGAGCGCGCGCTGCGACTGCAATTCAGCTCCAAATTTCCGCCGGGGCTATGTGCGACGGACGGATGGGGGCGAGCGGTTTTCCAGCCTGGAACGGAGCGACCTTGGGAGCGGAGTTCCAGGCCGGAGCAGGCCCCGAACGAGACCCCAAGTCTCGAGAGAGGGGCCTGTGGGAAACCGCGGCGGGACGTCGGTTCTGGGCGAATCCCGCGTGGGCGCGGGACCGCGTGCCGAGGTTCCGGTCGGCGGCGCCGCCCTCCACCCCGAGCCGGACACCCCCGCGCTCCCTTCGGCCAAGGGCGCTGCGGTCAGTCTCTCCGAGCCAGCCCTCAGCACGGCCGAATGGTCGCTCAGGGGCCTCCGTCTCGGCCAAAGGTCTGGCCCGCATTTCGCGGTCGGTTCGGGAGGCAAGGCCTCGTAGGAAGGAACGCGCAGGTTCGGGCATCCGTCAGTGTGCGAAAGCGCCTTCGCGGTGTGGCGATTTGATTGGGAGAGCGTGCGCCGGCCACGTCCCGGTGCAAGGGCAAGCCCTTCTCCACTGTGCTGCGCTTCGTTGCGACCGCAGGCGGTGCACCCGTCCGGTCTGGGCCGTCGCTGTGATCTCCCGAAATCATCCAGCACCGAAAGGAGCACCACAATGAACAAGATCATCGCCCGTTTGCGCTCAATCCTGCGAAGCCTCACCACCAAAGCGAACCTCAAGATCTCGGTTGCGCTCAGCGTCCCCGGTTTCCTCAAGGTCGAGGTCAGCTACTCCCGCAACCTGGATCGGCCTCCGGAGGAGGGCTGATGGCGGCCGCCGGCCTCGGCTAGCTGAACTTCCCGTAAAGATCAGAAGAGACCCGCGCAGTTTGCGCGGGTCACATGTGTTCAGAGGTCAGGACAGGGGATCGACGGGCTTGCGCCCGCTCACCCCCGCCCTGGCAGTTTTCTTTGGTCTGGTCCGCCCAACAGACCTGCCCCGGAAAGTCAAAAGACAAGCGCCGCGCAGACGCGTCGTCTCCGACGAGGACCGTGTCCTCGGCCTCCGGCCTGCGGGCCGCACCAACCTCGTCTCCGATCCTTTGACTTTCCGGTTCAGGCCCGTGGGTCGGGCTTCGCCCTCTCCCACTCTGTTCCGCCGAAAACATGCGTTTTCGGTCGGATCAGGTGGCCGAGGCGCAGCCCATCGGCGGAAGGAGGGCTCCAAGCCTCCCCGTCCCACCAGTCAGGAGGCCACAAATGGCTAAATCGGATTTCGACATCTACCAGCACGTCACCAACCAGATCATCGAGGCGATGGAGGCGGGCGTTTCGCCGTGGCGCAAGCCGTGGACCGGCGGCGAGCAGGGCGGCACATTCCCGCTGCGGGCAAATGGCGAACCCTATCGGGGGATCAATGTGCTGATGCTCTGGCTTGCCGCCCATGCCAACGGGTTTGCTTCGGCGCATTGGTTCACCTTCAAGCAGGCCAAGGACCTTGGCGCGCATGTGCGCAAGGGGCAGAAGTCCTCGACGGTGGTGAAATACGGGACCGTCGAGCGTGAGAATAATGACGGCGAGGCGGTCGCGATCCCCTATGCGCGCGCCTATCGCGTCTTCAACGCGGACCAGATTGAAGGCTTGCCCGAGCAGTTTTACACCCGTCCGGAGGTGCAGGAGGATCTTGGCACCCGTCCCCTGCCGGAAGTTGATGCTTTCTTCCAAGCGGTCGGGGCGAATGTCACGCATGGCGGTGTAAGGGCGTGCTATATCCCGGCGGAGGATCGGATCCAGATGCCGCCCGTGTCCGCGTTCATCTCGGCGCAGCACTACACGGCAACGCTCTGCCACGAGGTCACGCATTGGACAGGGCATCGGTCGCGGCTGGATCGCTTCAAGGTCGGTAGCACCAAGGCCGACTATGCCCGCGAAGAGCTGATTGCCGAAATTGGCAGCTGCTTCCTTGGCGCGCGCATCGGCGTCGAGCCGACCATCGATGAAGCCGCATCTTACCTCGATAGCTGGCTCGGGGTGCTGAAAGAGGACAAGCGGGCAATCTTCAAGGCCGCGAGCGCCGCGCAGAAGGCCGCAGACTTTGTTCTGGAGGCCGCCGCCGTCGGCGGGGCTTTACGCGCCGCCTGAGCAGATCGGCAAGACTTCGCAAGGGGCCCGCATTCGCGGGCCCCACCTGTTTGAAGTCCATACACATGTATGACTCTATGGACGCCACTACAGGCACGCGGCCTGGCCCCAGGAAAAATTTGCCGCGCCGAGACAGACGTCTCGCCGCGGCGACCCAGGGCCGAGGTCAGTCGCCCTGCATCAGGGTGCCGCGCATATGTCAGCCGAAATCCGACTGCGTTTTGCGGAGAGGTCGATGCGCAATCCAACACGCATGTTTTCCATGAATATGCCCGTTGACGTGCATCGCGCCCTGAAGCGCGAGGCCTTCGAGCGGGAAACGACGATGGGCGAGATCGTCCTAGAGGCGCTTGAGCTTTGGGGCTTGCGCCAGAAGACTGACGAGGAAGGAGCAGACCGTGAAGACGATCGTCATCGCGAATAACAAAGGCGGCGTCGGCAAAACGACCGTAGCGAGCCAGATTGCCTTTTACCTTGGTCGCGCAGGCTATTCGGTGATCGCCGTTGATCTGGACGGGCAACGCAACCTCACCAGCGCCCTGGGCGGCACGCGGGTCGTCGGAAACGCATTACAGATGCTGGAGGGTGGCGAAGCACCGAGTTTTTCCGTCGACCCCGGCGAGGTCGTCCTGATCGAAGGGGACCGCGACGTGCCTGTCAGCTCGGACGATGCGGTGCTGCAAAGCACCGTTGCGGCGCTGGACGGCTTGGACGGCGCGGACTTCTGCATCGTGGATACGCCGCCGACATTCTCGGCGCTGGTCTACGGCGCGCTTCTGACGGCGGATTTCATGTTGTCGCCCATCGAGTTGAAACGGTTCTCGCTGGATGGCGTCGAGGGCGTTCTGAAAGCCTTCGTGCAGGTGCAGGAGATCAACGAGGGCATCCAGTTCCTGGGCCTGCTGCCGTCGCGCTTCGACGCCGTAAAGAAGAGCGAGCGCGAGACGCTGCTGGCCGTTGCGGAGTCTTATTCCAACCTTCTGGTGCCGCACGCCATCCGGAACCGGGTCGGGTACGAAGCGGCAGAAGCGGAAGGGATCCCGGTGTTCGAGGTGCCGACCGCCAGCGGCAAGGAGGCCGCCGCCGAGTTCGGCGCCTTCTTTGACTGGTTCATCGAGGCTATCGAGAAGGAGGATTGAGCCATGGCCGAGAAGAAATTTGGCAGCACGATGCAGACGCTCGACCGTCTCAAGAAGAGCGGCGATCTCGCGGCCCTGACGCGGAAGAACAAACCGGCGCAGGCCGGGCAGCGTGACATCCCGCTCGACGCCATCGTACCTGACCCTGAGCAGCCCCGTCGGCATTTCGACAAGGATCAGCTGGCCTCGCTGGCGGAGAGCATCCGGACCCAGGGGGTGCTTCAGGCGATCACGGTGCAGCCGGCCGACGCCGCCGGGAAGCACGTGTTGATCATGGGTGAGCGGCGTTTTCAGGCTGCGAAGCTGGCCGGGCTGACCAGGATCCCCGCCGTTGTTCGCGAGATGACGGACGCGCTGCGCATGGCGCAGCTGACCGAGAACGTGCAGCGGGCCGACCTGACGACTTTGGAGGTCGCGGAGGCCGTTGCCGCGATGCGGGCAGCGGGCCAGTCGCGCAGCGCGATTGCCGAGGCGCTTGGCTGGAACGAAGGTGAGGTGTCGCGCTTCGCCGCCTTGGCCAAGATGCCGGATGCGTTGCGAGATGTAGCCGCCCGGAACGCTCCGATCCGCGCCCTGTCGGACTTGAACACGCTCTGGAAGAAGGACGAAGCCGCCGTTCGGCAGTTTCTCAGTGAAACCGAGGCGGGGGATATTTCTCGCGTGACCGTCGAGCGTCTGCGGGGAGAGATCGAAGCCAAACAGGCCGCGCACGACATGAGTGCGACCGCACCGCCTGAACCCTTCGGACCTCAAGTGGAAGCCCCGAGAGGTACCTCTGATGCGAGCGCCGAGAGGAGGGACGCGGAAGGGCAGGGAAGCGAGCCAGGTGAAGCGACTGCGGCAGCTTCTCAGACCGCGCCCCGGCCTCGCGACGTTAGCGCCTCGCCCGCCCTTTTGGTCCGTCACGCGGGACAGGTTGGCAGGGCCTTGCTCGATCAGCCTGCCTCGAACACCAAGTCTGTCCTGATCCGTTTCGAGGGGGAGGGGCGGCTGGCGGAGGTGCCGCTGGCCGAGGTCGAGTTAGTGGAACTGCTCCGGAACTGAGGAGGAAAAGAGATGGTGAAGATCGCGCTTTGGAACGCAATGCTGCTGATCCGCACGCCGGTTCAGGCGGCTCTCACGGTGCTGATGGTGCTGCACTTGGTCGCCGCGCTGGCCGGGGCCGTGATGATCTTTACCGGCTACGGCGTTGCTGCCGCCGATCAGATCCCGTTCGTCTATCGAGTCATCGCGCCGGTTTTGATGGCCGGCGTGTTCGTCGTCCTGAGCGCTTTGTCGTTCTATCTCGACAGCCTCGTCTTCCGTGTCACCCCGCGCAATCGACTGCTCTTCCTCTGGGGCTAGCCCTCGGAACGCGGGCCTGACGGATCGAAACGCACCGCCTCCGGACGGTGCGTTTTTCTTTGCGACCAGCGTCGGATCACGGTGCTTTCGATGTGGTCTGGGACCGCATCTCGCGCCCGCGGCGGCATCTTGCCCAGCCTTGACGAAGAGCGCGGAAAACGTGGTCCCGGACCACGTTTGGGGCTAGGGTTGTGACTAATGCAGGATAGGCTAAGCGCCAGCACGTAATGTACCTTTGAGTTAGAATGCCGACAAAGAAGAAAGCCGCGATGACCTATCTGCCGCCTGATCGCCATGCGCAGCTGGCGGCCTTGGCGGCATCAGAAGGGCAAACAGTGTCGGTCCTTTTGGGGCGCCTGATCAGTCTGGCGCTGGATGGGGACGAGGCCGCGCCGCCGCCCAGCCGTCCGACTTCCCGCGCGCGGCGAGAGGGCAAGGTGACTGTGCGACTGGCTGCCGATGTGCGGCAGGATCTGGAGGAAGAGGCGCAGTCCCAAGGCGTCACGGCATCCACTTGGGCTGCCGCTTTGCTGTCGGCCCGGATGCGCAATGCACCGCAGATGGTTGCGGGCGAGAGACGGGGCGTTCGCGCGGCCTACCGCCAGCTTCGCGGCCTGGCCGTCAACGCCAACCAGATTGCCTATGCGCTGAACCGAGGTGTGCTCACGGGCGCGGGCGCAGAACTGACCAAGGCTGAGGTCGAGATCCTGCGCCAGGACGTCGCCAAGTTGCGCATGGCGCTCAGCGTCTATGCAGAAGGTCGCTTCCGGTTTCAGTCAGGGGAAGATGATCAGTCATGAGCGACTTCAAGTCGGAGCTGGGGTTCCAGGATTGCTGGGATTCAGAGGCCAACAGAAAGCTGAATAAGCCGGCTGGAGGATCCGTCGACAGCGGGGGCAGAAAGCGCAAGGCTGGCGCCCAGGATGCGGATCGTGCAACTGCGCAGGCGCAGACGATTTCGGCGGCTGATAAGGCGCGGTTGGCCCGTATCGTCAAAGGCGCGCCGGAGGTCATGGTGAAGGTGTCCAAGCCCGCCAAGAACGACAAGTCCGGCAATCCGATCAAGGTCAGCCGAGCATCAGAAGCGGTCAGGGCCTCGGAGCATCTCGCCTATATCAGCCGAAACGGCAAGATTGAGGTCGAGAATGATCGCGGGGAGGCCTTCAACGGCCGTACGCAGGTTGGCGCGATCTATCGCGAGTGGATAGAGAAACACGACGAGGATCGACGCGAAGGCTCTGCCACGGACCGGACGAGGATCACGACCAGCATCGTGTTCTCGATGCCCGGTACGGCGAATGCGGAAGCGGTGAAAGACGCGGTCAGGGCGCTGGCAAGGCAGGAGTTCCAAGGGCGGCATGACTACGCGATGGCCCTGCACACGGATACGCATCATCCCCATGTGCACCTGACGCTTCGCACCGTGGGCGAGGACGGCGAGAAGCTGAATCTGCGGAAAGCTGATCTGCAACGCCTGCGGGACACGTTCGCCGAGAAGCTCCGGACCCGCGGGATCGAGGCGGAATCCACCCCGCGCCATGCCCGAGGCGTGACGCGCCGGGGAGAGGTCACGCCTGTCTACAAGATCAGGCAACGGGGCGGTAAGCCCTTGGCCGATGCCCGGAAGATGCGCCAAGTTCGGCGCGATCTCGAAGACAACGGTGGACGTCTGCCGCAGAAGGCATGGGATGACGCGTTGATCGCGCGGCGCAACAGGGTGATGGCAACGTATGACCAAGCCGCAACGATCTTGGCAGGATCAGCGGACCCGAACGACCGTGACCTGGCGCGGGAAACCAAACGGTTCGCAGCGCGGCTGACCGAGACGACGACGCAACGTGCCGAGATGGCCCGTTCTCTAGCGGGGCAGGATGCAGCGCGTTCTGCGCCTCGCGAGCGCGGAAAACCGACCGATAGCCCAGAGCGTCAGCAGGACCTGTCAAAAGGAAGTCCTGACAGGGGTGGGCGTCAAAGATAGAGGATGTTGCGGCATGCGAGGACTACGAAGCACTTCGACGGCCTCGCAAATTTAAGAATCGGCCGTCCGGGCGATCTGCGGCGAACGGCAAATTTGAGCCCATGTTGGTGAAAAATCGCCCCTGATTTAAGACCCTTTGGATATGTTTCACTTCCCGTATAGTGTGGAAGGAACTGGCAAGGATGGGGCCGGGGCAGAAGGTGCAGCCAGCGCTGTTTTGCGAGTTCTCACTCGAGGATCGTACACCACAGAGCCACCTGCTTCGCTCCATCGATCAGCCCTGACGGGAAGGGCACTCGCGCCCTTTCCAAGTGGCCTGTTTCTGCACAAGCGAACGGGTTTTCTTCCACGGAAGCGGCCATAAGCGGCTTGATGGACGGCTATGCGGGCACCACCAGAAGTTCTGGAGGGCTGGTACGGCCACCACTCTGGCATCAGCTACTACCACCTTGCGCAAGCAAGGATCGACATGACCGCAGAAATCGCCGCATATTGAATATGCGCTCCAGTCCAGGGTCAAGAGTTGGCGAAAGCTCCTGGATTCATCAGTGTTGATTTAGATCAAGGAAAGAAGGCGATGGTCGGGTAGCTTTGACCAAAGGAGTTCCCCTTGCGCTGGAATCGATCAAAAAATCTGTGTGTTGTGGTCTTGCGAACAGTCGCAATGATTGTCGTGGCACTAACTGTCGGATTTAGTTCTATTCCTCATGCAGCTCATGCGCATGATACGCTCTCTTATCCATCATCTCAGACGATCGTATATGCAGGCGTAGATCACGTCGGCGCTCATGCGCCAAGGGCCGCAATTATCGATGGACATTGCGCTTCGGGGACATCGTGCCTGAGCGCGATTGTGCCGGATTGTATACCGTTTTCTGTGCCGAGTACTTGTCGCGGGCCCTTTTCCATCGAACAGCGCAGCGGGACGTCGGCGCTGGTTTTTAGGCTCGATCACCCTCCCAAATCCTAACAGGGCCTTTGTCGTGTATCGAGAAGATTACGGCCCTCTCTGGGTCAACGGATGCACGATCAGTGAACATGTAACGCCACTGAACTTCTGGCGCTTACAGGATTCTTAGCGGTTGAAGCACCGGTCCCAGAACTTCTCCATCGACGGCTATCAGCAAGAGAACAGCCACGATAGCTGATCGAAAAGGGACGCGATGCGCATTTTCAGCCGCTTCCCCCCCCCTTTGGGATTCAAGGAAGAACAAAATGAAACTGTACAACACGATCGCCACTGCGCTGGTTCTGACCATGGCCGGCGCGGGACTCGCCGTCGCGGATAGCGATCACGGCCATGGTTTTGCCGGCCCGATCGGCATGGAACAAGATCCCGCGGCCGCAGGTAAGGCGAACATGATGCAGGAGATGATGCCGATGATGCTGCGCATGCACGCTCAGATGATGGGTGGTGCAATGATGGGTTCTGGCCCAGGCGGCATGGGCGCGATGGATGGTGCCATGATGGGCGTCGGCCCCGGCGAGATGGAGATGATGGACGGCGCAATGATGCGCATGATGATGGGTCCGGACATGATGGGAGCCATGACCCCGGAGACGGGGCGCAAGACTATGCTCGCCCGGCTGGAGGAGTTCGACAAGGACGGCGATGGCACGTTGTCACTCGCTGAATTTGAAGCCCTCTACCTGGCGATGACCCGGGAGGTCATGGTCCGCCGCTTTCAGTATCTTGACGCTGACGGCGATGCGAAGATCTCCGAAGCCGAGATGGGTCGTCCCGCACTTCGGATGGAGATGAACGGCTCTGGCGGTCCGATGAGCGGTACCGGAAATACGATGGACGGGCCCATGGGGATGATGGATGGCTCCGGATCCTCGGGCAACTGAAAGCGCCTCTGGGCCCTGTGCGGGGCGAGGTTCGCACCGCACAGGACAGCAAACCGGGAAAGAGAACGTGGCAATGTCGCCGCTCACCTTTGTTGAGGCCGACAGCGCCATCCTTAGCCCTCTAGTCCGCCAGAAATATCGTCTTTCGGGCCACCAGGATCCCGATCAGACTACCGATTATTCGCGAACTGCAGGTGCCCAATAGCATCACCTATCACCCTCACGAGGTATAGTCTTCCACATGCCCCACAGCCAAAGTCACAATCACAATCACAATCAGAACCAGACCGCAGACGAATTCTGGACTTGCCCAATGCACCCCGAAGTCCGGCAAAACCAACCGGGTGACTGCCCCAAATGCGGGATGCATCTGGTGCCTGAAGGTCAGGCGACGGCGCACGCCAGCCACAGCCACAAGTCGCACAGTGGTCATCACCATGCGTCTACGGCAGGCCCTGATCACATAGGGCGCAAAACGTATGTCGGATTGGCTGCCTCGGGTGGTTCCTACGATACGGTGCCAGCCGGGTATCACGGTCCGGTCTATACGTGTCCCATGCATGCTGAGGTGCGCCAGACTCACTCTGGCTCTTGTCCAATTTGCGGCATGGGGCTGGAGCTTGAATCGGCTACAATGACTGCCGATGAGCCGAATCCCGAACTTATCGACTTTACCCGGCGCTTCTGGATCGGAGCCGGGCTGACAGTCCCTTTGCTGGTCTTCACCATGGGCCCCTATTTGGGGGCCCCGGGCGTGCGCGAGGTGTTTGGCGAGCGAGCCACGCTCTGGATCGAACTGTTCTTCGGCACACCGGTGGTCTGGTGGTGCGGCTGGCCATTCCTGCAGCGTGGCTGGACGTCCTTCCGTACGATGAAGCTGAACATGTTCTCGCTGGTCGCCATGGGCGTCATGGCCGCCTGGCTCTTCAGCATCGTTGCGGTTCTCCTGCCTGATATCTTCCCGGACGGGTTCCGTAGTGCGGAGGGCCATGTCGGGGTCTACTTCGAAGCGGCGGCAGTCATCGTCACGCTGGTTCTTTTGGGCCAACTCATGGAGCTTCGCGCTCGTGAGGGGACCGGCAAGGCAATCAGAGCGCTGCTCGATCTCGCCGCCAAGACCGCACGGATCATTCGAGAGGACGGCAGGGAGGAAGAAATCCCGCTTGAGGATGTCCAGGTCGGCGACCGGCTGAGGGTCCGACCGGGCGACAAGATTCCCGTTGATGGCGTTGTGCTCGATGGCCGATCCGCAGTCGATGAAAGCATGATCACTGGCGAGCCTGTCCCGGTCGAAAAGGTTGAAGGTGAGCCGGTCACCGGCGCTACGATTAACGGGACCGGATCGCTGATCATCGAAGCACGGCGCGTAGGGGGCGACACGATGCTGAGCCAGATTGTCGAGATGGTGGCCAATGCTCAGCGTTCTCGGGCCCCGATTCAGAAGTATGCCGACCAGGTTTCCGGCTACTTCGTGCCCGCAGTCATCGGCATTGCGGTCCTTTCGTTCATCGGCTGGGCCATCTGGGGGCCAGCTCCAGCACTCTCCTATGCCCTGATCGCAGCGGTCGCAGTCCTGATAATCGCCTGCCCCTGTGCGCTTGGTCTTGCGACGCCGATGTCGATCATGACGGCCACTGGGCGCGGCGCTCAGGCAGGGGTGCTGATCAAGAATGCCGAGGCTCTGGAGCGGTTCGAGAAGATTGATACACTGATCGTCGACAAGACCGGCACTTTGACCATGGGCAAACCGCGGCTGGTCGGCATCTTGCCGGAAGCAGGCCATGACGAAGCCGAGGTGCTACGGTTGGCGGCCACGCTTGAAAAGGGCTCTGAGCACCCGCTCGCCGAGGCCATCGTGGAGGGCGCGCAAGAGCGGGGTATGAAACTTGGCGACGCCGGGGATTTCGAAGCCGTCACCGGCAAGGGGGTTATGGGAACGGTCGACGGAAAACGCATCGCGCTCGGGAACCTCAAGCTGATCCAGGATCTCGGTCTCGACGCTGGCGAGCTGGCCGATAAGGCGAACGCACGACGTGACGAAGGCGAAACGGTCATGTTCGTGGTCGTAGAAGGCAGGGTGGCGGGTATGGTCAGTGTTGCCGACCCGGTGAAGGAGACGACGTCAGAGGCACTGAAGGCGCTTCACGACCTTGGCTTTCGCATCATCATGGCGACTGGCGACAATGAGCGCACGGCAAAAGCCGTCGCCTCAAGGCTCGGCATCGACGAAATCCGGGCGGACGTGCTGCCCGAAGACAAAGCGCGGATCATCAGGGAGTTGCAGTCCGAGGGTAGGAGTGTCGCGATGGCAGGAGACGGCGTCAACGACGCCCCCGCGTTGGCTCAGGCCGATGTCGGGATCGCGATGGGAACCGGAGCGGATGTCGCCATCGAGAGCGCGGGGATCACGCTGGTCAAGGGCAACCTAGACGGCATCGTCCGGGCTCGCCGTCTCGCCCGCGCAACCATGCGCAATATCCGTCAGAATCTCTTCTTTGCGCTGATCTACAACGCCGCCGGCGTGCCGATCGCTGCCGGTGTGCTTTTCCCGCTATTCGGCATCCTGATCAGTCCGATGTTTGCCGCCTTCGCCATGAGCGCATCGTCGATCTCGGTGGTGCTCAATTCCTTGCGACTTCGCAAGACAAGTATCTGAACGAGAGAGGTGCGGAAATGGCACTACATACCAAGCACATCGACGAGAAGAAAAGCAATGAGGAGGCGAGACCTCCTTCCTTCTGGCGTTCGCGAGGCGGAGTCTATCTCATCGTTGCCCTGGGGATTGCCGGGGTGCTTCTGGGGTACGAACATCGGGTCCACATACTCGCGAGCGATTGGCTCCTCTGGTTGCCGCTACTCGTTTGCGTGGGCATGCACTTCTTTATGCATGGGGGGCACGGAGGCCACGGCCACGGAGATGACAAATCATGACAGATACCGGCGCCTCTTATGGTCTTTGGTTCCTCGTCTTCGTCAACTCGGCGGTGTTTATCATCTTCGCCCTTAGCTTCTTCAAACCGCAAACTGCGCGGGACTGGCGAAGCTTCGGTGCATTCAGTGCGTTCATTGTCGCGCTCTTCGCTGAGATGTACGGCTTCCCGCTGACGATCTTTGTGCTTTCCGGGTGGCTGCAATCGCACTGGCCCGGTATCGACTGGTTCGCTCACGACAGCGGGCATTTGCCAGAGATGATCATGGGCTGGCGCACCAATCCACACTTTGGACCATTTCACCTCCTAAGTTTTTTCCTGGTCGGTGCCGGCTTCTGGCTGCTCTCTGTGGCTTGGCATCATCTCTGGACGGCGCAGCGGCAAGGACGCCTGGCCTCGACAGGACCCTATGCAAGGATTCGCCATCCGCAGTACGCAGCATTCATTCTCATCATGGCTGGATTTCTCGTGCAGTGGCCGACTCTGCTGACGCTCGCGATGTTTCCGGTTTTGGTGTGGATGTATGTGCGCCTGGCGAGGAGCGAGGAAGCCGACAGTCGCGCCAGTTTCGGCGAAGCTTGGGAGCGCTATGCTGCAAGCGTCCCTGCATTCATTCCCCAAAAAATTGCTCCCCCCAGTAGATCAAGCTCGCGAGTTCGGGGCTCAAAGGAAGGTGAAACATGATGGGCGGATTCGGAATGGGAATTGGCGGGATCTGGATGATCCTGATCTTGATCCTGGTTGTGCTCGCAATCGCGGCACTTGTGAAGTACCTGCGCAAATAGCCGAATGAAGTCAGATGAGTTATTCAATCGACCGTTTCTTCGAGGGCGCCAACCTAGACGAGGTTGAAGCTCGCACACGGCAGGCGCTGGCCAACGCGGGCTTTGGCGTCCTGACAGAGATAGACGTGAAGGCGGCAATGAAGAAGAAGCTCGACAAGGACATGGATGGCTACCTGATCCTTGGTGCCTGCAACCCCGGGATGGCTCGGCAGGCAATCGGGCTGGAACCCAAGGTGGGTGCGATGCTGCCCTGCAATGTGATCCTGCGCAAAATACCCGGCGGCGTCGAAGTCTCGGCCGTCGATCCGCAGGCATCGATGCAGGCCATCGAAAACACCGAACTCTCCGCCGTAGCGGGCAAGGTTCGTGACAGGCTGGCTGGCGTGGTTGCTGCTATCTGACGATTTCAATAGCCAGAAATGGGCGAAAACATGAACGATTTCTTCACTAACGCCGCGATTTCCCTCGCCGCGTTGATTGCAACATCCCACCTCGGCGACAAGGCGCTGAAGCGCTCCCCGATAACGGAGGTGTCATCATGAAACACAACCATGGGGGCGGCGACTACAAGGCTGGCTCGATCACACTCGGCGGCGCGGTTGCGATGGGTACTGGGGTCATGATCGGTGCTGGCATCTTTGCCCTGACTGGCCAGATTGCCGAGTTGGCAGGGACCCTGTTCCCAATCGCCTTCATCGTCGGCGCAATTGTTACCGGTTTCAGTGCCTACAGCTATGTAAAGATGTCGAATGCCTGGCCCTCGGCAGGGGGCATCGCGATGATCCTGCAGAAGTGCTACGGCCCCGGAGCAGTGGCCGCTGGTGCTGCTCTGTTGATGGCATTGAGCATGGTCATCGCCGAAAGCCTAGTCGCCCGGACCTTCGCTGCCTACCTTCTGCGTCCTTTCAACATTGACGGTGGACCACTGGTGCCGATCTTGGCGGTAGGCGTGATCCTATTCGCATTCCTGGTGAATATCGCGGGAAACCGTTCGATTGGTCTTTTTTCTCTGGTGATGGCTGCGATCAAGATCGGCGGTATTGCCATTTTCGGGTTTGCAGCTCTTTGGTCAAGCGGGTTTGACTTCGCTGCGGGCACGGAAGACATCAGTGCCCATGGCGCCACTGGGTTCATGGCCTCCGTCGCACTCGCCATCTTGGCCTTCAAAGGCTTCACGACAATCACCAATAGCGGCGCTGAGATCACCGACCCCCATCGTAACGTCGGCCGGGCAATCGCCATCTCGATCGCGCTGTGTGTCGTGGTGTACCTCCTAGTGGCCTTCGGCGTCGGTTCGAGCCTGACCATCGACCAAATCGTTGACGCTCGGGATTATTCTCTGGCCGAGGCCGCTAAGCCCGCCCTTGGCGAGGCGGGGTTCCTCCTGACCGTCTTGCTCGCGGTCGTGGCCACTGCTTCGGCCGTCCTAGCCAGTGTTTTCGCGGTGTCGCGAATGCTGGCCATGCTGACTGACATGAAGATGATCCCGCACAGCCATTTCGGCATGACGGGCCCGATCCAGCGCCACACCCTTGTCTATACGGTGGTGGTTGCCTCAGGGCTGGCAGTGTTCTTTGACCTAGGCCGGATCGCATCACTCGGTGCGTTCTTCTATCTGGTCATGGACATGGTGGTCCATTGGGGCGTATGGCGTTTCCGCCGGGAAGACATCGGAGCCCGGAGTCCGATTTTGATAGCGGCATTGTGCTTCGACGCCATCGTGCTAACTGCATTTACGGCAATGAAGTTGCAGAGCGATCCCATGATCGTCATCCTCGCCGGCGCGGGGATCTTCACTGTCTTCTTCTTCGAGAGGAGCTATCTATCGAATTGGCTCGCTCCGCAGTATGGCAACCGCGATGAATGATGAATAACGTAGTCCTGAAACAAGGTTATAGTCGGCAGACCGCAGTCTGCGGGATAGGTGTACACGCCTGGAAAACGCAGTGTACGGGGGACAGTAGTGACCATTGTGTCGCGAGATCCCATCTTGCTGGCTGACGACGAAAGGTCCCCATGCGCCTGCTCGCCATCATCGTCCTGACCAGCCTCGTGATGCTGGCTGCCTTCCCGCAAATGTCTGCGGCTGGGCCCGCGATGCATGAATGCGCGGCCTGCCCAGAGGCGATCATCGATGCAAATCAGCAGGCCCCGGCGCACCGGCACCAGGTCGACGCGCCTTGTTCTGACATGGCGACCTGCGCAGGCTGGGCCCTTGTCGATACCAGTCAGCCTCTCCATAGCGCCAACCCGCCACGCCTCCGTCATGCGTGGCCGGAGCCACGAAGTGGCACGACGATCAGTCTGTCCCTTGACCTCCCGCCTCCTCGCGCCTGAGCCAGCTCCAGTTGAACCTGGGTCGTTTCCGATCGACCCATCATCAGAGCGCGCGGCCCGCAAAGCCGTGCAGGGTCAGGATACTATCATGAACAAATTCACCCTCGCCGGGGCCGCGATTCTTGTCGTGGCGCTTGGTGCTTATGCAGTCACTCGCTCCTCCGAGCAAACCGCCCCCGTGCAGGAAACCATGGCGCCAGCGGAGGGCGCGCCCATGGTTGCCGTCACTCTTCCCGATACGCTGTCGCCCGAGGGGACGATGGGGAAGCGGGCTTTCGATGCGGTCTGCGCTGATTGCCATGGTGACAATGCCGCCGGGAAAATGGGGTTCGCTCCGCCATTGATTCACAAGATCTACGAACCGTCGCATCATGGCGACATGGCCTTCCAGATGGCGGCTGCGAATGGCGTACGCGCGCACCATTGGAAATTCGGAGACATGCCGCCGCAGCCCGGGGTGACCCGTGCGGATGTGACGTCGATCATCGCCTACATCCGCGAAGTACAGCGCGCAAACGGGATCAACTGAAATGAAAATGACGCGACGTGCGTTCTGCGCAGGTCTGACCTTGGCGCCGCTGGCACGCCCTGTACAGGCTCAGGACATGCCCCTCTTGACCGCCAGGGCAGCTACTGTGCAGCTTGCCCCGGATGGCTATCCGGCGACGCCGGTCTGGAGCTACGACGGGACGATCCCTGGCCCGGTCATCCGCGCTGCTCAGGGCAGCCGGTTGCAGCGGCGACTTGTGAACACGCTGGAGGTTCCGACCTCGGTTCATTGGCATGGCATCCGTATCGACAACGCCATGGATGGTGTCGCGGGTTTGACCCAGAACGCGGTGCCGCCCGGCGAGAGTTTCCACTATGCCTTCGATCTGCCCGATGCGGGAACCTACTGGTATCACGCCCATACCAATTCGATGGAACAGGTCGCGCGGGGGCTTTCCGGAGCCCTGATCATCGAAGAGGCGACGCCGCCTGATGTGGATCGGGACGAAGTCCTGATGATCGACGATTGGTTGCTGGACCCCGACACGGGCCTGTTTGTCGATGATTTCGCAGCGCCGATGACGCGCAGCCACGGAGGCCAGATCGGCAACCTCGTGGGCGTGAACGGGCGCTATGATTACAGGCTTCCAGCCCGGCAGAACGAGCGGCTGAGGCTGCGGCTGATCAACTCGGCCAATGCCCAGATCTTCGGTCTGAAACTGGAAGGGCTGACCGGCTGGACGGTGGCTCTAGACGGTATGCCTCTCGATACGCCAGAACCGGTGACGGATACGCTTGTGCTTGCGCCGGCACAGCGCATGGATCTGATTGTCGATGTCACCGCCGAGGAAGGGGAAACCGCAGGACTTCTCTTTGCCTCAGCGGATGATACTTGGCGCGTACTGGCTGAAGTTTCTGTCGAAGGACGTGCCGCGTCAGTGCCGCGCGGTGCGCCTCAGCCCTTGCCGCGCAATCCGGGGATGGAGGTCACAGGCATCGACTCCGCGTCTGTCCTTGAGATGCCGCTACAGGGCGGTGCGATGCGCGGCGTGGAGAGCGCAACCTTTAACGGGCAAAGGCTGGGCTGGCAGGAGCTGGTTCAGAAAGGACAGTTCTGGGCCCTTGCTGGACAGGCTGGGCTGGGGGAGACACCTTTTACCACCCTGTCGCGCGGAGAAACGGCCCGCATCCGCATGACCAATGACACGATCTTCCCGCACGCGATGCACATGCACGGGATGCATTTCCGGGTGCGCAAGGCGGACGGCAGCCTTGGCCCTTTGCGTGATACGGTTCTGGTCATGCCCGACGAGACGACGGAGATTGCCTTCGTTGCCGACAATCCGGGAAAGTGGCTGCTGCATTGCCACATGCTGGGGCACGCAGCGTCGGGCATGACGAACTGGATCATGGTCACATGAAGGGCCTGATCGCACTTGCAGCAATTCTTGCAAGCTGGGCGCAGGCCGTTGCGGCAGAGGAAGGCATGGATGGCGCAGCTCTGTATCAGGAGAACTGCGCATCCTGCCATGGGGCAGAACTTCAGGGGCAGCCGGACTGGCACAGCCCCGGCCCCGACGGCCGCCTTCCCGCGCCACCCCATGATGCAACGGGCCACACCTGGCATCATGGCGACGAGATCCTGTTCCGCATCACGCGGGACGGGACTGCCGCGGTGGTCGGCGGGGGCTATGCAAGTGACATGCCCGGCTTTGGCGACGCGCTGACCGATGCGGAGATCCGAGCGATCCTCGACTACATTAAATCCACCTGGCCCGAGCGCGAACGCGCCTATCAACGTGAAAGAACTCAGCAGGAATAGGCCGAAAAAAGTCAACTTTTAGGGAACATCCACCCACTGGAAGGTTGTTATTCCCCTAAACGAACTCGGAGGTGACGATGGCCTATTCCCGCTTTTTCCTGATGATTGCCGTGTCTACGGTCCTGATGTTCGGGTTGATGTACCTGAACACGTATCTGGTCAGCCATATCTTTTGGTCAGAAACACGCGCCTATATGGCCATCGTCATGGGGGCGGTCATGGCCTTCGTCATGCTGGCCTTCATGCTCGGCATGTACAAGAACCGCACGCTCAATATTGCGATCTTTGCTGGCTCCATCATCGTTTTCGCAGGGGCGCTCTGGCTGGTGCGCAGTCAGGTAACTGTGCAGGACCGCGCCTACATGCGGGCGATGATCCCACACCATTCAATCGCCATCATGACGTCGTCCCGTGCAGAACTCACCGATCCCAGAGTGCGCACCTTGGCCGATGACATCATCTACGCCCAGGATAAGGAAATCGCGGAGATGCGTTATCTGATCGCGGATATATCGGCGAATGGAGAGGCGACCCCCGCCGGGGAGGAACCGGCTGCCGAACTGAAATCCGCTCAAGACGCCCTGTCCAGCGAGGTCGTTTCCAAGGTCGATCCGGAGTTCCTGACGCAGGCAGATATCGCCCAGGTCTTCCCGGATGGGGTCGCGTGCAGCTTCACCTACACTGAAACGAGCCCGCCGGTGTTCGCGTCCGGCAACGACACTGCCCTGGTCAAGATCAGCGGGGATCTTGTCCGCCTCGATGGTGCGGGAGAAAGCTTCACGGCTGACCCGATCACGATACAGGTGCGCGACACGGAAGATGATGGCCTCCAGGACTTCGTCATCAGCGCGGGTCCTGACTACGAAGCCGGTTTCCGCGGTCAGTACGCCTGCACGAATTGAGGAAGATGATCATGCCAAAAGATACCACGAAAACCGCCGTTCTCTACCGCATGGTCATGCCTGAGCACACATGCCCCTTTGGTCTAAAATCTAAAGATTTGCTGGAGCGCAAGGGCTACACCGTCGAAGATCACCACCTGAAGACCAAGGACGAGACCGAGGCCTTCAAGCGCGAGCATGACGTCAAGACCACGCCGCAGACCTTCATCGACGGGGAACGGATCGGAGGTCATGACGACCTGCGCATTTTCCTCGGGATCGATCCGCCCAAGGAAGACCAGAGCGACACGACGTATCGACCTGTCATCGCTATCTTTGCAGTCTGTGCCCTGCTGGCGCTCGGGCTGGCGTGGCATCAGTACGGGACCATCCTGACCTGGCAGAGCTTCCAGTGGTTCATCTCGCTGTCCATGACCGTGCTTGCGATCCAGAAGCTTCAGGACGTCGAGCAGTTCTCGACCATGTTCCTGAACTACGACCTGCTGGCGAAACGTTGGGTGCCCTACGGCAAGGTCTATCCCTACGGCGAGGCGCTGGCTGGCATCCTGATGACTGCGGGCGTCCTGACATGGATTTCCGCGCCCGTTGCGCTGTTCATCGGGACCGTCGGAGCGGTCAGCGTATTCAAGGCCGTCTACATCGACAAGCGAGAGTTGAAATGTGCCTGCGTCGGCGGGAACTCCAACGTGCCGCTCGGCTTCATTTCCCTGACCGAGAACCTGATGATGATCGTGATGGGCCTCTGGATGGGCCTGCGCGCCCTCGGGGGCTGAGATGAGAAACGGGGGCGTCGTCGCAACGCCCCCGGTGTCTTTCTGGCTTAGCCAACGTGCTCCGGCGCGACCGTGGATGTGAAGGTGGCAGTGACCAGTAGGATCACGAGGAAGGCCGCGACCTCCCACCGGATTGACGCCCTCAGCGGGCCGGGGTTTCCGGTCTCGGCCAGGGCCGGGGTCAGCCGAAGCTTGTTCAGCCCAGCGAGGCCGAGAAGCAGGGCCACGACTGCCAGTTTCAGCGTCAGGAACTGCCCCCACGGTTGGGTCAGGACCGCGATCGGATCGCCCGCCAGGATCACCAGGATCACGACGCCCGCCACGACAAGCAGCCCGACCATGACAAGCGCTGCCTGACCGAACCGTTCGACAGTGCGCACGGCTGCCTCGTTGCCGCGGCCAGCCATGTCATGGAGCGGATAGAAGCCCCCGATCCAGAAGCTCGCGGCCAGGATGTGGATGACGAAAAGCGTCGAAAGCGCCAGCCTCGGATCTCCGGTCGCGTGACCACGCAGCGCGAAACTGATGGCAACAAGAATGACGCCAAGGACCGCCACAGGTCGTGTCCAACCGCGATTGAGCGCGATGGTCGCGATGGCCAGAAGGCCGAGAATGTCGGCCTCCACCGACAGGCTGAGCGGGCTGAAGAGCGCGACCTGAAGCATCATCGGATCAAGCGCGCCGCCGAAGCCCCCGTAGAAGAAAGCCGCCCGCAGCGGAATGTTCAGCGCGCTGAACACAATGCCAACGACGGCTGACCATGCTGCAAGCCGCCTGAGGCGACGGCTTGCAGCGGCATCCAGCTCCGTCAGGAGCCAGAGGTTGATCACGGAGCCCGCCGCAAGCAGGACACTGACATACATCCCCGCCTTGACGAGGATCGAGGCGATCTGCACCGGTTCCAGTGCGGCAAGAACTCCGCCCATGATCAGTTCGCGACCTTGAACGCGAAGCTGCCATTCATCGGGTGGCCGTCCGGCGACATACCGCGCCAGTCGATCTTGTAGGTGCCCGGAGCGAGCTTGGGCAGCTGGCCTTCCCAGGTCTTCACGGCTTGGTTCGCGGCAGGACCGTTGATCTTGTAGGTCTTACCGTCAGGTGCGGCCATCGTGACGGTGGTGATCTGCATGGGATCGGTGAACATCAGGTGCATGACCTTGGTGTCCGCGCCGACCGTCTGGCCGTTGCCCGGCATGGTCATCATGCCCTTGCCGTGGGCCAATGCAGCGCCTGCGCTCAGGGCCATACCGACCGACAGTGCGGCGGACGTCAGGATAGTACGAAGTTTCATTGGGGTGCTCCCTTGGTTGGTTCAGGTTGAAAAGGCTGCGCCCTCTCCGCGGCTTCGGAGGAGCCGAGAGGGCGCAGAAAAATCAGAACATGAAGTTGATGCCGACGACGCCGGTCAGCTCGTCGACTTCATGGCCATGATCGCGCAGAATGTCGGCTGTGCCGCCGAAGGCGCGTTCGTAGTTCACGCCGACATAGGGCGACACGCTGCGGCCGATCAGGTCGTAGCTCAGTCGCAGTCCCAGCTCGACAGAGCCGCCGCCCGCCGCGATTTCGCGCGCGGGATCATCCGCCAGCGGCAGGCTGACTTCGAGAGACGGCGTCAGGATCAGCCGGTTGGTCAGCAGAGCCTCATACTCCACCTCCGCCCCGAGGTAGGGGTATTCGGAAACGTAGAGCGCCGCTTCGACTTCGAACCATTGCGGCGCGAGGCCAGTGACGCCGAAAGCGCCATAGTAGCGCTCGGGCGCGCCGTCCGGCGTGGAGGCGGCGACCCCGATGAAGCCATCGAAGAAATCGGTGATCGGCTTCTGGAGGCGGATCTGGTTGTCCATCTCTTCGAAATCGCCACCTTCGATCTTCGCGCCTTCGCTCTTCCAGACGAGCCGCAGCTCGTCATTGCCCGTCCAGGCCTCGAACTCCCAGGCAAAGGAGTTCTCCTCATTGCCCATCCGGTATTCGAGCTTGTCGGTCCGCACGCCCCAGACGGTCGGTGACATTCCCGGCTCTGCCACCGCAGAAGTTGTGAAAGCCAGCCCGAGCGGAAGCCCGAGGGCCATTCCAAGCAGTCGTTTTTTCATGTGATTGGTTTCCTTGGAATACGCGCCCATCAGGACGGGCCGCCTTCGACGATGACCTTGCGGAACATGCCGCCGGCCATGTGATAGGAGAGGTGGCAATGGAAGGCCCACTGGCCGGGGGCATCGACTTCGGTCTCGGTGTAGAGCGTCGTTCCGGGTGCGACGCTGACCGTGTGCTTCACTGGGTCGTATGCCCCTTTGCCGGTGTCGATGATCGACCACATCCCGTGCAGGTGCATCGGATGCGCCATCATGGTTTCGTTGACGAACTTGAAGCGGACACGCTCGCCATACTTCAGGCGGATCGGATCGGCGTCCTCGTATTTCACGCCGTCGATCGACCAGATGTAGCGTTCCATGTTGCCAGTGAGGCGGATCTCGATCTCGCGGGTGGCGGGGCGATCGCGGTAGAGCGGCTTGCGCGCCGTGAGGTCTTCGTAGCCAAGGAACTTGCCGCCATTGGCCGCCGTCGGGATCAGCCCGCTGCCCGGTGCATAGAAGGCAGCGCCCGGTGCGCCTTCAGAAGGAACGACGGGCATGCCAGCGGACATGTCCATGCCGCCCATATCCATCCCGGAATGGTCCATGCCCGACATGTCGAAGCCGCTCATGTCATGGCCGGAGTGATCCATCCCGGACATGTCGAACCCGCTCATGTCCATGCCTGAGTGGTCCATCCCGGACATGTCCATGCCGCCCATGTCCATTCCCGAATGATCCATCCCGGACATCATGCCCCCCATGTCTGCCATCGTGAGCAGAGGCTGTGGCCGCATCTTGTAGTAGGGTCCGACCATGCCTGCGGACGGTGCCAGGGTGCCCCGCACCATCGCGGTGCGGCCCGCACTTTCGCCGATGATCGAATAGGCCTTGGCCTCGCGCGGCTGGACGATCACGTCATAGGTTTCAGCCACGGCGATGCGCAGCTCGTCCACCACGACCGGCTTCACGTCATTGCCGTCGGCCTGCACCACCGTCATTTTCAGGCCGGGCACGCGCACGTCGAAATAGGTCGTCGCCGAGGAGTTGATCAGGCGCAGGCGCACCTTTTCGCCGGGCTTGAAGATGCCGGTCCAGTTCTGCTGGGTGCTGGCCCCGTTGATCAGCGGCGTGAAGCCCTGAACATCCTCGATATCCGTGGGCATCATACGCATGGCGCCCCACATCTTCCGATCCTGAAGGGCGGCTTTCAGACCCTCCGCACCTGCGTCTTTGATGAGATCCTGCGCCGTACGCTGCGAACGGTTGTAGTAGTCTGCCGAAGATTTCAGGTTTCGGAAGATGCGCGATCCACTATGCGGATGCTTATCGGTAAATTGCACCACGTAGTCGCGGTCCGTCGGCACGGCCTCGCCGCCTTTCGGGGCGATCACGATGGCGCCGTAGGCGCCGTCGGGCTCCTGGAAACCCGAATGGCTGTGGAACCAGTAGGTGCCGGCCTGTTCGATCGGAAAGCGGTAGGTGAAGGTTTCGCCGGGCTTGATGCCGTTAAAGCTGATGCCCGGCACGCCGTCCTGCTGGAACGGCAGGATCAGGCCATGCCAGTGGATGGACGTGCTTTCGCGCAGATTGTTCTTCACGCGGATGACGACGTCTTCGCCTTCCTGGAAGTGCAGGATGGTCGGGGTCTGGCTGTTGTTGTAGCCGATGCCGTTCTTCTTGAAGGTTCCGGTGTCAATCCGGACCTTGTCGACAGTGATGTCATAGGTGCCAGCCTGCGCGGGCAGGCCGAGGGCAAGCCCCAGCACTACGGCGAGAGGCCGCAGGAAGTTCGTGTGTTTCATGTGTTTTCCGTGAGCGCGGACCAAAAAGATGG
Source organism: Pseudooceanicola lipolyticus (assembly GCF_002786325.1). Lineage (GTDB taxonomy): Bacteria > Pseudomonadota > Alphaproteobacteria > Rhodobacterales > Rhodobacteraceae > Pseudooceanicola_C > Pseudooceanicola_C lipolyticus. The sequence continues at coordinate 77,146 of NZ_PGTB01000003.1, read as the reverse complement.
CCTCGCAAAGAGGAGATCACTGCCGAGCAGCGAAGGGAGGGAGAAGGATCAGGTGGGCCAGAGGTTAGAACCTGAAGAAGGCCGCAAATGATCGGATTGCCAGACATAGCCGCTCGGGCACGCCGCAATCAACGCCGGACAGGCGCGCTCAGGCCAGAGGAGGCCGAAGGAAGGAACGAAGAACGGACTGCAGAGGCATGCTCGGTTCGGCTGGATTCAGGTCCGCGATCCGGAAATCTTTGTGCAGGTCGACAGCAGACGTATTTCCAGACTGATCTGTGCAAGCAACGCTGGCACAATGAAGCAGTCCCATTGGCTTGGGCTGCTGCTCAGTCTCGAATGCAGTGTCGACCACCTGATCCTGAAGAACGGATATTTCGTCACCATGCACGTGCTGAGCCGCAGGCTCTGCACAATGTTCGGCCATCGGCATCACATGCGCAAATGCACTCGTCACAACGAGCTGCAATGCAACAAGAATGATGAAGACCCTACCGAGCACACAGTTTCCTTTCGTCCATCGACGATAAACACTTCCCGGCGGTCGGCCGTCAAGTAGGAAGAAGCCCTCCAGTTGCTGGAAGCTGACGACTATGTGAAGTCGATACTTCGCTCTATCTAGAGCGGCTACCCTTGGTTTGATCCAATATCTTGCGCTCAGGAACAACTCTCGCCTCTTTGGTGGTCGCTCCGTGTACTTGGGCCTCTTGCTCCTTGGTGACGTTGGCGAGCCTCTGGACGGGGATATGCCTTCCGGCCTTCATGCCTTGAGATAGCAGCTTGGCAGCATAGTCGCGGGCAGTCTCACGGTCCTTTTCCGAAACCCCTTCAGCCCGGAGCCGCGCGTCCATTTGGGCCAGAACGCTGGCCGGACCTTTGGCGGCATGATCCCCCGGTTCGTAGCGCTTGATGCGGTCTTCTAGCCGATCGGATTTGGTGTCCTGCTCGCGCTGCTTGTCGGCCATAGGTGTTTCCTCAGTGGTTGCCTTTGCCGCAGATTTTCCCTGTGACGCCCGTTGCGGCGGTGTTTCACGCTCGATGTCTTTGGCGTCCCAGAGGCGGCGGTGTCCCTGGCGTTCGACTTCCTCTCCCGTCTTCTGATCCCTGGTCTTGTAGGTCACGGGCTCGACGCCGGGAGAGAAGAAGGTCGCGCGGTCGCCGACTTTCAGGTCATGTTTTTCGAGCGCAGCAGGAAGGGTGACGCTCCAGATATGCTCTTCCTTGCCTGCCGTGTTGGTCAGGGCGACGAAGGGCACGGGGTCCGCCCCTTCGCGGTTGCGATAGGGAGTGGTGCCGATGTCGGTGATCTTGCCGGAGATGCCGTCAGAGTAGCTTTGGCGTGGCGCGGCATGCTGGTCTTCGCGGTCGGGCGTTTTGCCATTGGCGGAAATGGGCGCGCGGTCTGTCCGCTCGATGGCGCGTTCTCCGATCATCTGGGACCGGCGGTTGGCTTCTTCCTGGTCCTTTTCGGTGGGACGATAGCCCTGAACCTTCAGGCCCTGGGCAGTGCCTTCAACCCACATCTCGCGCCGAAACTCCTCCGGCCCTTTCGCCTTCAGGCCTTGCCAGCCGCGATGCGAGGCAAGCTCGATCATGTCCATTGCTGTCCCGCGATCCGCATTGCGGGTGCTGAGCTGGTCGCCCTTGTCGATGATCGCAGGCCGGGCGTCATCATAGGAACGGTAGAGGTCCTGCTGCCCCTTCGCCTTCGTGACGAGAAACCTGTCGTGGTAGCTGACGGGCAGGTCAAAGCGATCCTGATCCGGTTTGGCCTTTGGTCTCTCGTTTGGCGTGATCGAGCCGTGGTCTTTGGGTTGCTTTTCCGGGCTGGCCTTCTCCGCGATCTGATCATGATAGCCGGTCCAGAAGTCCATGTTGGTCTGCGTCATGCGGGAAGGGGCCGCGCCATCGCGGTTGAGGTCGGTGAGATCCTTGCGGACGCTGTCGAGCGTGGGCACGGACTTCTGGATGTCCCTCCCGATGGTGACCGTGTGGGCGACGGTGCGCGCGCCTTTATCCGTGGCCTCGATCACGCGCGGGTGCTGGCTGGCATCGGCATCCGCGAAGGCACGCCCTGCGGCGGCGGCCGAGGTGAAGCGCTCTTCCTTGTCGATATGCGCATAGGAGAGCGTGAAGCTCGTGCTCTTGTCCGTCTCAGGCATTCCGTTTCCTTTCGGCTTTGGCGGGGGCGACGTCACAGCCGAGGGCGGCGAGGATGTCCGCCGCGCCCTTGCGTGTTCCGACCTGTCCGGCCTTGTTCAGCTCCTTGATTTTCGCCTGTGCCTTCTGCCCGCTCAGTGCCAGCCGGTCGAAGGAGATGCCGTCGGGGTTGGCGATCTCTTCGTCGGTCATCGGCACTTCGGCAGGTTCGCCATTGGCGACGTTCGCGGCTTGGAAGGCTTTCAGACCGGCCAGCTTGTCGAAGTTGGTCTGCAGGGTGGAGACGCTCTCGCGCAGCATCGCGTTCTCGTCTCTCAGGGAAGCCACAGCTTCAGCCAAGGCGTTGCGGTCGATCTTGGGAACCACGGGCGGCGGCACCTTGGAGCGTTCGAGAAGCGCCGCTTCGGCATAGAACCTGATCTTCTTCGCCCGGATCGGTGGGTGTCCGGCGACGAAAACCAGGGCCTCGCTCTGGTCCATTTGCAGCAGCTCCTGCGGCAGCATGAGGGAGCGTTTCTGCTCGCTGTGGCTGACGGTCGTGCCCTTGCGGTTGGCGAGGTATTTGGACTTGGACTCGCTGCGGGCCTCTACGCCATGCGTGCCGAGCCGTTCCGACAGGTTGCGCGCCTCTTTCACCCCCTTCGGGGTGAAGACGATGCTGACGCCGGAGTTGTCCATGTAGGCATCGGCGCCGTCCTGGCCGTAGATGTCGGCCAGCTGGGCCGGGGTCTGGACGATGGTCAGGACCTTCATGCCGTAACCTGCAAAATAGCCGATGCCGCGCTTGAAGGCCGGAAGCTCCCCGACCGAGGCGAACTCGTCCATGCAGAGCAGGATTTTGTGTTTCAGCGCCGGATTGTGCTCGGGCAGCTCCTGCATGTTCGCATCGACGCAGGACTGGAAGATGAGGTTCATCAGCGGCCCGAGGCGACCGAGGTTGTTGGGGGTAATGCCGACATAGATCGTCATCCGTTTGCGGCGCAGATCGGCGAAGGCGAAATCCGAGGCGGCGGTCGCGCGGTCGAGCATCGGGTTGGCGAAGACGCCAAGATTGGCGGTGATGGTGGATTTCACGCTCTCGAAGGTGTTTTCGCTTTTTGAGAGGAAGTCGTTGAGGGTCGAGACGGTCTGAAGCGACAGCGGACGCCCGGAGGCCTTCCTGACTTCGATCCGCTTCCGGAAGGTCTGGACGAAGTCCGGGGTCAGGGTGAGCTGGCGATAGATTTCCCCCAAGGTGAAGGGCCGTTCCGGCGTTTCGGCCAGATAGCCGCCGACGCCGACAAAGGCCGTCTGTGCCGCCCGGTCGAAGAACGGGTCTTTCGAGGCCACCGGAATGAACAGATCGGCCAGCCGCTGAAGATCCTCGATCTGGTAATCGGTGCCGCGCCGAACCGTCGAAAGCGGGTTCCAGCGATGCGTACGACCGTCCGGGTCTAGGGGATCGAACAGGAACACCTCTTGGCCGCCTGCCTTGCGGAAGCCTGCGGTCAGGGTCCAGTTTTCCTTCTTGATGTCCAGGACCACGGCAGAGTCCGGCCAGTTGAGGAGGTTCGGGATCACCACGCCGACGCCCTTGCCGGAGCGGGTCGGGGCATAGAGCAGGACGTGTTCGTCGCCGCCATACACCAGCAGGTTCTTGTGCGTCAGATGCCCTGCCTTCTGGATCTTGACCGCGCCGCCTTGCTCGACTGCGCGGCCCCATTTGTCGATCCGCTTGCCATAGTGACGGGAGGGCAGAGAGCCGGTGAAGCCCGCGATGAGGCCTGCCTTCGATCTCATGCCCGCCTGCCGGATGTCGCGGGCGCGTGCGAACTCGGCGCGGCCATGCACGTCCGGCTTCGGCTGCGCCTTAAGGATGGCGGCAGCGATGACGATGGTCGGCAGCAGCCCGGCATAGCCGGAGAGCTTGATCCATTTGACCGTCTCGGGATCGGTGTATCCGGCCAGCGCAGCCTGCGGCCAGAGCAACAGGTCGCGGGGCAGGTGGAGCGGAACCTTCAGCCCCCACTGCATGACATAGGCGGCGGTGATGAGCCCCCCGGCCACGGCGAACACGACCGCGGCCGAGATGGCGGCAGCCCGCGCGGGTGTGCCAAGGCGATGCCAGTTCTGGACGATCATGTGGCACCCCCCAGCTTTCTGTGGGGATCGAAATAGACCTCGGTTACCCTGCGCCCGGCGGCGGTCTTTTTGATCTGCACCACTACGTCGACCATCTGGGTGAGCATGTCCTTGATCTCTTCGCGCTTGAGGTCGCGCCCGGCTTCGCTTTCCTTCACCAGAAGGGCCAGCTGCTCGAAGGCCAGCGCGGCGGAGTCGGCGTGTATTGTGGTGATCGACCCGCCATGCCCGGTATTGACGTTGCGCAGGTAGTAGAAGGCGGAGGCGTCGCGCAGCTCCTGCAGGAAGATGCGGTCGGGCCGCATCCGGAGCGCGCTTTCCAGCAGATCGCGGGCCGTGACCTTGGCCTCGCCCTGACCTCCCTTGGAATAGATCATCCGTACCACGTTGGGCTGCGGAAGCTCCAGCTCGACGGTGTCCTCGATGGTGATCAGCCGCTCATCGTTCGGGATCAGCGGGATCAGCGCCTTCGAGAAGGTCGTCTTGCCCGAGCCGGTGGAACCCGAGACCAGGATGTTCTTCTTTGCCAGCACGGCGGCGTTCAGGAAGGTCTTCCAGTCGCCGTTGCGGTGATGGTCAAGCAGGGCTTCATCCTCGCCAGACAAGGCAGAAGGGGCGTTGGTGACGCTCTCGAACATGCCCTGACCCAGAAGCTCATCGAGCGTGAAGGTCCGCTGCGCCGGTTTGCGGACGGTAATGCTGACAGTGCCCGCCGGGACGGCAGGCGGCAGCACGATCTGGATGCGCTCGCCCTGCGGCAGGGAACCGGAGAGGAGTGGCGTCGTCTCGTTGACCTTCTGTCGGGAGAAGGTCCCCACGGTCGCGACGAGGCCGGTCAGGAAGGCGTAGGTCAGGTCGGGCAGTTCGACCCGCTCCCATGTCCCTTGGGCATATTCGACGAAGACCTCGCCGGGGCGGTTGATGCAGATTTCCAGAACGTCATGGCGGTCTAGGAAGGGCGACAGCGGGGCCATGTGAGAGGCCAGCGCCGGGGGCACGGGCCTGTCTTGCGGCAGGACGGGCGTACTCATCATTTCAGCCGATAGACGTCGGAGAAGTCGAGATCGCGGGCCACCATGACCGAGACCTCCTCGCCCTGGTTCTTTCGCAGGATCACGGGCACGTCGATGGTGCTTTCCAACTCCGTCTGGGCGAGGCTGCGCGCCGCCGCGCGGGAATTTTCATTGGAGTCATCATCGCCATCGCCGGAGGTGGTGGCGACGATCAGGGCATCGTCGATGATCGACAGCATCATCGTGCCGCCGAAGCGGGTCCAGAACTGGGTGTCGATATCGCCATCGAAGCCGGTACGACCAAGGGCATCGGCACCGGGCGAGCCGAGGTTCACGATCACGCCGTTCGGTGTTTCGGCTCGGGTCCAGATGACGAAGAGGCGCTTGCGGCCCCGCTGCATCCCGCCCTTGTACTCGCCTACGATACGGGTGCCGCGATCCAGCAGGATCACCGCGCCGGTGGTCGAATAGACATCGTCGGTCACGGTGCAGCGGACCATGCCGGGGGCCGTGGAATCCATCGCCGTGTCGAGCGAACAGGGGATCGTCGTGCCCTGTGTCACGGTCAGGTTCGGATGGGCGAGAACGGTGGCCTTTTCCGATTGCCGGTCGCTGGTGACAAGCTCGGCCGCGAGGCCGGTCAGCTTGCCGCCCGCGCCTTCGGTCGAGCCGCCAAAGAGATTGGCCCCGGCATCGGTGCCCGCTTGGGCAGCCGATCCGGCGAGCCCTGTCAGGTTTCCCTGATAGGCCATGACGGGCGCGCGCTTCGAGGACTCGTAAAGCTGTTCGGCCTCGCTCGGCTCGGACGGGGCCAGTTGTTCTTCCCGGCGCACGCGCTCGATCGGGCCGACCGGCGCGTCTGGTTCGGGTTCAGCTTTTTCCGGCTGGGCTTGCTGCTCCTGTTCTTGGGGCAATTCCGCAGGCTCGAAATTCTGCCCAGGCCGGATCGTGGTCTGCTGGCGCTCGGTTTCCTCGGGCGGCGCAGGCTCTTCGTCGGAGGGCCATTGGAGGAAGGCCATCGTGCCAAGAAAGACCAGGCCAGCCGCGACGAGAAATTTCTTGTTCTTCTCGTTGAGCCCGGCGGATTTCGCGCTGGTGATCGAGGAGATGCCGCGCTCGCCCTCGATGCCGTTGTCCATGGGTTCGTGTGTGCCATCCTGCGGTGCTTGCTCTTCAGTCGTCATGATCACTGTCCGATGATTTCGCGCTGCACGGAGTGGCTGGTGGTGCCGGTGCCGGTGTAGCCACCAGGCGAAGATCCCAGACCCATGTTGTAGATAGCGGTGACCTGGTTCCCGAGGCGCAGGCGCATTTCGGGGGCCACGTCATGCACGATGATCTGGTTCTTGCGGACCGTGGTGTTCGCCATGCGCTCGGTGCCGCTGCTGTCCACGACAAAGACCGAGGGCATCCGGTTCATCCGCGAGAAGGACAGAACCGTCATTTCCCCGTTGTCGTAGGCCTGCGACGGCTGGAGGTCATGCGACCCGGCGACCAGATAGCGCCAGTTCTTCGAGCCGGAGGTTGCCACGGATTCCGCCAGCCTTGCCTTGGCGGCCTCTTCCTGCGCCCGCGCTTTCTGGTCTGCGGCTTCGGCGCGACGGCGGTTGGCCTCGTCGGTCGGATAGGCAAACCTGATCTGGAAATAGACATCCTTGGAGTTGTTGGTGATCGCGCCGTCCCGGACGATCAGCTCGAAGGAATAGGTCCGGGTGGTGCCATCCTCGCGCATGGTCGCGATCTGGAGGTTGGTAGGCGGGTTGGCCTCGCGCGGCTTGAGGTAGAGAATATTGCCGCGCGGTACGATCTCCCAGGCGACGGTGTCACCGCTGCCCACGTCGATGATTTCTTCGGTCTGGGAGAAGACGACCTGTACGGAGGTTCGCAGGGTGCCGACGACACGGACCACGTCCCATTCGTTGTAGCTGACAGAGCGGACGCGGCTGTCGGAACGCGACGGGTTCGGAATGTCGAGCGCTAAGGCAGGCGCGGCGGCGCTGAGCGCCAGACAGGTGATGAGGGCTGTACGCAGGATCATTCCGTCACCTCCGGGTCGGCCCGATAGGTGCTGACGATGAAGCCCAGGGGGTTGATCGTACGATCCTCGGTGCTGATCTCCGCATCGGCGTCGAAATCGAAGCCGATGGTCGAGACCCAGAGGCTTTGCGTCGTCAGATTTTCCCGCTCGTTGCTCTCGGTCTTGTAGAACCGGACCTGTGCCAGTCCGTCGTTCAGGAAGGAGATCGAGCGGATCTTGATCTCGGCCTTGGTGTCGGTGCCATAGGCGTATTGCGGGCTCTTGGGGTTAGAGCCGTTGTAATAGGTCGAGAAGCGTGCCTGTTCCTCGGGCGAGGACATCAGCGTCACCTCGTGGAAGATCGCTTCCCGTTCGGCATAGGTGTAGCCTTCGCGCTCGCGGACATAACGGGCGAGGAAATAGCGGGTGACGGCCTCGTCATAGGTGGTTTCGCCGTCACTCAGCCGGGTCATGACCTCGGGCACACCGCTGGCTTGATCGACCCGGATGACGAAGGGCACCACTTCCTTGAGCGGAGCCATGAAGCCGACAGCGGCGACGCTGGTCAGCGCCATGACGCTGGCGGCCCCGGCGATGATCCAGGCCGTCCGCTTGGAGCGTTCGGCGGCGAGGCGGCTGTCATAATCGAAGCTGCGGGCCTCCTTCAGATAGGCGGCAAGGTCCTTATCCTGCGATACCGTCATGCGTCGTCTCCCTCCCGCGTGTCCGCGATTTGGGGCGTGACGCCGATTTCCTTCTGCTTATCGAGGACGGCGGCCTGATAATCCCATTTGGTCGGGTTCAGAGGGCGGACGACCGAGCCTTTCACATCCGGCAGCGGCGTCGTCGTGGCGCAGGCCGAAATGCTGAGGACGGCCATCAGGAGGACAAGTTTCTTCATCGCGTAACCTTGGAGTCTAATCGTGGAAGAGGTGGATTTGTCCGCCTCAGCTCTGTCGTGTCGCGGAGCCACTGGCGGGGGGGGTGCTGCCTCCCTGTCGGGGTGCCGCATTTCCCAGAAGCTTCCGCTCCACGAAGCGCTGCGCGGCGCCGGTCGAGGCACCGGCCCCGGCGCTCAGCGCCGCCGCGATGGAGGGAAGCAGGAAGAAGAAGATCGTGCCGCAGAACATCGTGACCATGAAGGCTGAGATCGAAGCGGCCCCGTCGTTGATGTTGAAGTTCGTGTAGACGTCCCCGACGAAGGCCGTGATCGTCATCATGAGAACCGTCACCAAGAGCTTCAGGAGGGTGAAGTTCAGCGACTGGCTAAGCCAGGCGAAGAACCATCCACGTGTGACGTCGAACAGGGCGAAGGCGATGAAGATCGGACCAATCGCGGCCATCAAGGCCAGTCCAAAGTGCACGACCAAGCTGACGACAAACGCCAACGCGGCAAACGGCACGGCAATGAGGATCAGAACGATGGAGAGGACATATCCGTAGATGGAGCCGGCAAGGCCGGAACCGTAATGCTCCTGAACCTCGAGGCTCAATTTACCGGCCATCGCCATGACGGGATCGGAGGGCAGGTCGGTCGAGCCGCCGGTCAGCGTTTCCACGAAATCGGGGATGCCGTTGAGGATCGTGTCCCCGACCCAGGACGAGTAATCGCCGGCGCTGGACACGAGGGTCCAGATGATCGCCAGCTTCACGCCGCGCAGGGTGAAATCCATCAGCGGTTCGTGGATGGAGCCACGGATGATCGCCCAGCCGTAGAGAAACAGGTAGATCGTCAGGGCCGCCGTCAGCGGTGCAGTCAGCTCGGAAGAGATGGTACTGCTGATGTCGTTCATCTTGTCGGTGAGACTGTCAGCAAAATTGTCGTAGAGCGCTTGCAGCATGGTGGCGGTCCTTCCGTGTCCCGGTTCAGTCGAACGAAGGGTCCCCGAATGTTTTTTGGAAGCCTTCGCGATCCTGGTCTCGCTTGGCCTGCTGCTCCGCCAAATCGGCATTGACGCAATTCGCGTCCTCAGATGCCCGATCAGAGACTTCGCAGGTTGCCAGCATCTCAGCGCGTTCTTCCGGGTTGGACGAATAATAGTCGACGGTCCGGTTCTCCTCCTCCTTGCAGCCCATGAGCAGGACGGTGGCGGTCAAGGCCGCGAGAATGGGGTTCTGGGGCGTCATGGTGATCTCCTTCAAAATGCGTCGGGCCCATAGAGGCGTTCGAAAGCGGCCTCTTCCCTCATGCGGCGCTGTACGGCGATTTCGGTCTGGCGCTGCTCTTCGACCTTGGCCTGGGCCTGCTGGAGCATGGCGAGGCCCTGAATGCGGTTGGTGTCGTTCTGGAGCATGGCCTGTTCCACCGCGATCCGGGCGTTCAGGGCGTCCACCTCCTTCTGGGTGGAGACAGAGCCGATCTTGCTGCGCAGTTGCTCAAGCCCCGCCAGCCGGTCATCGGAGAGCGACACGATCCGATCCCCGACAGCGGTGTCGCGGGCCGACTGGTTGCGAATGCGGTCCAGCTCGCTCTGGTAGAAATCGTCGGCGTCGATATTGGCCCCATCCAGCGCGGAGAAGTCAGCCGCGTCCTGCGCCTTGCCTGCCAGATCGCCCAGGTCATCGAGATCAATGTCGAAGTCGCTGGCGATCTGCATGGCATCCGGCCCGAGCAGTTCGCGAACATCGGGCGAGTTCAGAGCGCTGACGATGGAATCCATGTCGGTCAGGCCGTTGATCGAGGCATAGAGCGCCTTGGCCTGCTCCAGCTCTTCGACCATCTGGGCGATTTCCTTGACGAACTCGGCCTTGGCGTTGGCGATGGCCGCCGTGTCGACCACGGGCACGCCTTGGGCATGAGCCGCAGTCGAGAGGGAGATCGCCAGCGCAGCGGCGGGCATGGAGAGCCTTGTCATCGTAGGTCCTTCCTTTTCTGGAACAGGCGGGGGAGCCAGTCTTTCGGGGCCGGGTGGTCCTGCATAAGCGCGTGCATGATGGCGTTGGTGGCGGTGCGGCCCGACAGGACTGTCAGCACGTCATCGAGGCCCGACAGATCGAGGTCGCAGACCACCGAGTTCTGCGCCTGCTTGATGAGGAAATGGCCGAGGGGCAGCTCGTCGCGCACGATCTGGAACTCGCGTTCGGACAGGCCGAACTCGTCGACCAGGTCCTTGCGGCTGGCGCGGTCGGTGCCGAAGAAGATCTGGCTGGCGCATTGCTCGATGATCGTGCGGGCAATGGGGCTGTTCACCACGTCAGAGGCTGACTGCGTCCCGGCCACGATGATGCCGTTCTGCTTGCGGATGACCTTCAGCTTGTTCTTCACGAAGTCCGAGAAGTAGGGGTCGGACAGGGCCTTCCAGAACTCGTCGATGAAGATCGCGATGCGCTGGCCGGTGATCAGGTTTTCGACCCGGCGCATGAGATACATCATGATCGGGTTGCGGATTTCCGGATCGTCGAGGAAGGCCGTGATGTCGAAGCCCACCAGGTCGGCATCGAAGGCGATGGTGTCTTCGGAGTTGTCGAAGACCCAGCCGAGCCGTTCGTTGCTGAGCCAGCGATCCAGCCGGTTGCCGATATCTTCCGCGCCGCCGCCGAACCCCAGCAATTCGCGTAGGGCAGAGACGGTGCGGCCAGTGCGCGGCAGGTTGGCAAGGCTCGCGACGGCCATCTCGATCCGCCGGAGGTCCTCGGCCGAGAAGGTGACGCGCTCGCCGCCCAGCATGGATTTGACCAGCTCGACCATGAAAGCCTGGCCGTCGGCATCAAGCTCGATCGCCATGAACGGGGCGCAGCCGGTCGGGCGACCGGACTGGAAATCGAGATAGGAGCCGCCCGAGGCGCGGACGAAGATCTCGGCGCCGTAATCCTTGTCGAAGAGGACGCGCTTGGCCCCGAACTTTTCCAGCTGCGACAGCAGGAAGGTCTGCACGACCGTCTTGCCGGAGCCGGAGGGGCCGCAGATGAAGGTGTGGCCGAGATCTCCGACATGGAAGTTGAAGTAGAAGGGGCTTCCGGCGCTGGTCTGGAGCTTGCTGACCGCATCGCCCCATTCGTTGCCGTGCCGGTGGCCGGTCGGGTAATTGTGCAGCGGCGACATGGCCGTGTAGTTGCGGCTGGTCACCATCGCGACCCGCGCCCGGTGCGCGTGGTTGCCGGGAAGCTGCGCCCAGAACTGCGGCTCAAGCCCCATGTCTTCGCGGGCAACGACAGCCCCGGATTCCGACAGCAGGTTATGCGCATCGGCGGCGCGGGCTTTCAGCTCCTTCGCGTCCTCGGTCAGGACCGTCAGCGACAGGTTATGCTCGCCCATCACGAACTCGCCCGACATCAGGTCGTCGCGGGCGTCGCGCAGCTCGTCCGCCTGAGACACGGCGGGGTCATTCGCGTTGCGCAGCCGCCCCTCCTTGAGGGTCATCTGGCGCATGGCCTCGTTCTTCGCGGTGCAGCGGAAGGACTGGGTCAGGACGAAGCGGAAGGGGGCCGTCAGCAAGTTGTCGAACATGTTCGGGCGGGTGCGGGCGTGGTATTCCTTGATGCCGAACATCGCGCCATAGGTGCTGGCGGCGGCATGGCGGATTTCCAGAGCCTCCCGCCCGAAGATTACCCGATCAGTGTAGATCGCATTGCCAATGGTCCCGTGAACCAGCGGGACCGGCTCATATCGGCCAGAGATCAGCTGCTTCAGGACGCTGGCAGGCTCGGAGATCAGCAGGTCGCGATGGTCCCTGATGATCGAGAGCTTCCGGGGCCGAAAACGGCTGAGGCTGCGGGTTAGCTGCGTGGTCTTGTCATCGAGATCGTCCAGAAGATCCTGGTCCACCTCGATCTGGCTGGTTCGGGCACGACGGACGCCCTTCGCCAGCCGACCACCGGGCAGGCTGCGGGGCTGCATGTAGACGGTCAGATACAGATCGTTGCGGAAGAGGCGCTTGGCCTCGATGCGGCGGCGGTAGCTCTCGTCGATCCAGCGGGCGAGGTCGGTGAGGAAGGTGCCGGACGGATAGTCGTCATCGGTGGCCCGGACCACATGGACATAGGCCATGACGGTGTCGTCGGCGATGTTGCGCAGGGCGTGGCTGAGCTGGTTGTGCAGCGTGTTGATGAGCTGGGTATCCGCCGTGCGGAAAGACACGCCCTCCAGCTTCAGCATCTGGAAGGCACCCCGGTTGCGGGTGATGATCGTGTGCGCGTCCGAATGGCGGATGAAGGGAAGGTAGCGGTCTGCCGTGTTCTCCGTCTTGATCTTGTCGAGCAGGCCCATCAGTCGATCTCCTCGATCTTGTAGAGGCGGCGGAGACGCAGGGGGGATGTCGATGATCCCCCCCAAAGGCTCCGGTTCCGGCACCGGGCATTTGTGTCCAGCCAGCGAAACAGGATTTGGAAAGCGTTCTGATCGCGCTCGACGATCAGGCGAGAGACGCCGAGCAGGGGGACCGCAATGGGCAGGTAGAAGATCGAGTCCGCGGCGATCATCGCCAGACCGCCGATGCCGCAGCACATGGCAAAGGCTTCGACAGGGATGCCGAAGATCATCGCCGGGCGCGTGAGGGCGAGGAACAGCACGTCCTCGTTCATCTTCACCTTTTCCATGTGGTGCCCTTCCTGCCGGTCAGCCAGTGATCATGCTCAGCACCTCGGAGGAGGCGTAGATCAGGACGACACCGCCAACGGCCCAGGCGGCGCGGCGCAGGTCGACGAAGTTGAAGAGCCAGCCCGCGCCGATGAACATGAGGGCGATCAGGGCAATGGGCTGCTTGGCGCTTTCGAACTCGTCGAGGATGTTGTTCAGGAAGTCGGTGAAGCCTGCGGCAGCGGCGGGTTGCGCCGCTGCGGTCAGGACCGCAGCCAGGAACATCGGGGCGCCGATGCGCCGGTGGCGGGTCAGAAAGGTCTTCATGGTTGCGTCCTTCTATTGGAAAACCAAGGCGTTCGATCCGGTGGCCGCGCCGAACACGTCCCATCGTTTCGCGCTGTCCTTGTCGTCGCTCAGGGAGGGTGACCGCTTGTCGTACGAGGGGGCGGTCACGGACCCCTCTCCCAGCACGCGGGCCACATAGCCGTTGTGGAAACCACGCGTGAAAGAGCCGGTGTTGTAGGAAGAAAGCGCCTGGTACAGGGCCTGCGTTTGGTCCGCTCCGGCATCGCGCGCCCGGTCATAGCCGTCGCGCAGCACGGTTTCCGCCGCCGTCAGATTGCGGCAGGCATCGAACACGGTGGCAGGCGTCAGCCCGAGCCAGGACAGGTTGGCGCTGTTGATTTGCCCGAGGCCCATGTCGATGGACTTGCCCTCGGCAATCAAGCGGGCGGCGATCTGTGCGGCCTCATTGGCGGAGCGCGGCGCATAGGACGCCCGATCCGGTCCGTTTACGCCGATGGCGAACGGGTTGAAGCCGCTTTCGGCGGCGACGAGCTTTTCCATGATGGAGGGGGCGACACCGGGCGCGCAGTTTTCGGCGACGGCCCGGAACGCGGTGGCATTCATGGGCTCAGCCAGCGCAAGGCGCGGTGAGCCGACGGTGAATGCGGAAAGGATCGAGAGGGAGAGGAGAGAACCGCAGAGCGGTCGGAGGATCAGCCAGCGCGCAGCGCCGAGGCGATCACTCGGTGTCTTCGTCTTGTCCAGATTTCGGGGCAGGCACCCAGACGCCTTCGGCGTCGGGGAAGATGCGCATGTGGAAGCTGACCAGCGCGTCGGAAGACTTGAAGACGCGGGCTTCGCCAGTCTTCGAGGAAATGACCGGGCTGGCCGCGCCGTTCGTCTGAACAGCCCAGAGCTCCCAGTTCCATCCTTTTGGGGTGTGAATCGGGCGGTAGTCGAGCTTGCCACCCTTCTCGAGGAAGTTTTGCACTGCATCAGTCGTAATCACGCGTGGGTTCCACATTGGCTGACACCTGTCGTTGGGATTTTCTGGACAGGTGCTGCGTATCCTTGAATCACGACTTTTTTCAACGTTAAAGCCCAAATTTGAAAAAAGCGCCAAAAGACATAAATTCGCCTATAGCTGATACAAGCGCCTAGGTGACATCAAGCGTATTTGACAAATAGCGCTTCCTCTGGAAGTTTGGCGCTATCCTTGCCTCCCTCGGCTATAGGATGATCACCCAGCTGTGACCATCCCGAGAGCGGAGCGACGGCGGGGACATGCCGAGTGAAGTTCCGAGGGAGCCAGAAGGTTTGTTATATTTTGGACACGCGATGAAGCGCGGTGCCGCGACCGCCCTGACCTGTACGAGCTTACTCCTGGCGGCACCTCCCGCTGCGCAAGCTTACCAAGTAGACTGCGCGATCCTGATCTGTCTGGCGGGAGGCTGGCCCGGAAGCACCGAGTGCAACGAGGCGCGATCTGTCTTCATCAGCAGGATCACGCCCTGGCCGGTGGAGCCGCCCCTGCAGATCTGGAATTGCCCCTTGGGCGTGGGCTACCGCCCACCTGAAGATGAGAGGGCTTTGCCGCTCCTTCATGAGGCGTTCGGCAGGCCTAGACCTTCGGCTCCGCCGCCATTCTCGGCAGTTGTCGAGGGGGTGCTTCCCCCGAGGTCGGAGCGGGACGAGATGCTGTCCCTGATCGCGGATTATGCCGATGACAACGGCGTGGCCGATGTCGACATCAGCGGGGCTGAGTATGACTTCGTTCGCTCCATCCGCGTCTACAACGTAGAGTATGCCCGGCAACGAGAAAGCGGTGATGGCGACTGTCGCCAAAGCGAAAAGGTCCGCGTCGGCACATATGGGGTGCAGGGCGACTTCAGCTGGTACAGCGGGTCGGTGACGTCACTGCCGGACGCATTCGAAGGTCTCACCAGTTGGGGCGAAAGCTGTCCGAGCCTCTACCGGAGGGCCGTCTTCATCGAGTGGACCGACTACCAGGGAAACTATGGCTACGAGCAGGTGAATTACTGATCACCGCAGGTGCTGGCATCGCCGATGCTGGGTACGCCAAGGGCGCAAGAATGCGGCCAGGAAGGCCGTGACAAAGAGGAGCAGCAAGGACTTTAGAGCGTAAAACCCCCGCGAAGGCGGCAACCTTCCACGGGGGCTGAGGGACTTAGGGCCGGCAAGCCCGTAATCATCCGTAATCATGATTTAGCCTATCAGCTTCCCAACCTTGCAGGCAAGTCAAAACGCATTTTTGCGACCTGTAGACGTTTGCCTGCCGCCGCCTCGCTTCAGACGAACGAGGAACGAAGAGATGCATGTACCCCAATCTTTGCCTGCCCGACGGTGCGAGGCCGTCAAACCAACGCTTCCACGCGGCATGGAGCGTGACGGCTTTGTCGCGCTTGTGGACGCGGTTGCTTCCTGCCTTGGCGTCGGTGCTGCCGCGATGATGACCTTTCGCACCATGATTGCGTCGACCAGGCCGAGCGCGTTCAAGTGCGGCGTAGATGAACCCTGCTGTTACCTCAGCCAGAACGAGATCGCGCACAAGCGTGGCGTCACGGCCTGTCGTATCCGGCAACACGAGGCGGCGCTTGTCCGCGCGGGGCTCATCGAGAAGCGGACCATGGCCAATGGGGCGCGGTCCGGCTTCTCCGGTTGCGGCGTCTTCTTCGGCGTGGCGATCGCGCGCGTCGAAGAGTTTCTGTCTCTGCGCGACGAGATCGAGGCAGATCGCAGGGCTCATGCCCGCCTGCGAGGGCAGCGCAGCTCGCATAAGCGGCACCTAAAAGGTATCCTGCGCGAGCTGGTCGGGTGTCATAGGCTGGCAGCAGAGGTCGAGCGCATCCATCAGAATTTCGCAGGGTGGCCGTCAGGCCAGGCGCTTCATCGGATGTCGCTCGAAGAGCTTCAGAACCACGAGGCTGAAGCCGAAGCGCTGACGATTTCTGCGTCTAACTTGCTGCACGAAACGCATGATCGATCGCTCGACAACGAGCGCTCTCATATACAAGATACAACTCAAGATTCTAACGAAGTACCTTGTAACGACCATAACGATACGCGGAGCGTGGGCAAGCCCACGCGATCCACCGTTTCTGGGCCGCAGCCTAGCGGCCGCGTCCGTTGCTTAGAAAGACAGGATGGGGTGGCCAGCGAGGCGCACAAGTCCAAATTCATTCAGAAACTTGGCTGTGACCGTCTGTACGGCCTTTGTTCCGAAGAGATGAAGATGTGGCTCGACATCGAGCGACAGAAGCGCGGCAGGCTGGATTTCCATTCCTTCGTGATCGCCGCGCAGAAGCGTCTACCTGAGTTGGGTATCCACCAATCTGCCTGGGATGAGGCCGTGGGCGTGCTTGAGGAGGATGCAGCGATGCTTTGTGTTCTGATCACCGATGCCAAGGTTGCCGATCCGGAGATCACCATCCTTTCGGCAGGGGCGTATCTGCGCGGTATGGTGCGGGCGCAGCGGACCGGTTCTTTGAACATCATGGGAAGCCTGATCGGGCTGAATGAACGGAGCAGGAGGCGCTGATGAAACCGCTCATCTTATCGGCGGCCATCGTGGCTGCTCTCACGGTTTCTGGGACGGCCCAAGAACTGTGTATCGAGCCTATCAGGCCAGAGGCTGCACACCTTCTCGATGCCGGGCTTTCCGGTGCTGAGGTACGGGCGGAGTTTCGGCGCTACTTCAGCGAGGTCGAGGATTATCTGAACTGTCTGAACGAAACGTCGGGCCGGATCAGAGATGATGCGCGAGCCGCGGCTTACGACTACCAACAAGTGCTGGAGACGACAGAGCCGGGCAAAGCTGGTCAGGGCGATGATGGGTTTCGTCCGCAAAGTGTCGCCATGAAGGATACCGGCGAACTCTTCTTGGATTATCGACCAAACGCTGGCGGCACCGGCTATGCCGGCGCCGCCAGGAAATCTTCCGCAGGGAGGTGATAGAGGAAGATTTCTATGGTGAAATCTTGCGCTAGGGTCAGGATTCATAACCAGTAAATGACGAGAGCCGCGAGGGCGATGGCTGAGAGGAACACCTTGGGGCATCGGTCATAGCGGGTCGCGACGCGCCGCCAGTCCTTGAGCCTGCCGAACATGATTTCGATGCGGTTACGCCGTTTGTATCTCCGCTTGTCATATTTGACCGGCGTCTTGCGTTTCTTCCGTCCTGGGATGCAGGCACGTATCCCCTTGTCCTGCAACGCTTCTCTGAACCAGTCAGCATCATAGCCGCGATCCCCGAGTAGCCATTTGACGTTTGGCAGGCCACCGAGCAGCGCCCGTGCGCCGATGTAGTCGCTGACCTGTCCAGCGGTGACGAACAGGTCGATCGGTCGTCCCTGACTGTCGCAGATGGCGTGCAGCTTGGTGTTCATGCCGCCCTTGGTGCGACCAATCAGGCGACCACGCCCCCCTTTTTGACGGCCATGCTGGTCGCCGTTCGGTGAGCCTTGAGGTGTGTCGCGTCGATCATCACGGTCGTCTTCTCACCGTGTTCCGCCGCCAGTCCGGCCATCATCCGCGCGAAGATCCCCTTTTCGCTCCAACGCTTCCAGCGGCTGTAAAGTGTTTTGTGAGGACCATATGCAGCAGGAGCGTCACGCCAACGCAAGCCATTGCGATTGATGAAGATAATCCCGCTCAGCACTCGCTTGTCATCAACCCGGGGCTTCCCGTGTGACTTGGGAAAGAAGGGAGCCAAACGTGCCATCTGCGCGTCGGTCAGCCAGAAGAGATCGCTCATGTCATCGCTCCGTTTTCGGAGGCGTGAATCACGCAGCGCAACTGAAATCAATGCATCCTGACCCTAGCCATTGTGCCGCCAAACCGCCACCAGCAAGCGCCACTACCGAAGGGAAGTCGGCCCAGTTGATGTAAGTCTTTGACGATACATTAATTGTGCGGACGTCCGACCACTCACTGCCGTTGAGGATGGCCATGCGAACTTCCGCTTCGGTTCCGCTTTCTTCGGTCCAGCTCAGCAAAACCCTGCCATCCGACAAGGGTGCGAGTGATGGTTCGCGAGCATTGATGCCAACAGGTGATCCGCGGTCGGTCAATCTGAATAATCCGGTTTCCTCCGCGTATGATGCGGTGGACGAAGCGAACAATGCACCAAGGATCAGAGTCGACGCAGCAGAATATTTAATCATGAACAGAATTTTCCCACCGTTATTGCTTTTCTGTGGCAAACCAAATGCTGATTGACCGTGCGCCAACTCCCATTCTTTTGACCGACGAAAATGCTTAGTCAATTCCGTTGGCCCGCTGCAAAGCTCGAATGTACGCCACGATAGCAAGGATGTCTGAGCGCGTCACGCCTTCAACCGCTGGCATGTTGCCAAATTCCCAGTGGTGCGCCCGAACTCCATTCTGCGCTGCGAGGACAAACGCCATGTCGCCGTGGTGGCTGGGTTCATAGATCTTGTGAACAAGCGGAGGAGCGACGCCATCTTGGCCCTGCGCGTTTCGGCCATGGCAAGCGGAACAGACCGCATCATAAGCGCTTGCGCCGATTTGCTCCTGCTCTGTGAAACTGTTTGGTAGCTTGACAGTAGCGAGAGCACCCGCGGGAAGCGCGATGCTGTCCTGCCTCTGGGCGCCCGTCCGAGTGTGGCTCGGTTGCACAATGAACCATACTGCTGCAGCGACGGCGACCAGAGCAAAAAATATCGCTGCCCATTTCATACTATCAAACTCTCTCGTGATGTTGCGATGGCCCCCTGCCTTTTTAGAGACGAAGCCGGGTATCTCAGTTGGGCTTGCTCGAATTGACTGACCTCCTGCGGCATGGTGTTGTCTGCTTGAACAATTGCGGATTGCTGGATCGATTTGTTGAAAAAGGTCGTGATTTCGTGGTACCGGATCCGCGTGTCTTCCAGCGTCTGATAGTAATTGAAGAGTTCTTTAAGCGGTGCCGAGAAGTCTTTGTGTGCGGCTAGGACGGCCACCAGGGCACCGAGTGTAATACGCCCTTCGATGACGAAATATCCTCCCAATGAGTAGAACAGGAATGGGGTCAGCGCGGTTAGAAAATTGTTGAGGGCCTTGATGAAGAACTTCAGGCGGAAAATCTTCCTGCGGACGTGCTCAAGCTCTCTAAAACTCGCTCCGGCCGGTAGCAGTCCGGTCGGATTGACCTGCCGTTCATGCAGCTGTTCGCTAAGCTGTCTGCCGAGCTGTCGGACTTCCTTGATTCTTGTACGTGAAAGGGCGTTGACTCGCCGCTGTAGCTTGGGCAGCAGCACGAGCTGGATTGGCAGCACGGTCAGTGCGGCGGCACCCAACACAGGGTCCTGAACGAACATGAAAAACAGGATCGTCAACAGTGTACCACCTTGTAGGATTGGCAGCGTGAGGACATCTGCCGCGAAGCCACCTATGGGCTCAACTTCCTGTGCGAGAATAGGGACGATTTCGCTCTGGTTTCGGGAGTCGGGATCGCTGCGCCATTGCCGATAGACCAGCAGCCGGAAGCGCCGCAAAAAACGCTCAGCTACATATCCCTTGAACACGTTAAGGCCATATTTGTTTAGCCCATTCAGGATGATCGCCAAAAGGTAGAGACCACAGAGAAGCATTAGGAAAACGACCTGATCGACGTCTCGTCCCAAAACGGCAACGGGGAAATGATCAGAATCCAAAGCGTTGTTTACGATCTGCTTTGGCAGTTCGAGGGTCAAATATAGAATAGGCATCGCGATGAGGCTGACTACAATCATCAATGCCTGCTGCCTTCTGGAGTAGCGCAGGACCGTGCTGAAAAGACTGCCTTCAAGCCCCCGTATGGGTTCAGGGTGGAACGTGGGGGTGTGACGGCGCTTCCAAAGCTTGAGAATGCCGCGAATAGCAAGATATGAGCCGACAGTGATCAGCAGCGCTGGTGCCAAGACCAGTATCAGATGAATGAACGGGTGAACCCAGTCTGGCGTCGCATCGCTGTAGTCGTACCCGAACGCGGCAGATACGTTGTGTACAAGCACGTGATACCTGTCCAGGAGTGACATCAAAAATTCTAACCCTTGGATTTCGGCGCAAGGTGATCGTGCACGATGATGACGCCCCACATGCCCGCTTCCCGGTGGCCGGGTATCAAGCATACGAACTCCAGGTTCGTCATATCGGAGAACTCCCAGACCAGCTCGGCATTTTGTCCACTTGGGATCAAAACCGAGTTGGCGCGATCATGTTGCATATCGGGGTGTTCGCGCATCCACTGCTGATGTTTCGCAATTTCGTCAAAGGAGCCGAGAAAGAACTCGTGATCCAGAGCGCCCGTATTGCCGATCAAAAACCGAACGACCGATCCCTTTTCAATCTGGATCGCGTCCGGCTCGAAAAGCATGTATCCGCTTTCTGTCTCCCTGATGGATATTTCGATCGACCTGTCGAAAGTGGAGCCATCGCCGGGTTTCCCGATCGGATTATGGCCAGGCACTTCGAAGGCCCGCGCATGAGGTTGCTGGCCTTTGCCACTGGAAGCGTTCACTGAGAAAGCCGGAAAGACGAGCATAAGGGCGGTGGTGCAGGTTTTCAGGAAATTCATCATGCTCGGCTACCTCCGTAGCGCTTGATTTTACGAGATATTCTTGCTTGCAGAGTAACGCCTCAAAAAGTTGGGGCCGGGGTGATTGCCCCGGCCCCACTAACTGTCATCACTTCATCTGTGTGACGGTCAGTTTTCCCTTCACGCGGTCTGCGACGAATTCGATGTCCTGACCTTCGGACATCTTGGCCATCATTGCCTCGTCGGCGCGGAACACCATGGTCATCGCGGGCATGTCGAGGTTGACCAGCGGGCCGTGGATGATTGTGACCTTGCCGGCCTTGGCGTCGATCTTCTTGATGGTCCCGCTCGTGTATTCCACGTCAGCCTGAGCCATCTGGTCCCCCACTGAGACCGCTCGGTGCATGCCGGATTCGTAGTGACCCGGAATTAGGCACGCCGCTTCGAACGTACCAGCATTCGCGAACGTCCAGACGACCTCACCCGAAGCGCCCGCATCGAGACGGATTCGGTTCGGGTCGTCGTGTTCCATATCCATCTTGGCCATTTCGATCTTGTGCTCGGCGTTGCGCTCGACTGTATCAAGGACGAATTCATGCTCCAGCTCACCCTTGTTCGTGATGTTGAAGCGGATGGTTTCACCCTCCTTGATGGTCATCTCTTCGCTCTCGATCAGCATTTCGCCTTCGTCGTTTTCGAGCAGAGTGACATCAATTGTGCGGTCCACATTGGCGGCTTCACCCGGCATGCCGATCATCATGGCGGTCGGCTTGGTCTCACCGTGCCCGCCATCATGTGTGCCTGCGGCAAATGCTGGTGCCGAAAGCACCAACGCGAAGCTTGTCGTCAAAAGAAGATTTCTCATTTCATTGTCCTGTAAGTTGGTTTGGTTGGAGTTGACGAAGGGCCGTTCAGCCCTTCGAGTTTGGCTTTGGTGTGAGAATGGTCTTGGGACTGTTGTTCGAGGCAAACTCGGGCAATTCGCCGGTCCATTCGTAGGCCATCTCGCCCGGAGGATTTTCGTACCAGCCGGGATCGGAGTAATCGTCCGCGTCGATGCCGTCCCGCACCTTTACGACCGAAAACATGCCGCCCATCTCGATGGGGCCGTAGGGCCCCCAACCCGTCATCATGGGGATAGTGTTGTCAGGCAGCGGCATTTCCATTTTCGCCATGTCCCCCATGCCGGACATGCCCATGGGCATGTATTCCGGCTGGAACTGACGGATCTTCTGGGTCAGTGGTTTCTTGTTGACCCCGATGAACGTCGGCACATCGTGACCCATGGCATTCATCGTGTGGTGCGACTTGTGGCAGTGGATTGCCCAGTCACCCAGATGGTCCGCGACGAACTCATAGGCGCGCATCGCGCCCACGGGAATGTCGATGCTGACCTCTGGCCATTGCGCCGCCTCGGGCACCCATCCGCCATCCGTACAGGTGACCTTGAAGTCATAGCCGTGCATGTGGATCGGGTGGTTTGTCATCGTGAGGTTGCCGACGCGTACGCGCACCTTGTCGCCCTTGTTCACGACCAGCGGATCGATGTCGGGGAAGATCCGACTGTTCCACGTCCACAGGTTGAAGTCCGTCATCGTCATGATGCGGGGCACGTATGTGCCGGGATCGATGTCAAAGGCATTCAGCATGATAAGAAAATCGCGATCCACCGGCATAAACGATGGGTCCTTGGGGTGGACCACGAACATGCCCATCATCCCCATCGCCATCTGGGTCATTTCGTCGCCATGGGGGTGGTACATGAACGTGCCGGACTTCACCAAGTCGAATTCGTAGACAAACGTTTTCCCTGGCGGGATGCTGGGATGACTCAACCCGGAGACCCCATCCATGCCCGAGGGCAGGATGAGCCCGTGCCAATGCACCGTGGTGCCTTCCGGCAGCTTGTTGGTGACGTAGATGCGGATCCGGTCGCCTTCGACTGCTTCGATCGTTGGACCGGTGGACTGGCCGTTGTAGCCCCACAGATGCGCAATCATGCCGTCTGCAAGTTCGCGCTCTACCGGTTCGGCGACGAGGTGAAATTCCTTGACCCCGTTGTTCATCCGGTGCGGCAGGGTCCACCCGTTCAGCGTGACCACAGGTGTGTAGTCCGGCCCTGACGACGGACGCGCCGTAATCGCCGTTGCCGCACTGTCCATCTGCGCGGCTTCGGGGAGGCCCATGTTCAGGGTTTGACCCCAGGCTTTTGAAGAGACCAGCGTTGCACCTGCGGCGCCGGCTCCGAGTAATTGACGTCTGTTCAACATGTCAGTTCCTTTCAGTGTCCTGCGCCGCCACCGGCGGCAAGTGATGCGCCTTCTCCACCAGCACCACCGCCGCCTTCGCCGCCGCCATAGATCGCGGCGGTCAGATCGGCCTGTGCCATATAGAATTCGCGTTTTGCATTTGCCGCTTCCAGGGATGCGGCAAGTTTCTCGCGCACATCAGTCAGCAGCTCGAAAGTGTTGGTGATCATGCCGTTGTAGGACAGCAAACCCTCTTCTTCGACGGTCGTGCGTAGCGGCACCAGAACGTCGCGGTAGTGGCGCGCGATTTTGTATGCGGCATGATAAGAGGCTTCAGCACCGCGCGCTTCAGACCGGACGTTCACGGCCTTCTCTGCGAGCACGTTGGCCGCTTGAAGATAAGACAATTCCGCCTTGCGCATCCGGGCCTTGCCGGTGTCGTAGATCGGGATCGCGAACTCCACTTCCACCTGAGGCAAAGTCTTGGTTTCAATGTCGCCACTGCCTTCAACTTCACGCTCAAATTCGGCTCCCGCAACGATCTCCAGATCGCTGACAATGCGGGTCTGGTCGGTCAGACCAAACGCCTTGGCCTGCGCTTCCAGGCCAAGTTTGGCAACACGGAGATCCACCCGGTTTCGGAGCGCCTTGGCCTCGATGTCGGTCACACGGCCGACAGAACGCGGCAGTGCAGGAAGGGCATCTGGCACATAGTAATCGACTTCGGTGCCCCAGAGACCCATCAACCTGGTCAAAGCCTCCTTGGACCGAGTGGCGTTCAATCGTGCCTGTGCAAGTTGCCCCGCCAGTTCGGCATTGAATGCCTGTTCGCGGGCCTGCCCAGCTTTGTTGAGTGCGCCGGTCTCGCCCAACCTCATCGCCAGTTCAGAGCCGGCGTCAGAGGTCGCTTTCGCGCGCCGCAGATAACTCACTGCCTCGAAGGCGGCGACTGCATCGACCCATGCCTTTCGCGTCTGATTTGCCAGTGCGAGTGTGTCGTTCACGGCATTGAGCTGAGCCTGCCTGAAGCTTGCATCAGCAATGGCCATACGCTGTTTACGCGTGGTGGCATCGAGGACGTTCGACCGGATCAGCCCTTCGATCGCCCTGTAGGCACCGAGTTCAGGCGCACCGATTCCCAAGACACCAATTGAGACGATCGGGTTTTCCGGCGTCGATTGCTGCCAAGCCTCAGCGGCCGAGAGGCCAACATTGGCGTAAGACGCTTGCAGACCCTTATTGTTCAGCAGCGCAACCTGAACCGCCGTATCGGCCGAGATCGTCTTCCGATGCACCATGCTGTGCACCTGTTTCTTGAGAGCTTCGTTTTCGGCCTGCGTTTCCGCAAACACGGTCCGTTTGCCGATCGCTGGCGTAATCTGGCTGGCCACATTGGCAAAACCGGCCTTCGGTTCGGTGTAGCTTACCGGTACTGCGGTAGCGCAGGCACCCAAGAAAAGTGGAAAGCCAAGAACCAGCGGAATCTTAGATACCCGCATCAGTTGCCCTCCGTCTGCTCTTGATTGACAGACCGCCAATCACGGGGGCCGGTCGGACCACGATAGGTGTAGCCAGCCAATGGATCTTGATAGTTGATCGGAGACGAAACGGTCGCGTTGACGACAGCCTGTTGTGTCGCAACGGAGGGCAAAGGGGTAGGCTCATAGGCGCATGCGCCAAGCCCGAGGGCCGAAGCCCCCATGAGTAGATGAATTTTCATGAAGGTATCCTGATTGATGAACGATGTCTCACGCAGAGTCTGCGCAAGGCTCACACCCGGATTGGGCGCCGTTTCAGATCAGGAATCGAGGGGGCCGCAGAAACCCTGATGTTTCGACGGAATGCGCCTGACCGCTCAGGATCATATATTCTTTCGCAGCAATAGGATCCGGGAATACCAAGTCTGCGTCTGGAATGACGACAGAAATGCATATTCCGTTACAACACTGAGTTGATTGATGCTCTGTTTCACCCATGTCGGAGGATATGTCATCCACGTCAACTGTCGCCGGGTGTTTCATGTGGTCGGCGTGGATGTCAGTTCCCTGACCAACTGTCGGTTCGCTGAGAAGGGAGCTGATCGATCCAGAATGCTGACCATCATGCATTCCTGAGGCCGCGTGTGCCGCAGAAGGTGGAGACAGAACCAATGCCAACGCAAAAGCGAAGCAAGTGAGGAATTTCACCCATACCGAAGTGGCGACACGCATTCTCATGAACGGCAACATGGACGTTTTGACAAATTAGTCAACGCTTACAGCGCGGGAAGGTTTGGCACAATCTAGCGAGGCAGGCGAATTCTCGCTGCGAGCGCTCAAAACTGTTGCGCAATAGATACATAGCAACGTTCACCAGTCAGACAGAAGACGCGAAAATGGTAGTGAGTACTTCAGAAATGACTGGGAGTGCCGGGACTAACTCAGTCTTTGCGATCCGTAGCCCGCATCGTGAATCGCTGCCTTCAGAGCGTTTTCATCCAATGCGCTATCTACCTCGACGGAACGCGCAGTTAGGTCACAGGTGACAGTCGCGTGTGGGTCTATCGTCACAATGGCCTTCTCTATCGACGCGGTGCAATGTCCGCAGTTCATGTCCGGCACGCTGAACCTGATCATCACGATCTCCTTCTTACTGCTGCCATCTAGGTCGTTCCCCTATGGGAAGGTCAATGCCCGAAAAAATTCCTCGATGCATCTGTTGACCTTCCAGCGAATGGAACCCTTATCTCTCGGAGGACCAGGATCAGGAGTCACCCATGTCGGATTCGCATACCCTTCGACTTTCCCTGCAGAACATGTCCTGCGCCTCTTGCGTCGGGCGGGTGGAGCGTGGGCTTTCCGGCCTGCCGGGTGTCAGCGACGTTCACGTCAACCTTGCCAGCGAGACGGCCAAGGCGCAGATCGACGCGCAAGGGCGCATTTCGAACATCGTCGAAAAGCTGGAAGAGATTGGCTATCCGGCCCGTACGCAGAGCATTCGCCTGAACGTGGCCTCCATGTCTTGTGCGTCCTGCGTTGGGCGGGTGGACAAGGCGCTGGCGGCGGTGCCGGGCGTGCTGGACGTGAACGTCAATCTGGCATCGGAAACTGCGACGGTAACGTATCTCGAAGGCTCGGTTGCGGTTGCGGACCTGCTGAAGGCGGCGGGTGACTCAGGCTATCCCGCGACCTTGCCGCAGGACAGCGCGCCGGAAGACACGAGTGCCCGCAAGGATGAAGAGGCGCGGACGCTGGCTCGCAGGACCGCGCTGGCGGCGGCCCTCGCCCTGCCTGTGTTTCTGCTGGAAATGGGCGCGCACCTGATCCCCGGCATGCATGGTCTGATCGGCGACACGATCGGCCATCGGACAAGCTGGCTGATCCAGTTCGGTCTGACCACCGTGGTCCTGTTCTGGCCGGGGCGCAGCTTCTATACGCGCGGGTTTCCAGCCCTGCTCAAGCGTGCGCCGGACATGAACAGCCTTGTTGCGGTCGGCACCTCTGCCGCCTATCTCTATTCTCTGGTCGCTCTTTTCGCGCCCGCGCTGCTGCCCGAAGGGTCGCGCGCCGTCTATTTCGAGGCGGCGGCGGTGATCGTCGTTCTGATCCTGCTGGGCCGCTGGCTGGAGGCACGCGCCAAGGGCCGCACCGGCGCAGCGATCCAGAAGCTGCTGGGCCTTCAGGCCAAGACCGCCTGCGTGCTGGTGGACGGAGAGCCTGAGGACGTGGCCATCGAGCGCATCGCCGCGGGCGACATCCTGCTCGTGCGCCCCGGAGAGCGGATTGCCGTGGACGGCGAAGTGACCGAAGGCAGCGCCCGCGTCGACGAGAGCATGATCACCGGCGAGCCGGTGCCTGTGGCCAAGTCGGTGGGCGATCCCGTCACCGGCGGGACCGTCAACGGCACCGGTGCTTTCCAGTTCCGCGCGACGCGCGTGGGGGCGGATACGACGCTGGCGCAAATCATCCGTATGGTCGAAGAGGCGCAGGGGGCCAAGTTGCCCATCCAGGGTCTGGTGGATCGGATCACCCTGTGGTTCGTGCCCGCGGTCATGGCGCTGGCGCTGCTGACGGTGATCGTCTGGCTGCTGGTCGGGCCATCGCCCGCCCTGTCCTATGCGCTCGTCGCGGGTGTGTCCGTGCTGATCATCGCCTGCCCCTGCGCGATGGGGCTGGCCACGCCGACCTCAATCATGGTGGGCACCGGCCGTGCCGCCGAAATGGGTGTGCTGTTCCGCAAGGGTGACGCCCTGCAACAGCTTTCGACCGTCGATGTGGTCGCGCTGGACAAGACCGGCACGGTGACCGAAGGACGTCCCGAACTGACCGATCTGGTGCTAACAGAAGGATTTGAACGGGCCGAGGTGCTGGCTCTGGTCGCGGCGGTCGAGGCGCGGTCGGAACACCCCATCGCCGAGGCCATCCTGCGGGCGGCGGAGGCCGAGGGCGTTGCCCGGCACGACGCGCAGAAATTCACGTCCATCACCGGCCACGGTGTCCGGGCCGAGGTCGCGGGCCGCGAGGTGCTGGTGGGGGCCGACCGTCTGATGACCCGCGAAGGGCTGGACATCGGCGCGCTGGCGGACGCGGAACGCCGCCTGGCCGAACAGGGCCGTACCGCGCTTTACGCCGCCGTCGACGGACGCGTTGCCGCCGTCATCGCCGTGGCAGATCCGGTGAAGCCGTCCAGCGCGGCCGCCATCCGGGCGCTGCACGATCTTGGCCTGAAGGTCGCCATGATCACCGGCGACAAGCGCGAGACGGCAGAAGCCATCGCGCGGGAGACGGGCATCGACCACGTGATCGCGGGCGTGCTGCCGGACGGCAAGGTCGCGGCACTGGATGAACTGCGTGGCACGGGCCAGCATATCGCCTTCGTCGGCGACGGCATCAACGACGCGCCCGCGCTTGCCCATGCGGATGTGGGCATCGCCATCGGCACCGGCACTGACGTCGCCATCGAATCCGCCGACGTGGTGCTGATGTCGGGCGACCTGCGCGGCGTGGTCAACGCGCTGGAAATATCGCGGCGCACCATGCGCAACATCCGCCAGAACCTGTTCTGGGCCTTCGGCTACAATGTCGCGCTGATCCCGGTTGCGGCGGGGGCGCTTTACCCGGTGTCGGGCCTGCTGCTGTCGCCGGTGCTGGCGGCGGGGGCGATGGCGCTCAGCTCGGTCTTCGTACTGACGAACGCGCTGCGCCTGCGCCGTGTGCGCCCGGCGATGGACGAGGCGGCGAAGGCCGTGACCGACCCCCGCCTGTCCCCCGTTCCGGCTGAATGAAAACAAGGAGAAGACGATCATGAATATCGGAGACGTGGCCGACCTGTCCGGCCTTCCTGCGAAGACCATCCGCTACTACGAGGACATCGGGCTGGTCGAGCCGCTGCGCAGCGCGAACGGCTATCGCAGCTTTCGACAGAGCGACGTCCACAAGTTGGCGTTTCTCGGGCGAGCGCGTGCGCTTGGCTTCACCATCGAGGACTGCCGGAGCCTGCTGAAACTCTATGCCGATACCGACCGCGCCAGCGCGGAGGTCAAGCAGATCGCCGAGGAACACCTCGACCGGATCGACCGGAAAATCGCAGAACTGACCGAGATGCGCGCGACGTTGTCGCACCTTGTCGATGCCTGCGCTGGCGATCACAGGCCTAATTGTCCGATTCTCGCAGATCTGGCGATGGAAGAGGATAAGACCCGGACCGCCAGGGCAGCGGATTAAGCGGGCTTAGATACGTCCCGCAGCGGGCAGCGCCACCCATAAGGTGCGACTGGCTGCAGCTATTTCGGAACATTCCAGCGCGGGAAAGTTGTTCCACCTTTAGACTTCACGATTTCGAGAGAGGACAACTTCATGTCATATGGCCGCTTTTTCGCGATGATCGCCACATCTACCGTCGTCATGTTCGGTCTGATGTATCTCAATACCTACCTCTGGACGCATGTGTTCTGGTCGGAAACGCGGGCCTACATGGCTCTCCTGATGGGTGCCACCATGGCGATCATCATGCTGGGCTTCATGCTGTCGATGTATTCCAGCAAGATGGCTAACGCCGCCATCTTCATCGGTGCCGCTGTGGTCTTTGCCGCCTCCCTTTGGCTGGTCCGCAGCCAGGTGACGGTGGGCGACACCAGCTACATGCGGGCAATGATCCCGCACCACTCGATCGCGATCATGACCTCCAGCCGCGCCGATATCTCGGACCCGCGCGTGCGCAAGCTGGCGGATGAGATCATCTATGCGCAGGACAAGGAAATCGCCGAGATGCGTTATCTGGTGAACGATATCGACGCCAACGGTGACAGTCCGGCACAGTCAGAAAGCGGACCGGCGCAGATCGTGAGCCTCGACGAGGCGCTATCAACCCCGGAAGTCGCCATTCTCGACCTCGAATTTCTTACTTCGGAGGACATTGCTCAGATGTTTCCCGGCGGCCCCGCGTGCACGTTCACCTACACCACCACAAGCAGGCCTGCGCTGGCGGTGGGCCGCATCGACGGTGGGAGTGTAGCTCTCGCCAAGATCAGCGGCGATCTGGTGCGGCTGGAGGCTGGCGACGCCGGAAGCACTTGGGGCACGGAGGGCATGACAGTGGCGTTGAGCGCGCCGAGCGGAACCGGCACATTGGACGCAAATAGTGGCGAAATGCAGGACGCCGATCTCGTTCTCGAACTTGGGTCCGGTCTGCGTGCAGGGTATCGCGGATATTACGGTTGCGGTGCCTGAACCAGAAACTGGAGGAAACACCATGCCGAAAGACGCATCGAAATCAGCCCAACTCTACCGGATGGTCATGCAGGATCATCTTTGCCCTTATGGTCTCAAGTCCAAAGACCTGCTCGAACGGGAAGGGTACGAGGTCGAGGATCATCACCTGACGACACGTGAGGAAACCGATGCCTTCATGGAAAAGCACGGGGTCGAGACCACGCCGCAGACCTGGATCGGCGACAAGCGGATTGGCGGCTACGACGATCTGCGGGTCCATTTCGGCCTCGACGCGCCGGAAAGCGAGCGCTCGGACACCTCCTATCAGCCGGTGATCGCGATCTTTGCCATCGCGTTTCTGATGGCGCTCGGCCTGTCGTGGTACAGCTTTGGAACCATCCTCAGCCTGCGTGCGCTGGAATGGTTCATCTCGATCTCGATGTGCTTGCTTGCAGTGCAGAAACTTCAGGACGTCGAAAGCTTTTCGACCATGTTCCTGAATTACGACCTGCTGGCGCGCCGCTGGGTGCGCTACGGCTATCTTTATCCCTTCGGAGAGGCCTTCGCCGGCATCCTTATGGTCGCCGGGGCGCTCACCTGGCTTTCGGCTCCCGTGGCCCTCTTCATCGGAACGGTCGGTGCAGTTTCGGTCTTCAAGGCGGTCTATATCGACAAGCGCGAGTTGAAATGCGCCTGCGTCGGGGGGGACAGCAACGTGCCACTAGGGTTCGTCTCGCTCACCGAGAACCTGATGATGATGATCATGGGTATC
Organism: Pseudooceanicola lipolyticus; assembly: GCF_002786325.1. GTDB lineage: Bacteria > Pseudomonadota > Alphaproteobacteria > Rhodobacterales > Rhodobacteraceae > Pseudooceanicola_C > Pseudooceanicola_C lipolyticus. The sequence continues at coordinate 46,785 of NZ_PGTB01000003.1, read as the reverse complement.
TGGATGCCGATCCGGGTCTACCTGATCGGCTGACGGCCCCGCGACCTCTATAGGGGCGCGGCGTGTACGACCTTTTTGAGTGGGGGAGATGATCCCCACTTATCAGCCATCACGCCAAGAGCTGGTTCGAGGTTCGTCAGCCGATCGTCGCGAGAAAGGGAAACGTCCCCAGCAGCCAATAGGCAAACCGTGACAGTTGCCCGGTCATGATGGCAACTCCCATGATGATCATGGCAACACCCGCGCCCTTGTAGAGCCAGCGACCGGCCTTGCCGATCTGCCTTACCCGCGCGGCGATGGCGTCGGTGAACAGCGCAGCCAGCAGGAAAGGCACCCCCAGACCAGCGGAATAGATCGACAGCAGCCAGATGCCGTCCGACATGCCGCCGGAGGTCGAACTGAGTGTCAGGATCGCGCCGAGGATCGGTCCGATGCAAGGTGTCCAGCCAAAGGCGAAGGCCAGTCCCAGCACGTAGGCCCCAAACGGGCGACCGCCGGGAATGTCGAGATTGAAACGGGTATCGCGCGAGAACGCATTGAGACGAAAGACACCCAGCATGACCAGTCCGAACAGAATGATGATCGCGCCGCCGAGATAGTTCAGCTCGGTGCGCCATGTCAGCAGCAGGGATCCGAGCGCGCTGGCCCCGGCCCCGAGGGCGACGAAGACCGTCGAAAAGCCCAAGACAAAGCAGGCACTCAACCCGAGCGCCCCGGCGCGCGCCCGCAAGCCGACCGACCGCGTCATGCGCAAATCCGGCTGCCCTGCGATGTACGAGACATAGCCCGGCACAAGCGGCAGGACGCAAGGCGACAGGAACGAAATGGCCCCCGCCAGAAAGGCCGCGAAGATGCCGATGCCGGAGATGTCCATCACGCGTCACGCTCGGTGCTGAAGGGCCACACGGCCCACCAGAACGCGACCAGCGGGACCACGATCCATTGCAACACAGGTGACAGGCCCGCATCGAGGACCGGAATGATTGGCATCAGGTCCGAATAGGCCCAGGCGGCGCGGATCACGATGTTGAGCCATTCGCTGAACAGCGTGTATCCGAGCCCGAACACCACCGTCAGGACGGTCACAGACCGCCGCGTCGAGGCGACCAGGGGCCAGCCCCAGCCCGACAGCATGAGGGCAAGCATCAGCGCGCTCATGGCGATCAGGATATCACCACCCGTGCAATGGACGGCTGCGAAGACAATCTCACCCCAGGTGCCCTCGTTCCATATCGTGTAGAGCGGCATATGCGCGAACTCCCAGATCAAGTTGGCCGGGATGATCACCGCAAAATACCGACGCAGAGCTGTCAGGGAAATTCCGTCTGTCGAGGACAGCCTGACGCCAGTCGCGACGACACTCATTGAAACACACCTGTCAGCCGGTCCCACCAGCTGGGCTCCCGGCGTCGATGCTGGGCGTTGTTGGTCAACTCGCTGACATAGAGGATCAGGTTCACGTTCTTGAAGTCCATGCCATGGAATTTTGCAGCGAACCGCCCGCCGATGTCCACGACATGGGTGACCGCTCCGTGCATCATCATGTCGCTGTCGGCGGTCATCGTGAACTCCAGCCCATAGTCCCGCGCCAGAACGCGCGTTGCATTTTCAGTCTGATCGGGACGTTTGGTTAGAATAACCCAATTGCTTGGATCGAGCCCATGCCGGTCCGAGTAATCGCGCAACACGTCTGGCGTGTCGTTCACAGGATCGGTCGTGATCGAGATGAACTGCACAAGCTCCTTCATCGGCCCGTAGTTGATCGAAGCCTGGACCGCCGCGATCTTTTCCGCATGGAGCGGGCAGATATCCGGGCAGTTGGCATAGATGAAATGAAGGATGACCACCTTGTCGCTGAAATCCGACAGGCGCACGGGATTCCCCTCGGAATCCTGCAGCTCGAAACCCGGAGCCTGCGCGGCATCGATGGCTTGGAAGTAGGGCTCCATCTCGAACATGCGCGCATCCAGGTTTTCCCCCGGATGATTGGCGAAGGCCGGAGACGAAATCGTGGCCGCGAGTATCGCTAAAGCGGCGCGCCGTGTCAGTGCTGTCAATTCTTGTATCCTTACAATAAATGCCTGCCGATCCGTTGACCGACAGGCATTTGGGCAAATCTAGCCGTCAGACTTTTCCGACGGCATCATGCCGCCGTCCATATTCTCGGTCATGGACGCCATCATCTCGGTGCAGGCTTCCATCATGGGTTTCATTTCGGCCATCATCTTCATCATGCCCATCATGTCGCCGTCCATCATGCCGCCTTGCATGGCCCCCTCATTCTGCATCATTTCGCCCGTTTCCGGCGTGGTCTGTTCCTGGGCGCTGACGGCAAATGCACTTGCGGTAAGGGCCGTCGCAACGACGAAAGTTGTAAATGTTTTTCTCATGGTTTTCTCCTTGGGTTGATCGTGTGGTTATCGAAAGAACTCAGTCGGGAGACGCCCCGTCCGGCGAGTTGGAGCATCCCTTTCCAGACCCGCCCTTCATGCACAGACCCAGGCCGCACATCGCGGCACAGGGGGCCAGCGAGACCAGAACAGGCGCGAGCCCGATCGCGGTGAGCCATCCCCAGTTCAGGGCCATGCCGCCCCCCATCACGGTTGCCGCACCGACGAACAGCAATCGTCTGCGCGTCAACCACCTGGGCCAATTTCCTGCGCTTTCGATGTTGGCGGCACCCGCAATGTTGGAAGGTGATATTTCGGTCATCCAGAAAGTCCTTTCGATGATTAAAAGCTAGTCATTCCAGTAACTGGAAGGTCAAGGGTGAGCAGTGGACTTTTGCTAGGATTCATTCAATAAAGCTTCGCAAAAAGGACACCATCTCGGGATCATCCCATTCGGCCGGGCCGACCAGTCGCCCGAGCTCCCGCCCCTGCGCGTCGATCAGGATCGTCGTCGGCAGGCCAACGGTGCGCAGCGCGGTCATCGAAAGCATGGTCTGGTCGACATACATATTGAGATTGGTGACACCGATCTCGTCGTAGAAACGCCGAACGATTTGTGATCCGGCCCGGTCGATGGAAAGGGCAACCACTTCGAAGTCGTCGCCGCCAAGTTCCGCCTGAAGCGCATCGAGCGTCGGCATCTCTTCGCGGCAGGGGACGCACCAGGTTGCCCAGACATTCACGAGGATCACTTTGCCGCGAAAATCTTCCATGTCTCCGCGGCTGCCGTCATCTTTCTCGTAGCGCACATTGGCGACAGGCTTCGGGGTGTCGTGAAGTGCAAACCCTTGCGGTGTCGCGAAAGCCGCGCCGACGGACAGTGCCCAGGCGATCAGCGCCGGTTTCAGATTTTTCATGGCGTTTTCTCCTTGGCGGATTGGGTTTTGTGGTCACGGACGATCGGCAGCAGCGTTTCCTGCAGGATTGCTCGTGTGATCGGACCAACATGGCGGTAGGCGATGATGCCGTCGGGCGCGATGACGTAGGTTTCGGGCACGCCATAGACGCCCCATTCGATACCGGCGCGTCCGTTGATGTCGGCCCCGATGCGCGCGTAGGGATCACCCAACTCGTCGAGCCAGGCGCGCGCCTGATCGGGCGGGTCCTTGTAGTTGATTCCGTAGAGCGGCACCTCACCGGTTGCACTCAACTCCATGAACAACGGGTGTTCGGCACGGCAGGGCACACACCACGAGGCGAAGACGTTCACCAGTGACACGTGTCCGATCAGGTCCTGCGTCGAAAGACCTTCTTCTCGGCCGAGCACCGGGGGCAGCGCGAAGTCGGGCACGGGTTTGCCGAGAAGTGCCGACGGCAAGTCGTCGCCACCCCTGAAAAGCCCCCAACCGAACAGGACCATGAGGGCAAAAGCTATCAGCGGAACCAGCACGAACCCGGAGATACTACGTCGCGACACAGGGTCGGCATTTCCCTCGACCTCTTCCGTCATGGCTGCGCCTGCTCATCGGCAAGGGATCGGCTTTCCTTCGACGCGCGGATCCGGTTGGGCCATGTGCTCTTGATGTAGTCAATGATCGCCGTGATCTCATCGTCTGTCAGCACATCCTCATATCCGGGCATGTCGCTTTCGTACCCGTTCCCGACAATCGCCGCCGGTCCGCGTTTCACGATGTCGAGCAATACGCGGTCGGGGTGATGCCAGGTATGGCCGGAGGCGTCGTGCGGCGGGGCAGGCAACCTGCCGTTCGGCAATCGTGTGCGCCAATCTGATTGCCCCTCCAGGTTTGCCCCATGGCAACTGGCACAATTCTCTTGATAAAGGCGCTCGCCCATGAGCACGTCGCTCTGCGCCGCTACGGGCAAAACCGTTGTGGCGAGCAGGACAGCCGAGAGCCTAATCGTGTTTTTCACTGAGTTTCCGCCTTCTTGTTACGAGCCACCTACAGAGGACGATTAGTGCCGCGAGCGACGACAGGACAAGCAGGACGCAAAGCGCCCAGACCAACCCCATCGACAACAGGCTGTCGCCGCTGCTGGCACCCTCAATCCGCATTCTGGCACATCTCTATTTTCCGCTGTCCGAGCGGATGTATTTGACCAAGGCGATCGCCGCGAGCACCAGCACACCCACGATCAGCAACCAGACGAGGCCCATCGCAATCATCATGCCGCCGCCCATCATTCCACCGTCCATCATCATGCATTCCATCCTTTGTTTTCCCTTGAAACCGGTCTGGCACGGGTTCGCACCAGACCGCGCGATTGATCATTCGACCGAATATACGGTCGGGCTCACACCTTCCTCGACGGTGTAAATCTTGAAGGGCTCCTGTTTCGCGCCGCCCATACCCGGCGACCCCAATGGCATGCCGGGAAGAGTCACACCGGCAATTTCCGGGCGCTCTTCCAGCAGCCTGTTGACGACATCAATCGGCACGTGGCCGCTGATGACGTAATCGTCCAAAAAGCCTGTGTGGCAGCCTTGGAAGTCATCCGGGATGCCCGCATCGCGGCTGATCTGCGCCAGATCGTGGGTCGGCTTCACCTCCACCGTGAAACCGTTCTCGCGCAGATAGTCCGCGTAACTCTCGCAACATCCGCATTGTGGGTTCTTGTAGAGCGTGACCTCCTGCGCCGCGGCAGGCGCGGCATTCAGGCTCATCGCAAGGACGGCGACGGCACCTGCCGTGCCGAGGCTGGCAAATCCAAGTATCTTCTTTATCGGTTCATTCATTTTCATGGTCCTAAGTGTGTGAGTTTCAGGTTTTGGTCGTACCAGGTTCGACACGGATGACGCCCATCATGCCCGCCGCCTGGTGTTCCAGAATGTGGCAATGGAACATCCAGTCACCGGGATTGTCCGCGGCGAAGGCGATCTCGACCCGTTCTTCGGGTGCCATCAGGACGGTGTCCTGCCATTCGCGATACCGAGTCGGTTGTCCGTTGCGGGCGATCACACGGAACGAATGCCCGTGAAAATGGATCGGATGGTGCCAGGCGGTGCGATTATCCATCTCGAACACGTGCGACGTGCCCTGCGGCAGGACCAGCAAGGGGTCCATCATATGACCCGTCGCGGCTTCTCCGTTGATGAACCACATGTTGCCCTCGCGCATCTGGTCCATCATCGACCCCATACCGCTGCCCATCATCATCTGCCCCATCATTCCGCCGTTGAAGACGATCTGGTGCCGCGCGGCCGACGCCATGTCCGGTTCGGCCAGCGGGTTGGGCGGCAGGTCCATCGACCAATCCGGCACACTGTCCCGCAGCCTGTCAGGCCCGTAGACGAGATCGACCAGACGGTATTCGAGGCCTTCGTAGAAGACATCGGTGACCGTGACGGCCTCTCCGGGTTTGCCGGTCATGTCGATTACCAGATCGACACGCATCGCCGGGCCGATCACCACGACCCCGCCGTCAGGGGCATGGGGCGTCACGGGTTGACCGTCCAACGCGACCACGACTGGTTCAAAATCTCCAAAATCCAGCCCGAATATCCGCGCGTTCGCCGCGTTGATTAGCCGCAAGCGGATGCGCTCACCGGATTGCACCGAGATCCGTTCGGGGATCTCACCGTTGATGGTCACGGAATTGCCAATACGACCGCCGTGCATCGCGTCATGGCGGTTGCCGAAGTCATCCGACAACTGCCCCGCCCGCGTCATGCGCCAGTCGTCCAGCATCCAGGTCAGGTCCCGATCCACACGGATCGGGTCCGCCTCCTCGACGATCAGCGGCCCGTAAAGGCCGCGTCCGACCTGTTCGGAACTGCGCTGGTGCGGATGGTACCAGAACGTGCCCGCATCCAGCGCATCGAATTCGTAAAGGAATTCGCCCGCGACGGGGATCGGGTCCTGCGTGAGGAACGGCACCCCGTCCATCGAATTGGGCGTGCGGATGCCATGCCAGTGGATTGTGGTCCCTTCATCCAACCCATTCTGAGCCAGAACCCGGATACGGTCGCCTTGCCGGACCCTGATTTCAGGTCCGGGGACGGATCCGCTATAGCTCCAGACATTAGTCGGGCCGTATGGCAACGGTCGCAGGGCGGCCTGTCCGGATGCCGCGCGTAGCACGAAGGGGTCCCCTGTTGGATCGGCCATCGCCATTCGTGCAGGTGATAGAGCGGATAGGGCTGTGAATGCGGCACCTGTGCGAAGCACGTGCCTTCGTGAAATCGGTCTGTGGAGGATCATCGCAACTGCCTTGATCTGAAAGGGTCGCACTCAGCCAGCTTCGGCCAAGGCAACAATCAGGCCTCGCAGCAGGCGAGGCCGGTTTCAGGTTCAGACAGGCAGTTTGGGAGGGAATGGATCAAGCGACGGATTCGTGCCGAGTGAGATCAGAGGTTCGGCACCCCGGACGGCAGTACCAAAAGGCCTCGTGAGCCGCGCTGACGGCATCTTGGCAAGGAGGCCAGAAGTACCGCTGGAGCCGCAAGGAACAGGACGCCCACCTTCACAGGCAGTGCCCTCAGCAAATCCGGTGGGATCGCACCCGCCGCAACGGCCATCCGCGCTTTCGGTGGGTTCCATCTGCGCCATAGCCGTGATTGACATACTGGCCGACGACATATCCGGCGCAGTCACTGCACCGAAGGTCAGCATGAGAATCAAAACAAGGCGAAAAACGCAGGTCATACAGTTACTGCTACAACCTTCCAGCAAGGGGAGGTCAAGTGACATTCTGTAACTTGGACGTGATACCCCTGTAGTGTATCCGCCTCAGACCTTCGCTACTGCCCTTCGCAGCCAGTTGCTCATGCAAAGGTTCATCAGTCCACTTGACGTTGGTCGACGTCAACTTGCCGTCGCAATTGAGGAAATGATATCCTCATGCTCGGTCAGCTTTTTTCGTGAGTATGAGTTTCCTCCCCATCTCTCGAATTACCGTGACCATAGAGATCGGCGTTCTGATGAGCGCGATCCTCGTGCTCGAATTCGAGGCTGGAATGGCTGATGCCGAATTCTCCCTTCAGCCGCTTCTTGATCGCGCTCTTGATCTCTTCAATCTTCGACCACCCCTCGGCTGCCACGACGACATGACAGTCGAGCGCAGCCTCGTGCTCTTGCATTTGCCAGAGATGGACGTGGTGGACGTCGGCGACGCCTTCGACTTTCCGCATCGCTTCGACGACGGCCTCGTTGTCGATGTCCGGCGGGCTCCCGAGCATCAGGGTTCGGATTGGGCCGCCTATTTCAGTGAAAGACAGATACAGGATGTAGATCGCGATGCCGATGGTGATGGCAGGATCGACCCAACGCATGTCGTAAAGGATGATCAGCGACCCAGCGACGATAACCGCGACCGAAGCAAGCGCGTCCGACAGGTTATGCAGGAAAAGCGCGCGGATGTTCACGCTGCCCTTCTGCATCGAATAGGTCAGCATTGCGGTCAGCGTGTCGACCACAAGCGCAATTCCACCGAGAATGACGACGGTCCAACCCATGACTTCGGGTGGATCAATCATGCGCATGCCACCTTCGTAGATCAGGTAGAAGCCGATCAAAATCAGGGTGGTGTAGTTAACCAGGGCTGCGACGATTTCGACCCGACCATAGCCGAAGGTCATGCGCTCATCGGCTGGGCGGCGCGCGATCTTGCGTGCGGCGAAGGCAATGACAAGCGAGGCCATATCGGAAAAGTTGTGCAGCGCATCGGCGATCAGTGCCAGACTGCCCGAGAATATGCCCCCGACGGTTTGCGCAACGGTAAGAAGCCCGTTCGCCCAGATCGCGATGGCAACCCGCCGATCGCCGGAATCCGGATCGATATGCGCGTGCCCGTGGTCATGTGGCATTGGCAGGCTCCTCATGCGCGTGTGTCGCGCGTCGGTCAGTCTTGAGGCGGTCGCTGCGGAAACCACGAACGCGCGCATTCATCCAGTGGCGTATGATATGACGGTAAAGGGCACCACGCAGCCATCCAAAGGATTGCTCATGGGAAAAATAGAAGGCGTCCGGCGTATCAAACACGCCGAAATCCTGCACGATGCCGGTTTTCTGAATGTAGGTATCTTCTCCGTTCCAGGCGACGGGAGGCGCGCCAAGGCAATCCGTGCCCGCGCCATAACCGCAGAGACTGTCCGTGTCCGAGAAAGACGTTTGCAGGACTTTGAGGAAAGCGTCATCCAGGATGAAGCCTTCAAGGTTGATCCAGGCACCTTGAAATTCGATCTCGACCCATGAGTGGAGAATTTCCTGCGGAGCAAGCGGATACACCAGCTCAGGGACAACACCGCGCTGCAAGCCTTTGTGGATCGTAAACCCATGCAACCGGCAACGAATGCCGACACCACGCAGCAGCGCCATCAAGAGCGTGCCTTTGGTATTGCACTGCCCGTAGCCGTCGGAAAGCACTTCGGATGCGGGGATGTCGTCAGCTCGATTGTATCCGAACGCGATTTCATTCCGAACGAAATCATAGGCAGCTCCGATCCGATCGTATTCGGATAAGCCGCGCCAGCTGCGGTTCTCAATTAGATGCGCAAGAGGCGCGGCATCAAAATCCAGTAGTTTGGTGGGTACAAGTAGGGGGTCGGTCATCTGCAACGGGTCGCTCCTCGAATCGTCTTGGAACAAGACTAGTTGCTATAGTCACTATAGCTTCAACCCTTTCTTTCAGAAAGAATCTCCCGCAACTATTTGTCCGTGTGAACCGCTTTGTGGTGTTCGCCGTGTGCGTCGCGCAGGATGTCGATACCGCCCCAGGCCGCGATCCCGGCGACGATCACACCGACGACAAGGTCCGGCCAGTTGGTTCCTAGCCAGGCGACGAGGCCACCGGCCACGACGATCCCGAGGTTCGCGGCGAAATCGTTGTAACTGAAGGTGTTGGCCGCGCGGATGTTGACATTTGGATTTTTGAGCTTAGCGAGCAGCCAAACGCAGACTGCGTTGATAGCCGCCGCGATCAGGGCCATTGCAAGCATGATCGTCCCGAGCGGATCTGACCCACCGATGTAGCGGCGCCACGCATCGTAGAGGATGCCTGCAGCGAACAGGATCAGCAGCCCGCCGGAAACGTTCGCCGCCCCGCGTTTCCATTTGGCGGATCGGGACAAAGCGAAAAGGCTGATCGCGTAGACGAAGCTGTCGGAGAGGTTATCGAGCCCGTTGGCGATCAGGGCACTTGAATCGCCGAAGGCGCCTGTTGCGAAAAAGGCCACGGCCAAACCGATATTGAGCGCCAGAACGATCCAAAGCGTCCGTCTCTCCATTGAATCTTGTCTAGCGGCCATTTTGTGGTTCCAGCTTGTGTTGTACGACACATTAACTTCTGCGGCTGATCTGCGTTCCAGCCGGAATGTTGGCTGAATTCCTTCAGGCCCCGATTTCCTCGTGTTCGGTCAAGCATTCCGAATGGTCCCGCAACACCTCAAGCACCTTGCAATCTCCCGTCCGCCCGCCGCTGCATTCGTGAACCATGCGTTTCAGTTCCGTTCGCAGCGCCTTCAGGCGGGCCATGCGCTGCTCCACCTGTTTGAGCTGGCGACGCGCGATGGCATCAGCCTCATCACAGGGCCGGTTGGGATGGTCGCTGAGGTCGAGCAGCTCGCGGATCGCAACGAGCGAGAAACCGAGTTGTCGCGAGTGGCGGATGAAGGACAGTCGATCAAGCTGTGCATTGTCGTAGCGCCTCTGTCCGCCTTCGGTCCTGCCAGGTTCGGGCATGAGTCCGATCTGTTCGTAGTACCGGATGGTCTGCACTTTTGTGCCAGTCTTCTTTGACAGAGTACCGATCGTGAGCATTTTCGCCTCCATGAAAAAGGTACAGTTTGTGTAGGTTTTGCCGTCGGAATAAACAAGTGTCGGATTCACAGACGCGTGAGTTCAAGCTATACCATAATTTCGTGCTTGAACCTCTAGCGGCTAGAGGATGTATCCGCACATGCAATAAGAATCAAAAACAGGCAAACAGGATTGTCCCTTACATCGGCACAGAAGTTTCTTTGGGTTTTGGCAGGCGTGGCAGCGCTTGCCTTCGTATGGCTTTTGCTATGGTCCGATTATCGTGCCGATAGCGCCCGAACCGACGCCGAACCGCCTTTTTTCGCTGAGTTCGAACTGACGGACCACCAGGGTATGGTTCAAACCGAGGAGGACTTTGCGGGGCGCTGGATGCTGGTTTTTTTCGGCTTTACCAACTGCCCCGACGTCTGCCCGACGACCCTGTCAGAGGTCGCGGCGGTGATGGACGGTCTGGGCGACGATGCCGCCAAGGTCCAGCCGATTTTCATAACAATCGACCCTGAACGAGACACGCCCCCAGCACTCGCCGAATACGTCCCGCTGTTCGATGCGGGCATCATCGGGCTGACGGGCACGCCGGAACAGATCGCCGCCACGTCCGAGACGTTTCCAATCTTCTTTGAGCGCGTCGAAGAGGCCGCAGCGCCGGATGGGTACACGATGGGCCACACGTCGCATCTGTTCCTCTTCGACCCCGAGGCAGGTTTTGCCGACTCATGGCCCTATGGCACCCCGGCCGAAGAGATCCTCGCCGATCTGGAAGAGAGGATTTGACCGACATGAACCGCATATCCGGAGAAACAGCCCTCGGGCTGGCGTGGATCATCGCGCTCGTCGCCTCGCTTGCCGTGCTTTTCATCGGCGAGGTGCTGGGGCAGACGCCCTGTGTGCTGTGCTGGTTCCAGCGCGCCTTCATGTTCCCCTTGGCCATTCTCCTCGGGCTCGGCCTTTGGTGGCGGGACGGCCGCGTGGGACGCTACGGCATCGCATTGGCGCTTGGCGGCGGCGCAATCGCCCTCTGGCACATGGGGCTGTACGTCGGTCTTGTTCCCGAACGCATCCAGCCCTGCACGGCCACCGGCCCCTCTTGCACCGATGACAACCAACTGGTCTTCGGCGTCCCGATCCCGCTGATGGCGCTCGCCGCCTTCGCGCTGATCGGGGCGCTGTCGGCCCTTTCATTGAAGGACACACGAACATGAACCGACGCGGCCTGATCCTGTCCGTTCTCGCCCTCGGCGTCGCCGGTTTCGGCGGAGCCACCTGGTTTGCAACCCGCCCCGGCCCGGTGACCGAAGCGGAGCCTGTTGCGCCGGAACTCGCGGACGCGATGATCCGCCCCTACTCGCCCATCCTCGGGCCTGCGGAAGCGCCCGTCACGATCGTCGAATTCTTCGATCCGGCCTGCGAGGCCTGTCGCGCCTTTCATCCCATCGTGAAGGACATCATGGCCGAGCATGGGGATGCTGTCCGCGTCGTGATCCGCTACACGCCCTTCCACGGCGCGGCATCCGAGGAAGCGATCCGCGTGCTCGAGGCGGCGCGCATGCAGGACGTTTACGTGCCGGTGCTCGAGGCCGTTCTGCGGGAACAGCCGAGATGGGCGTCGCACGGTGCCCCGGCGCCTGGCCTGATCCTTCAGATCGCCGCCACGGCCGGACTCGATGCCGAGGCCGCGCGCACGCAAATGCTGGCACCCGATGTCGTGGCGATCCTGAACCAGGATCGTGCTGACGTCGAGACCGTGGGAATTCGCCAGACGCCCACATTCTTCGTGAACGGCAAGCCGCTCGATCCGTTCGGGGAGGCAGAACTGCGCCGATTGGTGGCTGCCGAAGTCGCTGCCGCGCAAAGCTGAATGGAAAGGGCAGGATCAGAACGATGAAAGAAAAGATTTTGACTGGCGCGCTGGCCGCGCTTTTGACCTTTGGAGGGCTTTCGACGCCCGTTGCGGCCGACTCGCAGGAAATCTTGGTCGATGACGTTTGGGCCCGGGCTACAATTGGCGTCAGCCGCCCGGCTGCCGTTTACTTCACACTGAGAAACACAGGCGGCGACGCCGTGAAACTGATCGGCTTTGAGACCACGATAGCTAAACGCGCCGAAGCACACCGCTTGAAAATCGACGCAAATGGGATCTCGACCATGGAGCCTGCGGGGGAAATTCTTCTCAGGCCGGGCAACGATTTGGTTTTCGAGCCAGGCGGTCTGCATATCATGTTGATGGGTTTGCAAGAACCGCTTGTTGAGGGCGACAGCATTCAACTCGATCTCCTGTTCGACGACGGCGGACGTATGCCAGTCAACGTGAGAGTGAGAGGTATTGCCGCTCGTGGCCCCCGAAATTGATGCGACGACGGGCGATCCTGGGGTATGGCGTGGCCGGTGTCGGGGCGGTCGCCCTGATGCTCTTCGTCGGTTGGTGGCAGGTCGATGGTGCGGGTGGACCCGAACCTGTCGGGCAGCGGCCTGTGGCTCTGACCGAGATGGATTTCCGTCTGACGGATCATGAGGGCAACGCGGTCGGGCCGGAAACCCTGATCGGGCGCCCGACGATGGCGTTCTTCGGCTTCACCTACTGTCCCGATGTCTGCCCGACCACGCTTTCTGACATTTCGGGATGGCTCGACGATCTGGGAGACGAGGCCGGCGAGATGAACGTGGTTTTCATCACGGTCGATCCCGAGCGCGACACCGTCGAAACGATGGCCGAATATGTCGGCTACTTCCATCCTGCGATCCGTGGCTGGACGGGGCCGGAGGAGCAGATAGCGCGCGTCGCGGACGGCTTCCACGCCACCTACGAAAGGGTGCCGACGGAGAGCGGCGATTCCACGATGAACCACAGCGCGAGCGTCTTCCTGTTCGCAGCCTCTGGGCGGTTCGTCACCATGATCGACTATCACGAACCCAGAGAATTCGCGGTGCCGAAAATTCGCCGCGCGCTGGAAGAAGAAACGGAGGGGGCGACATGAGGCTCAGAACTATGGCGGCTTGTGTCGCAATTGCGGGGATGGTTTCGGGAGCGGCTATCGCCCTCTCTGATTTCATGTCGAAAGAACCCGTGCCGCCGGAACTTGCCTCGGCAGGTAAATGGATGCCCCAAGGTCCTGAAGCTCCCCAAAACGTTGACATCCTCGTGACGCTGCCCGCGACGGCATGGGCAGAAGATGCACCCGACCTCGGCCCCCTGCCCCTTCTGCAGGTCGCGTTTGCCGACAGGCCCGTGCAGGCGATCAAGCCACCCCTGTCGACATGGTCGCGCGACATTGCACCTGGCGAGACGCTCGATTTCTTGCTGTCTGAAGCTGGTCTTGCGGCACCTGACAGAGCCGAAGTTGCCCTCGCGCTTGGCGCGGAATACGATCTGCGACGGCTGCGGCCGGGGCACTCGGTCACTGTTGCTTCGACCGTGGACGGCAGCCCCCGCACCGTCTCACTCGCCGTCGAGGACGGAGTGCGGATCGAGGTGGTTTTCGGCGAGCAGTTGTCCACACAGGTCGTGGCTCCGGATCCGGAGATCGTAACCCTTGCCGGCGAAGCCGTGATCGACAGCTCGATCTTCGCGGCACTCGACGAAGCCGGCATACCCGCCCGTTTTTCCGTGGACCTTGCGCAGATGCTGGGTGGGACCGTGGATTTCCGCCGCGAGATGGCCGGTGGCGAGACACTAAGGCTTCTCTGGCGCGAGGCGCGTGTGGGCGAGGACAGGATCGGACAACCCGATCTTGCCTTCGCGGCATTGGAGATCGGCGGTTCGCTCTATGAGATCGTATGGCCTGACGACGGCAGCGGTCAGGCGACGATCTACGTCGATGGCGAGGTGCTGCGCGTCTTCGCACAGCCGGTCGAGGGTGCGCGCCTCAGCTCGGTGTTCGGGCGCCGCACGCATCCGGTCTTTGGCAACGTCCGGATGCACACCGGCGTCGATTTCGCAGCGGCACGTGGGACACCGGTTCAAGCGACGGCACCGGGGCGGGTCAATTTCATCGGCTGGCGCGGCGGATATGGTCGCGTGGTCGAAATCTTGCACGGCTCCGACACCATGACGCGCTACGCGCATCTGAGCGCCGTGCCGGAAGACTTGGTACAAGGCCAACGCGTTGCGGCGGGAGACGTGATCGGCCGCGTCGGCGCGACTGGCACGGCGACAGGTCCGAACCTGCACTATGAGGTGCTCGTGGATGGGCGCCCGACTGACCCCCTCTCTGACGACCGGCTCGCCGAAGCGGCCGAGAGCGATGCGGATGATACCGCCGCGCTCTCGCGTCTGGCCGAGGCGCGGGCGCTTCTGAATGAAAACCTCGGCAGCGAGATTGCCAAAACGACAACCGAAAGGCTCTGACCCATGAAACGCATGACGCAAGCTCTTGCCATCACGCTCGCCCTGTTCCCAGCGGCCCAGGCCCTCGCAGAGGCAACGGCGATCGACGTCCGCAAGACCAACGGTTGCGGCTGCTGCCTCTCGTGGATGAACCACCTCGAAGAGAACGGTTTTGTGCCGACCGGCCAGGACATGTTCGGTGGGTCGCTGGTTCGCTTCAAGCTCGACAACGGCGTGCCGCAGCGCATGGTCTCCTGCCACACCGCGCTCATTGACGGCTACGTGATCGAAGGCCATGTACCGGCCGCTGACATCCGCCGCCTTCTCGATGAGCGCCCGGACGCAGTCGGTCTCGCCGTGCCTGGGATGCCCTATGGCTCGCCCGGCATGGGGCCAGAAGACGACCGCGAGGCCTATGATGTCATCCTCATCCGCGAGGACGGGTCGACGGAAGTCTTTTCGAGCTACGCCGAAGGATAATCTGGCCCGCCCATGGAAAACCTCTCTCCGATCATGCTCGGCTTCCTCGGAAGCCTTGCCGCCGGATCGCTCACGGCAGTCGGAGCAGTTCCCGTGTTGTTTGGACGCATCCCGTCGCGGGCCACACGCGATCTGTCGCTCGGCTTCGCTGCCGGTGTGATGCTCGCCGCTTCCTTCTTTTCGCTGATCATCCCGGCATTGGATGCGGCCGAGCCGATGTTCGAGAACGGTGCGATGCCTGCGGCCATCGTATGCGTCTCGATCCTCTTGGGCATGGGGGCTGTCGCCATGATGAACGAAAAGCTGCCGCACGAGCACTTCAAGACGGGACGCGAAGGGCCCGAAGCGGCGTCTCTGCGGCGGGTCTGGCTGTTCATCATTGCGATCACGATCCACAACTTCCCCGAAGGCCTTGCCGTGGGGGTCGGCTTCGGATCCGGAGGTATGGAGGGCGGTCTGCCGCTCGCCATCGGCATCGGGCTTCAGAATGCGCCCGAAGGATTGGCCGTCGCTGTATCTCTGCTGGGCGAGGGATATCCGAAGCTGCGCGCCTGGGGCATCGCGGCGCTGACTGGCATGGTCGAGCCGATTGGCGGTCTGCTCGGGGCCGGCATCATCACACTGTCGGAACCGCTGCTTCCATGGGGTCTGGCCTTTGCCGCGGGCGCAATGCTCTACGTCATTAGCCACGAAATCATCCCCGAAACCCATCGCAGCGGCCATCAGAACAGGGCGACGCTCGGTCTCGCAGTCGGGCTCGTTCTGATGCTGTTCCTTGATGTCTGGTTGGGATGAGGCAATGTCACTAAACAAGGTATCTCCGATGATCGGCGTCTTCGCAGCACTTGCTGCGTTCGCGATCGATCAGATCACCAAAGCCATTGTCGTTGCGAATGCCGTCACTTTAAGCGCCGGGATTCCCGTGTTTCCGGGATTCAACCTCGTCTTTTATCGTAATGACGGCGTGACTTTCGGGATGTTGGGCGGCGCGCCGTGGTGGAGCCTCATCGCTCTCGCTCTTGCCATCTGTGTTTGGCTGGGGGTTATGCTGTTTCGCGCCGATAATGCGGTCGAAACACTTGCCTATGGCGCGATCATTGGCGGAGCCTTGGGCAATGTTATCGATCGTGTGCGGTATCGGGCTGTAACAGACTTTCTCGATTTCTACATTGTCACAACACATTGGCCTGCCTTCAACATGGCCGATATATTTGTTGTCAGTGGCGTGGGGCTCTTGCTCGCCGCGCCATGGATCAGCGTGCGGCGTCCGATCAAATCGTGAAGCCGGAAATTCTGAACCGCATAGCACTGCGCCACCGTTTGCTTTCGCGGATGACGCTTGGTTTCGTCGCCGGGGCGCTGACCGTTCTGACTTTCCCGCCTTTCTCGCTTCTCCTGCTTGTTCCCGTTGCCTATTCCGCGTTGTTTGTCGGTCTTCGCGATCTCTCCTTCGGGCGCGCTTTCCTCGTCGGCTGGGCGTTTGGTCTTGGCCAGTTCGGTTTCGGGATTTCGTGGATCGCGGAAAGTTTTTACGTCGAGGCCGAGCGGTTCGGGACGATGGCGATCCCGGCCGTCGCGGGATTGTCCGCAGGTCTCGCGATTTTCCCGGCCATTGCCGCCGCGCTTTTCGCCGAAATCACGCGGCGCGGAGCCATGGGCAGTCTCTTGGCCTGCCTCGCGTTCGCGACCTCCTGGACCGTGGCAGAGTGGTTGCGTGGTCACGTTCTGACAGGGTTTCCATGGAACCTCGCCGGCTACGCACTTGTAGACTACGCCGCCCTTCGCCAGACCGCCGCCTGGGTCGGAAGCTATGGGCTAAGCTTTCTCACCGTGTTCGTCGCGGTACTCCCCGGCGCGGCTGTCATGGCGTCCGGGCGGCAACGATTGACCGTTTCGCTCATGGCGCTGGCCGGCATCGCGGCTATTTGGGCCGTCGGGACGCTTAACCTCCAGTCGGATACACAACAGCCACCCGGTGTCGACCTGCGCATCGTTCAGGGCAACATTCCCCAAGGGGAGAAATGGGCGCCCGAGAACCGCGAGGCGACCTTCGCGCGCTATCTTGAGCTTTCAACCCGGCCCGGCGATTTCGACGTTCTTCTCTGGCCGGAAACCGCCTTTCCGGGTTTCCTCGATGAGGATACGGAGGCCCGGGCCCGCATTGCCGCTGCGCTGCAAGACGGCAGGGTGCTGCTCACAGGTGTGCCGGACCGTGTACCGAGCGAGGATGGCACCCGATATTTCAACACGGTTCAGGCATTTGACGAGACCGGCAGAATCCTGACCGGATACGCGAAACACCATCTCGTGCCCTTCGGCGAATACGTGCCATTCCGCGGCTGGTTGCCGATCGAGCGGCTGACAGCGGGGCTGGGCGACTTTACGCCCGGTCCGGGCCCGCGAACGCTTGCGCTTCCGGGTCTGCCGCTGGTCGCCGTGGCGATCTGCTATGAGATCATCTTCCCAGGCCATGTGGTCGACGACCTGTTCCGACCTGACTGGATTTTCAACGCGACAAACGACGCCTGGTTCGGCACCAGCATCGGACCCGAGCAGCATCTGGCTTCCGCACGGATGCGCGCCGTAGAGGAAGGCCTTCCTGTCATCCGAGCCGCGAATACGGGCATCTCCGCGGTCATCGACGCGAACGGTGACCTCGTCGCGCGGCTCGGCAACGGAGAAACCGGTGTAATAGATGCGGCTCTGCCCTCTGCTCATCCGTCAACGCTCTATGCGCGCTTCGGCGACTGGGCGCTGCTGGCTCTCATCTTCACTACTTGGGCCGTGGGACTGGCTGCAGGTCTGGTCGGCACACACCGGTGCAACAAGAGAACAAGAACGGAGAAAAAGTCATGCTGGTAATCGCGGGCATTGTCGCGGGTGCGATCTGGGGTGGAAATCTGGCGCGACGCCGAAAAGGAAACCGGCTGGATATCCTCCAGTATGCGGCGAGTTCGGCGATCGCCTTCGGTCTTCTCACCTATTTCGTTTCGGTGGTCCTCTTGCGCATCTTTGCATGAGAAGGGTTTCGAAACGGCACCGACGTGAGACGTCTTTTCAACATATTACTGTACGGGTTCTTGGCGATCTGTATCACGGCATCGGTTGGTTCCGGGTTGGTCTATTTTCTGCTGAGCGCATCCGTTCCCGACTACAACGAGGACTTCTCGGTAGCAGGCTTAGGTGGACCGGTCGATATTCTGCGAGATGCCTCGGCAATCCCGCACATTACCGCGAGTTCCGCCGCGGATGTCTATTTCGCGATCGGCTTCGTTCATGCGCAAGACCGACTCGGTCAGCTGTTAAGGGCAAGGCGAATGGCCGAAGCTTCTTGGCCATCCGATGAGACATTGTCCGTTGCGCCAGCGGTCTCAGACGCGCTCGAATCCTATGCCGCCGGCGTCAATGCGTGGCTCGAGCTGGTGTCGGCGGGAGGGCGCGGCAGAGGCTCGCCGGAACTGTTGATCGCAGACGAACGGTCGATCGATGCCTGGACACCTGGCGATAGCCTGAGGATTGCCCGGTCTTTCCTGAATGGCCTGCGACCGGAAAGCGCACGGAAAGGAACGCCGAGCTTATCAAGTGCAATTATACCGTCGGATCGACCAAAAGTGCTCGAACTATTTGCGACTGATCCGCAGCAGCGCCTCGATGCATGGGCGATAGACGGTGACCGAACCGCTGCCGGGACACCAATTCTCGCCGCCGATATCAGCGGTTCCCTGTCGCTGCCCTCGGAATGGTATCTCGCCGATCTTCAGTTTTCGACAGGGCCGGCCATAGGGGCCACGATGCCGGGCGTACCTTTCGTTATTGTCGGTCGCAATACGCGCGTCGCCTGGGCCTTCCGGTCATTTCCCGTGCCAGACGAGGAGGCACCAAGGGGGCCGTCACCCGTGCAGGCGGCAGGTTTCCTGACGATGCTGGAGCTGTTCACGCGTTCGGCCGACGCGACCGATGCCATCGGAGTTGCCGCAGACATGTTGCCGAAAGGCATGGAGGCATTGGCCATTGACCGAGAGACCGTTGCCCGATGGCCAAAAGAGGAAGCCGTACGAGCGTTGTCATTTCGCGACATTCGACTGGCGGAGCTTGAAGCGCGGCAATCGATCTTCTCGACTGAAGGCGCCATCGGTGTTCAAAGGGACACCGTAAGTACCGTGGCGCGAACCCTGCTGCCCCTGATGGCGAAGGAGCTTTGGTTCGTGCAGTCCAGAGACAGCATCGAAGGCACCGATGCGAACGACCTTCGTCGTGAACTACTGGACAGGCTTGCGTCGTGGAATGGCGACATGGATCGCTATTCACCGGAACCTCTGCTGTTCTGGACTTGGCTCCGGGCTTTGCAGCAGCGCATTTTGAAAGACGAATTTCCGGCAGCGCAGCAACTCTGGACCCGTCCGAACCCGAACTTTCTTTATGCGGTACTCAGCGATCGTCGCGGTAGCGCAATCTGGTGCGACATCCGCCTATCCTCACCTCGCGAGACATGCGAGGAGCAGGTTCGCGTGGCCCTGGATGATGCCCTTGGCTGGCTGGTCGATCGATATGGGCGCGATCCCTCGACGTGGACCTGGGGGGAGGAGCATAGATTGGACATGCAGTGGTCGCCGATCAGTTCACGTGGGTTGCTGACCGACCTGCTGTCCCTTCAAGCGCCGATTTCAGGCGATCCGTTTACGCAATTCTTGACATCATTTGGTGTTGAAGAAGACCGTCCATTCCTTGTGAGTGCCGGAAGCAATTTTCAGGCGGTCATGTCGATATCGGAAGCAGCGGGATCATACTACATCACGCCCGCCGGACAGTCGGGACATCCGCTATCTCGATTCTACGACAATCTCTTTCCCTCGTGGATACAAGGCGAATACCTCGCCATGTCGACCGATCTGTCACTGGCCCGTGGCGGCGCTTCCGGGACCTCGCGGCTCACACCGGCTACCTCCGACAACCCTCGGATGAGCGAGGGCCAGAGCGAATGATCACGAACTTCTTCTTCCTTTACGACCCTTTCGGCTATGTGCTGTCACCGGTGTCGCTCATTGTTGTCGGTCTTACAGTATGGCTGTTTTTGCGTGGGCTCAAAATACACGCTCGCTGTCTCGGAAGGGTTTCTGGTTGGCGTCGAACCGCCTTCTTTGTCGGCCTCGCAGCCGTCCTCGTCGCGACGAACGGGCCGCTCGCGCCATTGGGGCACAGTCTGTTTTCGGTACATCAGGTCGAGCATCTTCTTCTGCGACTGGTAGGACCGCTTCTTATCGCGGTTTCTCAGCCCTGGCTTGGCCTTCAAGCCGGATTGAAAAGGGAAGGGCGCCGACGCCTTGCCGCGATTGGGCGTGCGCGCATCCCGCGATTCTTGGCGCTTCCTGCATCTGCCACCTCCTTGTTGATTGGTGCGCTTTTCGTCTGGCAGATCCCGATGATCTACGCCCTTACACAACGTATTGCGGCGATGGAAGCGCTGGCACATCTGTCTATGGTGCTTGCTGGGCTTTGGTACTTTGCTATGCTGTTCGATCTGCGTGATCCGCCTGAAGGAGCGCGGCGCGGCGCTCGGCTGATGTCAGGGTTCCTGGTGGTCGTTTCCAACATCCTTCTGGGCTCCCTGAAAACGCTCAAGGAGGTGCCCCTCTATGGATCAGAAATCATCGCAGCGAGCGGTGGTCGACTTCGCGCCTTGGCTGACGAGACAATCGGTGGCTACGTAATCTGGGTCCCGTCGTCGATGGTTCTCATCGCGGCAATCATTCTGGTGCTGAACGGCTGGAACGCGGCGGAGGAACGGCGCTGGACGTCCCGCTACGACCTGATGCGCCAATCGAATGCGGCGGCGCTCGAGTTTCCGGAAACCGCGGAGGAACTGCGTCTGAAAGTAGAGAAGCCGAACCGGGACATGGGCCGTACGCTCGCCCTTGGCGCATTCTCCATGTTCATGGTTGTCATGATTACCGTCGTGACCATCGTCTATGCCCTCGGATAGATTGAATTCGACATGAGACCAGACGCATTCTTCTCCGCTAGGGCCCGCCTGTTTCGCCACTGCCACGGCCGGACACATATTGTAGTGTCCTTACGCGTACCGGGTGCTTGCGCTGGCCCACGGCGGCGAGCGTCACTTTGGCCGTGATCGCCATCGAAGTGATCAACGTGGCCCTGTGCCGACGATTTTCCTGATCTGACGGAAGATCATCTCCTCCCATCAGGCGTAGATGTCGATCGGTGTTCCGTCTTTCACCATTGCATAGATGTCCTCGATCTGCCGATCTGTGACCGCGATGCAGCCAGCTGTCCAGTCGCGGACATCCGTTGGGTCGATCCCTGGGCGTGGACCACCATGGATGAAGATGTCGCCGCCGGGGGAAAGGCCCTGCGCTTCAGCGAAGGCTATGTCGGCCTCATTCGGATAGGAGATGCCAACCGAAAGATGATACGTACTGTCGGGGTTGCGCTTATCGACTACGTAAGCGCCCTCAGGGGTCCGGCCGTCTCCCTCGAATTGCTTGTGACCCTCAGGAGCGAAACCCAGCCCGACCGGATAGGTTTGCAATACGCGATCGGCTCCGTCCAGAACAAGCAAACGCTGCCCCTTGTAAAGCCGAACACGGGTCACCTCGGGTCCGCCATAGCTGCGGAACTTGCTGGCACAGCCAGACAAAAACGCTGCCAACCCGCCCAACAGGACGGCGCGGCGGGGAAATCGGATGGTTTTCACTGCTCGATGCCTCTTTCGTGAGGTCTGATATGGACATTACGTTACCTTGCAAATGCTGCGTGATCAATGTCCGTGGGCAAGCGCGGCCTTTGCCATCTCTGGACCAACCTGCTCACCGCTGAATGGCTTGCGGGCCTACCGCAGCGCCTTGAGGGCGACCGGCAGGGAGGCCACAGCAAGCCTTAATCGAACAACTCGTGAAGCCAGGATTTGCGCCGATAGCCGTGCTTGCCGTCGCCGCCGCCGTGCTGTCGGCGCCGGTAGCCGCGATCATCGTCGTAGCCGCGCGGCTCAGGCACCCGCTGAGGCGCCACATCGGGTGCCGAACGCTCGATGATCTTGTCCAGTTCGCCCCGGTCGAGCCAGACACCCCGGCAATCGGGACAGAAGTCGATCTCGATCCCCTGGCGGTCGCTCATGCTCAAGGGCACCTCGCAAACCGGACACATCATCCTGCCCTTCACGCTCATGTCTCGTCTCGGCTCCTTTCCGGGTTCTCCCAGTTCAATGACCATGTGCCAGCGCCCCTTTGGCCAAGCCTTCGCCAACCTGTTCACCGGCGGACGGCGGCGCCTTGGCCTCTTGGCTGTTAAGCAGGCGCAGGGCGTTGGCCACCACCAGCAATGACACTCCTACGTCGGCTGCAATAGCGCCCCACATCGATGCCAGTCCGAACGCGGTAGCGACAACGAAAACGCCCTTGGTCGCCAAGGAAATACCGATGTTCTGATGGATAATCGACATTGTCCGGCGCGAATGACCGATCAGCCAAGGCACCTTGCCGAGGTCGTCGGTCATCAGGGCAATATCCGCCGTCTCGATTGCCGCGTCCGAACCAACAGCACCCATCGCGATGGCGTAATGCGCGCGCGCCATGGCGGGGGCGTCGTTCACCCCGTCGCCGATCATGGCCACCATGTCATGCGTTTCGACCAGTTCTTCGATGGCTGTCACCTTGTCTTCGGGCAGAAGCTCGGCACGGACCTCGTCGATGCCGACCTCGGCGGCAACAGCGCGCGCTGTCCGCTCGTTGTCGCCCGTCAGCATGACGATGGTCTTCACGCCTTGCGCGTGGAGCTGTGCCACGATGCCCTTGGCGTCGGGGCGGATACGGTCGCGCAATTCAAGGATGCCGGTCACGCCGGTGTCGTCGCCCACGGCAACAAGGGTGCTGCCAGCCCCTTCGATGCGGTCGCGCAAATCCTTCGGAATGGCGTCGCCGAAACCCTTCTCCTCGGCAAACCGGTCCGACCCTAGCCAGATCGACCGGCCGTCAGTGCGTCCTTCAAGTCCCCTACCAGGAACGGTTCGGGTATCTTCCGCGGCGGACACCTTGATGCCGTCGGCTTCTGCCCGCGCGAGAATGGCGCGCGCCAAGGGATGCGAGGAACGTGCCTCGAGCCCCGCGGCGAGGGTCATCAGATCCTGCGCCGATGCTCTACCCAGCGGATGCACCGCCGCCACCTCGGGCTCGCCCATGGTGATCGTGCCGGTCTTGTCCATGGCCAGTGCAGTGGTCTTGCCCGGTGCCTCAACATATGCACCGCCCTTGATCAGCACCCCGGCCCGCGCTGAGGCGGTGAGTGCGGCGACGATGGAGACCGGTGTCGAGATGACCAGAGCACACGGGCAGGCGATCACCAGCAGCACGAGTGCATTGTAGAACCAATAATCCCAAGCCCCACCGAAAATGAGCGGCGGCAGCAGGGCAATTGCAATGGCGAGAGCCATGACGATAGGCGTGTAGATGCGGGCGAACTTCGCCACCCATTGCTCCACCGGCGCGCGGCGGGCATGGGCGTCGCCGACCATGCGGATGATCTTGGCCAAGACGGTGTCCGAGGCGGCCTTCGTGGCGCGCACCGTCAGTGTGCCTTCGCCGTTGATCGTACCGGCATAAACATCGTCGCCCCGTTCCTTTGGGACCAGCGCACTCTCTCCGGTGATTGGCGCCTGATCGACGGCCCCTGCCCCATCGACAACCTCACCATCCAATGGGATGCGGTCTCCGCCGCGCACGACGAAACGTGCGTTGATAGCAACCGCAGAAGCCGGAACGTCCGCTTCCGATCCGTCATCATAAAGAACTCTTGCCGTCGGCGGCGCCAGGTCGAGCAGAGCTGAAACCGCATTCCTCGCACGCCCGACGCTCCAGCTTTCGAGGAAAAGCGAGAGCGAGAAGAAGAACGCGACCGTCGCCGCCTCGAAAAATTCGCCGAGGCCAATTGCACCCGCGACTGCGACTACCATGAGCAGGTTCATGTCGGGCGACAGCCGCCGAGCGGACGACCATGCCTTGGGTGCCACGAGCCAGACACCGAACAGGATCGCAACCGCGAATAGCCCTGCCTCGACCAGTGGCATCGGCGCTTCGCCGTGACCCGCGAAGAGGCCGAGCGCCCCGCCCATGCCGGTCTCGATGATGTGCCACAGAAAACCCGCGGCCCAGAAGCCGCCACTGAGCGCCGTAAACAGCCGCTGTCGTGCAAGATGGGCCGCCTGGTCGACCGACGCTTTTTCGGCATCCCAGGGCTTGGCGGTCATGCCGGTGCTTGCGACCAGTTCTGCAATTTCGCCGTCCGATACACTCTTGGCGCTGTCGAGAATAGTCATCCGTCCATTGATCACGTCGAACGCGAGATGCTCGGCCCCACCGATCTTCGGGCCGACCACCTTGTTCAGGATTGCTACCTCCTCGGCGCAATCGAGGCCGGCCACCTGAAAACTGCGCCCGCCCTCTGGCGCGGGCGTCGCCGGAACGATGTCGCCGCACGTTCCGGCGCTCCCGCAGCAGCTGCCGCCGCTTGTCTGGGCATCTTCGGCGTGATCGTGGTCGTGACGATGGGTGTCGGACGGCATGAATGGACCTCTGGATTCGGGTGCTTTACCAAGACATAGCCCCTACAGTAGCTAGAGCTTCAAGAGCAAAATACGGTGGTATTTCAGTTTGTTTTATTGCTAGAGGATGCGGCGACCGGCTCCATCACGCCTTGAGGCATGAACAGCCGCTGCAAAGAAAAACAGTCACGAAAGGAAGCTTGATGCGGGTTTTGATGCTGAAGCAAAAAATGATGGTTGCAGTGGTGCTGTCGCTTACGGCCGGATGCGCAGTCCAGCCGACTGGGCCGGGCGACGCGGCAGACCAGCGGGGCAACGTTCCCGAAGCCGTGATTGCAATGGCTGCCCCGGGTCAGGATGTTGCAACCGCGCGCTTGGTGCCCGAGGACGGGTGCTACTGGTACGAACACAGCGGCCCCGTTGAAACGACCTTGCTGCCGCTGCGCACGGCGAACGGCAACCCTATCTGCGTCGCGCGGGAAGTGTGACGACGACCCGCACGTCACATCAATGCGCTGAGAGTTAATTACCTCATTCAACTTCTCGCGGTAACGCTGTCCTCAGCCGAATAAAGATGTGCTGTCGATCCGATCTCGACGTTCGGATAAAGCTCGTTGATGTGTGCCATAACCATCCGCACGCAACCCGAACTCGCACGACCGCCGATGCTTCTCGGATAGGGTGTGCCGTGTATCCGAAGATAGGTGTCGCGATCACCGACATAGAGATAGAGCGCCCGTGACCCGAGAGCGTTTTCCGGCCCTGGTTCCATCCCATCGGCCCATTGTGCGTTCACGGGATCGCGTTCGATCATGTTTTGTGTTGGCGTCCAGTGCGGCCACCTGACCTTGCGCTTGATGTTATAAACACCCGGCTCGTAGAGGTTGCCCCGCGCGATCGCCACGCCGTAGCGCATCGCGGTTCCACCCTCCTCAATGTGGTAGAGATACCGCGCGACCGCATCGACATGGATGTCTCCCGGCACGAGGCCGTCCTTCGCGTCCACACGCTGAGGCAAGAAACGTGGGTGTAGTCCCCAAGGGTTTGACGTGGCCGGATCGAAGCCGGGCGGGCTGACTTGCGCGTCCCATTCAGCCTTCTGCGCCTCGGTGGGCCAGCTATCGGCAAACACAGGGTTGGCCACAGTCGCCGAAAAGAGCGCTGTTGTCGTTTGAATAAAGTGTCGTCTTGTCAGCATGTCGTACCCTTTCGGTTCCCACCGGCGATCAATGGCAAGAACGATATACATTCTCGTCGACTAGATAGGACTTCTAGTGGCTAGAGGTTCAAGGGTAAATTTTCGTGAACGCATGCACGCGACCCTGGTAGCACATGCTTGCCTTGCGGGCGGGTTAACGGCCAACCAGGTCAGGTCCGAATTAGCGTGGTAAAGCGGGAGTCAGGGGGCGGAGTAGGACAGATTTGCCGAATTGGTCCCCCGGTGGATCGGTTTTGGTCGAAAGATACTATCCTGACACCCTGTCGATCTTCACCCGCCCGTGTCATTGGCCGAAACTTCGGCTTGGAACTCACGTTGTCGCTCAGGCCAGGTGCTCTTGATGTAGACGAGGATAGCCGCGATCTCTGCGTCTGTCAGATCCTCTCCGAAGGCCGGCATGTCGCTCTCGTATCCCGGCACGACGGCCCCGACCCCGCCTTTAGTGATCTGAAAAAGCATGCGGTCTGAATGGTGCCAAGTGTGGCCTGAGTCATCATGCGGCGGGGCCGGCATTCTTCCTGTGTCAAGACGACGACGCCAATCGGGCTGACCCTCGAGGCTGGCACCATGGCAACTGGCGCAGTTGTCCGCATAAAGCTGTTGCCCTGCCATGACCTGGGATGCAAGCACGGGCTCTCCCAAAAACGTCAGTCCCTCGACACGCGGGTCAACCGGTTCCGATTGGGCCAGCACCACAACGCCGGTGGTCGCGAGCGCGGACACTAGGGCAGCGAGATGCACTGACCGCCTGACCGTACACTTCGCCGATCGATCTTTCGGCCCTTCATTCATCGGCATAAATTGAAATTCCGTCTGGGCCAAAGGCGTAGGTCCTTAGCGTGCCTGACTTGACCGCAGCCATGCCCGGCGCGTTCGCGGGCATTCCCGGCAAGGTGATACCCGTTATCGCCGGACGGGTTTCCAGCAGCCGATCGATGATGTCGACGGGGACGAGACCACTGACATAGTAGCCGTCGATCTCGGCCAAGTGGCAGCCGATGCCCTGGGCGGGCACACCGACTTCGACCGAGCGTTTGTCGAAGTCGCGGTCATCCACACGCGTAACGGTAAAGCCGTGTTCTTCGAGATAATCCCCATAGGCATCACAGCAGCCGCAGCCCGGATCGCTCCAGATGGTGATCTGCCTTTCGTTGCCCGCCAAATCGGGTGCCATATCGCCTGTCGCTTGCGCCCAGGCCGATGTGGACAGGCCCACCATTCCGACAATGCCGCTGCCAATCAGGCCAAGCGCGTTTCTTCTCTGCATCATTTTCTCCATCATTGTTCTCCTGTTTCGATCCAGGTTGCGCCGCCGTCACGGCTGATTTTCAAGATGCCGCCCAACAGGGCAGCGATGTAGGTCTCGTCTCTTGGATGAACCGCAACAGCGGTCGCAGCTTTGCTGGCCCGCTTTTGCCAGATGACTCCGCCGTCCTGCGATGCCCAGAGGCCCAAGGGCAGCGCGGCGTACATCACTTCCGGCGCCGAGGGGGCACTGGCCAGCGACAGGATCGGTTCACCTCCAGGCAATGGCGCTTCGGACGGTGGGGCTTCACCCGCAACCAATGCGTCCATCGCGTTGCCTGGCTGCACGTCCTGCCAGCGACAAAAGCAATCGGGCACCCGCGTTAGGCCAACTTCGGTGCCCGCATAGATCCAGATCCCGCCCATGCCGGTTTCAAGCTCGACCGAAGCCAGAGCAAGAGGATCGCGCTCTGCGTTGTCGAGCCAGGGGCGGTCCATGGCGAGCGACCAGGTTGCACCGGCGTCTTCGCTCTTCCACAACCCGTCGCCGCGAAGCGAGGCATAGATCATGTCCGGGTTCCGCGAGGCGATAGCAACGGCAGTGATTTCTCCGTCAGGCAAGCGAGCGTCGCTGACGCGCCACGAAGCGCCCCCATCTTCGGAAATGCTGACACCGCCCTCGGCCAACCCTGCGACCACACGGCCGGGCCGGTCGCGATGGGTCGCCAGCGACAGCACGTTCCCCGGTGTTTCTGTCGCGGTCCAAGTCCGGCCGCCATTATTACTGACGAACAGCCCTCCTCTCGCCAGCAGGATGGTATCGCCATCAAAGGCAAGAGCCGCTGGATCACCATCGCTCGCCGCGAGTGCGAACCCCGGCAACATCGAAGCGACGCCGATACTGAGTGCCGCGATGAGTACCTTGCGCCGGTTTGGCCGACATCCAATCTCAATCGACTTCAATCTGCATGTTCCCCTGCTCATGCGACGCGGATCACGCCCATCATCCCGGCCGCCTGGTGCTCGAGGATGTGGCAATGGAACATCCAGTCTCCGGGATTGTCGGCGACCAGGGCGATTTCCACTTGCTCGCGCGGCGCGATCAGCACGGTATCTTGCCATTCGCGGAAATCGGTCGGCACCCCATCGCGGCTGATGACTCGGAAGGAGTGGCCGTGCAGGTGGATCGGATGGTCGAAGGCAGTGGCGTTCGTCATTTGGAGGATATGGCTCGCGTCGCGCTCCAATGTTAGGAAGGGGTCGAGCATGTGCCCTTCGGCCGCGACGCCATTGACGAACCACATGCCGCCACCCACAACGCCACCCATCATTCCGCCCATCATGCTGCCGGACTGACTCAGGCCCATCTGGCGCTCGACCATGGCGCCCATCATGCCCCCGGTGAACAAGATTTCATGACGACGGGCTGCGTTCAGATCAGGTTCGATCAGCGGATTGGCTGGAAGGGCAATTTCCCATTCCGGCGGCGTGGCACGCAGGGGCGTTTCGTCAAATACGACATCCAGCAGGTTGAATTCATTGTCACGATAGGCGCGGTCGACGATTTGCAGCCTGGTTCCGGGGTCGGCAGGGCAATCGAGCATGATGTCCGCACGCATCGCCGGGCCAAGAACCACGACACCGTCAAGCGCAGCGTGCGGGGTGACCGGCTGGCCGTCGAGTGCAATGATGCGCGCGGGAAGGTCGCCGAAGTCGAGCGCGAAGATGCGGGCGTTGGCGGCATTGATCAGCCGCAACCGGATACGTTCGCCTTGCCGCACCACGAAGACATCGGGAACACGCCCATTTATCGTGACAGTATTGCCCAGACGGCCCGCATGGCTCATGTCCATGGCTGCGCCGAAGTCATCCGCAATCGCCGCGTCTTGCGTCAGCCGCCAGTCGTCAAGCAGCCAGGTGACATCGCGGTCGACCTGCGGCGGGTTGGATTCGTCAATGATGAGCGGTCCGGCCAGCCCACGTCCGACCTGCTCGAAACTGCGCTGGTGGGGGTGATACCAGAAGGTCCCGGCATCGATCGCGTCGAACTCGTAGATAAAGGTTTCTCTGGGTGCGATCGGCTGCTGCGTCAGGTGTGGAACCCCATCCATCGCGTTCGGCAGACGAAGTCCGTGCCAATGTACGGTGGTTTCCTCGTCCAGACCGTTTGTGACGACGATGCGCAGCCGATCGCTTTGCCGAACCCGTAGCTCCGGGCCGGGAACCTGACCGTTGAAGCCCCAAACGGGGGTTGCGGGATAAGGTTCTGGGACCAGCCTTGCCTGTCCCGGCGCGGGGCGCAGCGAAAAGCTGCGGATTTGCGGTTCGGCGCGCAGGGGCTTTCCGAAAGCCGTGGCGCCGATACCCGCCAAGGACGTTGCAAGAAATGATCGGCGACTGAAAAGGGAATTGATTTGGTAGGACATGGATGAACACTCTCTGATTTCACTGTACGCCGCCAAAGCAATTGCGTGGCGACGTTCATGGATCCGCGCAAACGCCCATTTGAGGGCGTCCGGCACGGGGAAACTCACGAAGCGCAATCAGGCGCCGTGTGTCAGATCAGAGGTAGACCCGAGGAGGTTGCTTGGCCGGGGGGCCGGATATTCCGTGCGGAACGTCCACGAGCTGGATTTCATGTGCTGCGGTGGCAGCGATCGGGCTGGTACCAGCCGGGATCGAAAGAAGAGCGGCCATTCCCGCGGCATTGCACACAAAATCACAGACGGAACCCATCTTACCGTCTTCCAAGCTGCCGCAGGCGTCGCAATTTTCCATCGCCATCATGCCGCCATCCGTGGAGACCATTGACGAGGCCATGGCAATTGAGCCAGCAGACTGCGCGACCGCGCCGATGGCAAAAGCCACCAGCGAGAGAATGCAGATAAGGCGCGCCCATTGTCTCATGATCTTGATCTACTACCCACGCGATCCGAATGCCAGCGGCACAAAATCACGTTTCTTGGAACCTCGGCCAACCGACTTGTCGCAGCGGCAACCACCTGCCTATGACCGCTGGGAAAACGCCGCGAATAGGGCAAGCGTCCGTTCGCTGACATGGTGCTCGATGCCTTCGGCATCGCGTTCCGCGGTCTCGGGGTCGAGCCCGAGGCTCAGGAGAAACCGCAAGACGATCTCGTGGCGATGTCTGCATTCCTTGGCAAGCGCCCGACCTTCCTCAGTCAGGAAGACCGAGCGGTATTTCGCGCGAGTGATCAGGCCGTCCCGCGCCAGACGGCCAAGCGTCTTGGCGACTGTTGGCGCGGTCACGCCCATGCGTGCCGCAATATCGACCGGCCGGGCCTCGCCGTTCTCGTGGATCAGCTCAGCGATCAATTCGACATAGTCTTCCGCCACTTCGCTGCGCCGCGCTTCGCGCACACCGATGAAGGCCTCGGCGCGGGTTTCAACCGCGCGCGCCTCTGCCTGCGTTGATTCATGGTTCTCATCGTTCGTCATGCCGCCACCCTCGCACGATCGGGATTGACTCGTAAAGCCTAAGCGATGATTATTAGCCGAAGCTAACTTTTTGCGCCGGGACTTTGGCCTGCGTGTCATTTGAAGGGACCACGTCCATGCCTGCCGATACCAGCAAGCGAGGGCGCGATGTGTCGTCCGCCGTGGAGACATCTCGGCCCACAGCGCCACCTGCAATGGTCACGGAGCCAGTATCGGCGTCGCGACGCGCGTTGTTGGTCGGCGGTCTAGTGGCTGCCGGCGGAGCGGCCGGGGCCGCGAGCCGCGCGCAATCCCAGGCAACGCCCGACCCGATGGCGGGGCATGCGATGCCCGGCGGGGCGGTCGATCCGTATTCGGCCCATGACAGTGGCATGGCGCATGGCAACATGACGATGGTCGGCCAGGTCGACCACGCCCGGAACGGGTTCGACCCGACGGCCATGCTGACCGACTGGGAGACAGGCCAGACCGAAGTTCTGCCGGATGGGCGCACGTTACGAACGTTTGAGGTGGACGTCATCGACGTGGAGATCGAGATCGCTCCCGGCGTTTTCTTTCCCGCCTGGACGTTCAACGGCCGCGTTCCCGGCCCCGCCCTGCGCGCCAAAGAAGGCGAACGGCTACGGATCGTCTTTCGCAACCTCGGTTCACACCCGCATTCCATGCATTTTCACGGCATTCACTCGGCGCAGATGGACGGCGTTCAAGGCGCCGGGCTGATCGATCCGGGTGAGGAGTTCGTCTATGAGTTCGATGCCAAGCCCTTCGGCTGTCATCTCTATCACTGCCATGCCCTGCCGCTGAAACGGCACATGCATAAGGGCATGTACGGACTTTTCGTGGTCGACCCTGATCCGGCGCGCCACCCCGAATTTGCGGCAATCGCCGCGTCGCGCGTGCTGGGCAGCCCGGAAAACGCCGAATGGCAGGAACTGGCGATGGTGATGAACGGCTTTGACACCAATTTCGACGGCGAGAACGAGGTCTATGCCGTCAATACGGTCGGCCAAGCTTACATGAACGCGCCTATCCGGATCGACAAGTCGCGCCCGGTCCGTATCTACCTCATGAATGCGACCGAGTTCGACCCGATCAACTCGTTCCATCTGCACGGCAATTTCTTCGACTACTACGACACCGGTTCGCAACTCACGCCGACCCTGCGCACGGTCGATGTGATCATGCAGTGTCAGGCGCAGCGCGGCATCCTCGAGTTCAGTTTCGCTGACCACGAGGATGGATTGTACATGTTCCATGCCCATCAGGCCGAGTTCACCGAACTAGGCTGGATGGGCTTTTTCGACGTGCGGGAGGCCGGAGCATGACCGATCAGACCGAACAAAGCCGCCCGCCAATGACCCGCCTGCTTCTCGTTCTCGTGCCGCTGGCCGTCATGCTGGGGGCTTTCGTGTGGATTGCCTCGCTCGATCCGCTGCGCGGCTTCAACAATGGCGCGCCCCCGGTCGAGGCGTTGACGGTCGAACGGACGATCCTCGATGGGTCGGGGATTTCGCTCAGTGTGCGCGCCGGCGGATCGGAAGCAATGGTGGTCGCGCAGGTCGCAGTGGACGACGCCTACTGGACCTTCACTCAGGAGCCCGCGGGGCCGATTGCCCGCGGCGAAGCGGTCTGGTTGCGAATTCCATATCCGTGGGTTCTCGGCGAGGCCCATCACGTCAACCTGCTGACCAACACGGGCGCGACCTTCGGGCATGAGATCGGGGTCGCCGTCTCGACGCCAAGTCCCACCTGGGGTCAACTCCGGCTGCAGGCAGTGATCGGTGCGATCGTCGGCCTGTTGCCGGTGGCGCTTGGCCTGATGTTCTATCCGGCCATGAAGGGCGTCGGGCGAAGCGGGATGAACTTTCTGCTCGCCCTGACGGTTGGGTTGCTGGCCTTCCTGCTGATCGACATGACTGCGGAAGCGCTGAAGTTGTCCGGCGATGCGGCGGCGATATTCCAAGGCTCCGCCATGGTCTGGCTGGCGGCGCTGGCAAGCTTTCTGCTGCTGATGGCGATCGGGCGCTGGCGCGGCAATCCGGAAGGCATCGCGCTTGCGTTCTACATTGCCCTCGGGATCGGGCTTCACAACTTCGGCGAAGGGCTGGCAATCGGCGGCGCATTCGCCGCCGGGTCGGCGGGGCTTGGAACTTTCCTCGTCCTAGGCTTTGCCTTGCACAATGTCACCGAGGGCATCGGCCTCGCCGCCCCGATGCTTCGTGCCCGGCCCACGATCTGGATTTTCGCCGTCCTGACGGTGCTCGCCGGTGGCCCGGCCGTCCTTGGAATGTGGGCGGGCAGCCTCGCCTACGCGCCGCAATGGTCGGCACTGGCACTCGCCGTCGGAGCGGGTGCGATCCTGCAAGTCATGGTCGAGGTCAGCGCCTACCTTGTCCGTCAAAACGCCGACAGGCAGGCGGCGCTGATGTCACCAGCCGTACTGGTCGGGTTTCTGGGCGGCATCGCCTTCATGTACGCGACGGCGGCATTGATCAAGATCTGAGCGGTGATCGGCTGTCTCGGCTTCATGGGGCGGTCGCCCAGCTCTATAAACTGACCCCGTCTGTCCACGGGGAGATCGCAATTTTCGTGCCCCAGTTTGTGCGCCCAAGAGACTTATTCTTTCGTGATTTCGAAATAAAGAATTTGAGGCTAGAGCGACTAGAGGATCCCACAGATAGGTGAAAACACCGCAAATCCATCTGACTACTATTTCTGAGCCGCACGTCGAAATCGACTGTCTCATATTTTTGGTCTGTCACGATTCTGGTCCTCCGTTGAACTATCAACAGATGTTACGCACCAAAACGAGTGCTTCTTTAGAGGTGTTTCATGGCATCGCCCGCCACATGCGGAAACGCACCTGTTCGGTCACCTCGCGGATTAGACCTTGCGCTTCCATCCAAGCAAGGTTGCGCTGGACGGCGGCGCGGCTGGCACCGGTCAGGGTCTCGGCCATTGGAGCGGAGACGACGGGCCATTCGGTCAGCACCGCGCGCAATGCAGGTGGTGTCTTGCCAGAGAGCGGTGCCATCATGTTGTCCGCCCGCGCTGACCATGCCTGGATATCGTCGAGGTGCCGCATCGCGGTCAGGCATGCTGTTTCCATTCCCTCGAGCCAACGCTGCAAGCGCTCGGCAGGTGGGCCACTGGCGCGCAGCCCCCCTGCCCCGCGCATAGCCAGAGGCGCAAAGATGGCCCCCCCATTCAAATTCGGGCCTTCGCTCGCGGCAATGCGTGCGGCGGTAACCGCCGCTTCCATCCGGTCGTCCTGTTGCCCGAGGCCCGCAAGGTTCCAGAGGTGAAACCCCATGCAGGCGCGTGTAATCGAATGCAGGTGGGCGGCTTGCGCCATCAGGTCAAGCCAACCGACCGCGCGATCCGCAAAGGGCTCGGCTTCATTGGCCATGTTTTCAGGGTCACGGCGATCGAGGAAAACGGATAAGTCCACCTCTGGACCGGGACCGCCTGTCAGACGGCGCACCGCCCATCCGACACGCGCGAGCGCTGCGATGTCGTCCTGCACCCCGGACAAGCGCATGGATATCCAAAGCGCCAGCCGATCCGGGCCAATTCGGTCACCCACAAACCAGCTGAGGTCTGCCGCCTCCATCAGGGCGAGCCTGAGCCGCCAGCCTTCCGGGCCACGGTGCAGACGGTCATCCAGCGCGCCAATCCGGCTAGCCACACGGGCAAGACGGGCGGCATTACCTGCCTCCGCCTTCCGCCAATCGTCGAGGACCGCGGTTTCACGCAACTCTGCCCTCGGTCCGGGCGGCAGATAATCCGGCTCCACTTCTATTGGACCGGGCAGGAACCACAGGTCGTCCTCGGACGTCTCTTCAATCCCCTCCGCATCAACTAGAGGATCGTCCAATTTACTATACTGCGTAGGTACTTGAGGCTTCATATGTGCAAAATATGGCGCTTTTGCATTTTACCAAAATGTTTTGTTAGGGTGCGCCTGCACACCCTATATAGCACGCGCGCGCGGTGGTCTGCGATATCTCTCTGATCGCGCTCAGCATATGAAAACCAAGGGGTTCTTGATTTGCAGCACCACAAAGAGCGCCCTTGCCTCTGTTTACAAACGGTCGTTTATTAGTGGTATCTGAAATTGCAAACGGCCCTTTTCCGTGCCCCTGATAGGCTATTCGAGAGTATCCACGGAGGATCAAAGCCCCCTGCCCCAGTCTGAAGCGCTGCGATCTGCGGGATGCCGTGAGATGGCATCGCCATTTGTGGACAGCCCCTGTTTTGCAAGAGTTTTCTTCTGTGTTTGTGATCTTTTTGTGTAGCGGTCATTTGTCCGGCCTGTTTGCGCGGCGCATATGCCGCTGGCCCTGATGAAGTCCGCGAACCGGATCCCTATCAACTTATTGGGCTATGCTGCCCTGGCAATGCCACGGGGTGTTCCGTTTGCGGCGGCAAAGATCATCATCACTGCGATTGCCTTTGCAACTCGTATGGGGCGTTTTTCATGCACCCCGAAGCCTCATGCTGGCTTGTAAACCTCTTGTTTGGACATGACAGCCCAGACGATCCGTGCGGTTTTGTTGGCAGGGCCACGCTGACATATCACGCGCGCAAAGAAAGTCGAAAGTTTGCGACAGTACCCGCGCAGCGTCCCTGCATGCGCGGGCCCCCTCTCCCGCGTTGCTCGACTGGCAGGTCGCTGCGACCAGCGTGCCCGCCCCGACCACGGGGCCGGTAACGGCTGCGGCCTCGCCGCACACCAAATGTATCCCGACTCCAGAATCGCATTGCAGGGATCGCCGGCACAGAACCATGGAAATTTGACGCGAACAGCGTTACTGCCGTTATGAAACCGGCACTGCCGACTGTCACGGCGCTGGCGCAAAATCCCTTGAACAGACAATGCTGAACGCCATGAAACAGCTGTATTCCAACGACTTACAGCATCTGCCTTCAGCATCGGATCAACCGCAAATCGCCTTGTTCGAGCCTGTTTTCCCTGCAACAGCCCCAGGTCAGACACGAATATGCTTGAGATTTGATCACGCCGCCGTCATACCTAGTAACGCGAAAACCATACTAACGCCAAGCAATGCGTTTCCTGAGCAGTCCGAGCAGCTGTCTCGTCAAAGTAACGCGAAAACAAACGGCAAGCGACAGGCGGAATTCTATGCACCCGGTACTACACGACAAGCTCAAGGCCGATGCAGAGCGTCTCTCCGAAGCGCTCGAACATATGTCGAAACTCTTCCTTGCCCCCAAGGAGGAGAAGACGCTGCGCAGCTTCACGACCTCCGAGGTCGCGGAATTACTGCGCGTGTCCGACGGCTACCTCCGCAAGGCGCATTTCGACGGCAAGCTGCCCGATGTATTTCAGGGCCCGGGCAACAAACGGCTCTATACCGGCGAGGACATACTGAATATCCGCCAGATCCTGTCACAGACCGCCAAGGACCCTTTCCAGTTCATGCCGGGGCGCAAGGCTGGCGACAAGCTGCAGATCTGGTCGACCGTGAACTTCAAGGGCGGGTCCAGCAAGACCACGACGACCGTCACCCTGGGGATGCGCCTGGCGCTGCGGGGGTATCGCGTACTGCTGATCGACGCGGATCCGCAGGCCTCGCTGACCACCTTCTTCGGCTACCAGCCGGAAATCGATTTCCGCGAGGGTGGCACGCTTTACGACGCGATCCGCTACAACGAGGGCGACACGACCCGCGTGCCCCTGACGGATGTGCTGCGCACCACCTATTTTCCCAATCTCGACCTCGTGCCGGGCGGCATCATGCTGTCGGAATTCGAGACCGAAACGCCCACGGCACTCAGCCGGGGCGAGCAGCCGGTGTTCTTCAACCGGATCCGTGAGCCGCTTCGCCAGGTCGAAGACGACTATGACATCGTGCTGATCGACTGCCCGCCCCAGCTTGGCTACCTGACGATGTCGGCAGTCTGTGCCTCGACCTCGCTGCTTATGACGATCATCCCCGAGCGGGTCGACCTCGCCTCGGCCAGCCAATTCCTGACCATGGCGTCCGGCATCCTCGAGGTGCTGGATTCCAATGGCGGCGTCGGGAGCTACGACAACTTTGCCTATCTGCTGACCCGCTTCGATACCGCGATCAGCACGCAGCAGGACCTGTCCGAATGGATCCGGCAGCTGCTGGGGGACAGCGTGATCCCGACGCCCTTTGTCAAATCCTCGGCCGTGAGCGAGGCGGGCCTGGCGCAGAAGACAATCTTCGAGGTCGAACTTGGCGGCTCGAAGAACCGCAAGACCTATGACCGGGCGCTGGAATCCGTCATCGGCTTTTCCAACGACATCGAGAAGATGATCCAGGCCGCGTGGAACCGTGGAGGCACCGATGAAGCGTGATTTGCTGGCCAAGAGCCTGGCCCAGATGGGCACCCGTAAGCCCGAGGAGACCGCCCCTGCCCCGCAAAAGGCAGCCGATCCCTCCCCTGCCCCACGCTCGCTCAAAAGCATGTCGGACGTGCTATCACAAGTGTCGGCGCAAGCCGCACAAGAAATCGACCCGGCCGAGATTGCAGACAGCGAGATTGCCGACCGCTTCGACGTGACCGTGGGTCTGGAAGACCTGATGGAGTCGATCCGTGCGTCGGGTCAGCAGCTGCCGGCGCTTCTGCGCTATCGCCGCGGGTCCGGACCGCGGTACGAAGTCGTCTATGGCCGCCGCCGGATCGCCGCCTGTCGTGCACTTGGGCTCAAGGTCAAGGCCTACGTCAAGGAGATGGACCAGCGCGAGGCGCTCGTCTCGCAGGCGCTGGAAAACTCGGCCCGGCTGGAGCGGAGCTTTATCGAACAGGCAATCTTTGCCAGCCGGCTGGAAGAGCAAGGCTTTTCCCGCGCCGAGATCGGCGAGGTTCTTGCCGTGGACAAGGGAACCCTCAGCAAGCTGGTCGGCGTGGCACGCGAAGTCCCCGATGCTGTGATCTATGCCATCGGTGCGGCACATGATGCAGGCCGCCGTCCCTGGCTGGAATTGCGGCGTCTGCTCAAGGATGACGGGGCCCCCGGCGGGAACGACCTCCTGACGCTCGTCCCCGAGACGGGCACGCCGACCGAAAAGCTGACCAGGCTGATCGCCGCGCTGCAGGCGTCGGAGAAACGCCCAGCCCCCTCCCCTGCCCCGCAACGACGGATAGCGGCAGGCCCGGTCATCAGCAAGGCCCGAGGCCTCCGCATGACCATCGAGGTCGCGGATAACGCGGAAAAGGAATTCATCGGATTTGTGGAAGCGCGTTTGCAGGCACTCTACGACGAATGGAAGTCGTCACGGGGATAAAACGCGTAACACATTGAAATTGCTAGGTTGTCCATGGTCAACCTGGTGATACCAGAGGCAAAAAAGAGCAACCAGGAGGCAGTTACAGGCAAAAAGAAACCCCCCGAAGGCGGTTAAGCACTCCAGAGGGTCCCGATCTACTAGCACTATTTTGGTACCCCTAAAATTTGGATCCTGCAACACCCCTTCGGTGAACAGTATCGGTTTGCCCGCTGAAATCAGATGGAAGAGATCAGAGGTTCGGCCCTTTGGGCCGAGGCACAGCCTGCCTGTGCCGACTCGCAGTGCTGCGGCTTTGCGGGACTGGGAACGATTACCCAACAACCCGCCTTCAGGCCCGTCCGGCGGCGCGATCTGATGGCCGCCCTCAATACTCTATCCCGTGACCTGGGGCTGCGATCGTCCGGCGTGATGGTGCTGGATGCCCTCCTCAGCTGCCTGCCCTGCAAGGAGCAGAAAACCGGTGTCGAGCTTCCGATCTCGCCCAACATGCTGCTGACGGTGTTCGCGGCCAACGAGACGCTGTGCTTTCGCGCCAAGGGCATCACCGAGCGGCAACTGCGACGGCACCTGGAGCGTTTCGAGCAGATCGGCCTGATCGAGCGGCGCGACAGCGCGAACGGCAAGCGATTTCCCGTGCAGCGCGGCGGCAAGATCATCGGTGCTTTCGGGATCGACCTGTCGCCCCTCCTCGCCCGGTCCCATGACATGCTGACCCGCGCCGCGGAAAAGCGCAACGAGATCGCCGAACTTCGCGGTCTCAGGGCCTGCATCCAGTCCCTGCGTGCCCGCTGCCTTGCGCTTGAGCTGGACGACGCGACCCATGCCTTCGTCGATGGGCTGCGCAATGGCCTGCGCCGCGTCAGCCTGACCCGGATTGAAGCGCGCCAGATCATGGAACGTCTGCGCGGCGTCCTCCTGGCCGCTGAACCGAAACTGCCCGCGGCGCAGGACGCGGTAGCGGACCTGGCAAAACATGCCGATACAGACGAAACGCCCGGCACAGACGGGCAAAACGTCCGGCACAAAGAACCAGAAGATTCAGAAACAAAAAAAATAGCGCAGGTGTCCGTGGCACAGGTCTGGGCAAACCTGCCGACACTGTCAGTCTTTTATCCCGATATCCCGCGATCCGTGGGGGCACTGCGCGATGTGCTCCATGACTTTGCCCAGATGCTGAGAATAGACCAGCTAACCCTCACCCGTGCACTCACATCTCTAGGGCTAGAAACGACCCTGAAACAGCTTGATCGCATCGCAGAGCAAGCGGATCGGATCGAACAACCGGATCGCTATTTCCTGGCCGTCTTGCGAGACCATGGGGCAGCGAAAGTTGGCCATGGCCAAGTCGTCTAATCAAGCCGTCATGACGCTGGGAGTAGGCTCGCCCCGGGTTCGTATTATTCGGCCAAAGTTGGCCATGGCCAACATCCGACCTGCCCAGGTTTACCAATTCAACAGATACCGCGTGGACCGTCCGCCGTCAGCCGCACGCGCCATGGCGCCCTTACCTTCCAGCTCTGCCAGATCACGGGTTGCGCTTGCCAGAGAAGCTCGCGCGATCTTGCCGTAGGACGCGGCCGAGATACCCAGCTCGGCTCTGTCCTGTCCTTCTTCAAAGAGGCGGCGCAGAACGGCCAGCTCCCGGCGCGGAAGGGCGGCATGAGGCGTCAAGAAGGCGTTCCGACGGACAAAGAACTACACCTCGCGGGCGGCTTGTGTCACCCCGACCTCGAGCCGATCCAGCAACCACAGCACAAAGGGTGTCGCGTCGATGCTGTCGCCCTAAACCTGCCGCCCCGCCTGAAGTGCCGAATAATAGCCCCGCTTCTCACTTTCGATCTAGCGGGACAGGGAGAACGGCAGGGAGTGGCGATCCTGCTCCAGCCAGTCAAAGAAGCGCCCCATCTCTGCGGCCATTCGGTCAGGGGCGGGGCGATATCCAGCACGTCTTCGCGCCGGCCGTAGGTACCGCGGACGATCTCGATGGGAAAACGGCGCCATTGGCCGCGGTCCTCAACCTCGATGCCGTGGAACAGCGGGTCATACCAGTGGTCAGGGTGCGCGCCATCAGCGGCGGCTTGCCCGCGCGGGCCGCGAGCATCAGTTCGGCAATCGCGTGGCTTCGCCGCTGCGGCAGAGACTGCCAGTGGGCCAGAGAGGCGACGACCGGCGACTCGATCTCGTTTGCGGACAACGGCGCGCCTTCGATCGTGAAACTGGCCAGGCCGGCAGAGGCTGGACAGATGCTTGTCCTCAGAAGCTGTCGAGCCCGGGGAACTTACCGGGGGTTGACATGGTCGAGGTCTTCCTGCGCAAAACCGAGGATCAGCGAAGCGATCATCATGCAGCAGGAAATGAAAAAGGGCAGGACCACCCCGCATAGCTGATGGTTTCACGAGGAAAGCGTAAGCCCTTCAGTCGCGGCAATGAGGCGGGTATCTTCATGGTGCCGCGCTATCCGAAAAGGACAACGCGATCAACTTGGCAATCGCGGTTAGCCTACTTGCTATGGGTACGTATGGCGTGTTCAGAGCCTAGGCTTCATCTCCGCGTCACAGCCCCGCAGCCTTGGTCAGGTTCACCCGGAATCGGTCACGACGGCGCTGGTAGCGGCGGGTCATCTCAGCCGAGGCGTGGCCCAGATGTTTCTGGACGTAGCGCTCGTCGACCTCGGCCGAACTGGCGAGGCCGGCGCGCAGCGAATGACCGGAGAACAGGGCGAGCCGGTCTTTCTCGGGCAGCTCCGCGCGGAGCCCGGCGTCGAGGACCGTGCGCTTGATCAGCCGCGCGACATGCTTGTCGTTGAGCCTCGTTTCGGATGCCCTTTTGCCATCGCGCGAGATCCCGACAAAGACAGGACCGAAGTCGATCTTCGCGAAATGCAGCCATTGCTCCAGCGCGTGCACGGGGCAGGTCTGGTCCTTTGAGCCGCGGCCCACCTCGACCTCGCGCCAGCCGGTCTTGGCATTCAGCGTCAGGAGGGCGCCGCCACCGTCCTTGCCGTCCAGGATCTCGACCCAGCCGCCCGACTCCGGCGTGTCGTCCTTGTGGACGTCGAGGCTGACGATTTCCGAGCGGCGAAGGCCTCCGGCGTAGCCCAAAAGCAGGAGGGCCCGGTCGCGCAAACCTCGGAGATCGTGGGGCAGGGTGGCCACCATGGCGACGATGTCCTCGGCCAGGATCGCTTCCTTCTGCACCGGCGGGCACGCATGCTTGCGCTTGATCCCGGCCAGCACGGTGGCGATGTGACGGTTTTTTCGATCAAGGGTGAATCCCCGCTGCGCGTAGCTCCAGGCAAGGCCCGACAGACGGCGGTCTATGGTGCTAACCGATAGAGCAGGGGAGGGGCCCGCCCCGGAAGCCAGGTCGGCGAGGTAGAGCCCGATCATCTCGGGCACGGGCGGCAGCGGCTCGGTGCCCTTCATCCGGCACCAGCGGGTGAAATGTGCCCAGTCTTTCGCATAGGCCTTCAGGGTGTTCTCCGACGCGGCCGCCCGGGCATATTCGCGGGCCGTGTCGACGAGGCGATCCAGCGTCCCGGAGCCGGCGACGTGGTCCGGAAGGGCGATCGGTCTTTCGTCAGTGCTCATGATGGAGTCCCTCTGATAACGTTGGCGGCTCTCTGTCGCGTGTGAGCGCACTCAGATCGGCGAGAGACCACGCTGATGGGCCGACACCACCAGGCGCCAGATCGAGTCTCACGAATTCCGACTCGGCCAGCCTCATAAATACCGCTCCGGAATCTCACGAATCCCTGCCGCTCTCGCGGACCAAGTGCCTGAAAGGTTGAGAATCCAGTCATGAAACGTGAATCCAGTGATGAACTGTGAACGCGATCCGTATTTCTTGCAGCCTATCTCCGGTTGTCCGATAAGGCAAACTTATTGGACATGAGGACCGGCCGCAGCCTGCGGCGTTTTCCGGCGGAAAAGATGGCCTCAACCGCCGCGCTCCTGTAGGATCCGCCCATGACACCTGTCCGGCCGGATCCCCTCAGCGCCCTTGGCACCCCGTCCGGGATACCCTCCTGGATCTCTTCCGCGCGCGCGGAAGCCCTTGAAGATGCTGTGTTCTTTTCGGGTGCTGCGCTTTGCCAGCTGCATCTTGTGTTCGAACGCGTGGACGTGCCCCACGCCTTGTTGCGGGATCGGCTCGCGCTTCGTGCGGCGGAGGCCTGTGTGGCGCTTTCTGGTCGTCCTGAGCGGGCGGGGGAGCTACGCGACGCGCTCCACCTGCTGCGCCCGGGCGACTTGCCCGGACCGGCCGGTGAAACCTGCTTGGCATGGCGGCGCGCGGCGGAGCGGCCGGTGTCGATCAAGGCTCTGGGTCGAGCCTTGCCGGCCTTCGAGCCGGGCCAGATCGCGACGTGGCTCGATGCAGGGAAAGGGGCGCCCGTGACCCGGGCCGCGATGGCGCTGGAAGCCGTTCTGCGCGAGGCGCCGCGCGCAGAAATAGCAGGGCTGATCCTCGCGGATGCCGCCCTCGCCCAATCTCTCAGTTGGGATCATCTCGTGCCGCTGCTGGCGACTGGCCTGAAACGGGCTGACCTGCGCAAGCAAGGCGATGATCTTCGCTTCGCCTGCCATCGTGCGCTTATCGCCTCAGCGGTCGAGGGCGTGCGTCTCTCCACCGACCTCGCGCGTCGGGCGGCGCATCTGAAGGCTGTCGCACCCAAGCTGCGGGCAAAGGCGTCCGGCGAGGCAGTGGAGATGTTCCTGACCTGCGATGCGATCGCGGCCTCGGCCTTGCCTTTGCCGGACCGGGCCGCACGGCGGCTCTGCGACCGGCTGGTCGACCTCGGCGCGGTGCGCGAGCTGACCGGGCGCGACACCTTCCGGCTTTACGGGGTGTAGCGATGGCGAAGGATCGCTCTGACCCCGAACTGGATCGCGGGTTGCCCGACCTGCCACCCGAGCTGCGCTGGCGGGAATGGATGCGCCGGATCGAGGCGGTGCTCTTTGCCTCAGCTTCGCCGGTGCCGCGCGACGACCTGGCACGCGTGGTGGGGCAGGGGGCTTCGGTCGACCTTCTGGTCGAGGACCTCGCCGCCGATCTGGAAGGGCGGGCCTTCGAGATCGCCCAGGTCGCTGGCGGCTGGATGTTCCGCACGCGCGCCGCCTACGCCCCCGCGATCCGCGCGGCGGCAGATATCGGGGACCAATTGTTGGACCTGAGCGAATTCGACGTCGCGGTCCTGGCCGCCATCGCTTACCACCAGCCGATCACACGCGACGGGCTCAAGGACATCTTCGGCAAGGAGATCAGCCGCGACCAGATTGGGCGACTGCATGCGCGCGACTTGATCGGGACTGGGCCAAGGTCGCCTCGGCGTGGGGCGCCGTATACCTTTGTGACGACCGAGCAGTTCCTTGTCGCATTCGGGTTAGAGAGCCTGCGCGATCTTCCCGATCGAGAGCAGTTGGAGGATGCAGGCGTGGTAGGTGCAGCTGAGCCGAGAACCCTGTAAAGTTGCCGCGCGTCCGCTGCACAGCCCATGGATATCGGCATTCTAACAAAAGCATATGTTCGCTGTCGCCGCTACGCAGTTTTCCTATTGATCAAGGCGTGCGGCAAGTTCGGTCATGAAAGGCGACGGGCGCGAGCTAGAATGCATGATGTGTACTTCCGATTTGGCTCGCGTAAATCCCACGTAGAAAAGGCGTCGAGCTTCCAACTTCTGTGACGGGGTGGAATCTTTTCTCGGAATGCTCCCCTGATCCATGCCAAACATGATGACGATCGGGAATTCTCGACCCTTGGCACTGTGAAGTGTTGAAAGATGCAGGCTGTCGTTCCCTTCGCTTTGGCCGGCGAACTGACTGACAGTCATATCTTCACAATCTTTGCCTGCTTGGGTGCGCGCGATGAAAGTGTCCAAAGTTTCGCCCTCATCTTTCATTGAGCGACACTTGACCATCAGGTCTTTAATTACTGCCGCACGAACATCGGGCAGCCACTTTCGCAGTACCAAGGCGCCATCGCGCCGCGACCAGAGGCATTCCATTAGCGCTCGTTGGAAGGTAAGGTGCGTCTCTGGTGTGTTGATCTCTTCAGCGAACAGGCGTGCGCCTTCGTTGACCAGATGGTTGAATCGCGGTGTTCCTGTTTGCCATCCGCCCGAACACCATTTCGCACAGCTTTCCAGCCAGCGCATCAAGCGGCTAGCGCGAGGATATATTGC
Source organism: Pseudooceanicola lipolyticus (assembly GCF_002786325.1). GTDB lineage: Bacteria > Pseudomonadota > Alphaproteobacteria > Rhodobacterales > Rhodobacteraceae > Pseudooceanicola_C > Pseudooceanicola_C lipolyticus. The sequence goes on along the minus strand of NZ_PGTB01000003.1, from coordinate 2,879 downwards.
GTTCGTATCAGTTCTGATAACTGACAAGCCAACCTTCTGAGCTACTTCGGCAACTTTGTCGCCTAGCCAGGCAGCTGGGTAGAGGATAGCGATGTCTCCGGGCTCCAAATCCGGATGTCGTTTGGCGATGTCAGCGATGACTGTCCTGAAGACCTCTGCGGCCTGGTGTTCGTAGCTACCCTGCTGAGGGTGAAAATAGACCGTGCCTTCCTCCGCATCGTCAACCGCCTTGTAGTCTCGCGCTTCGCCAAGCGCAAAACTGGATGCTTCTACAATCTTCGATCCAGATCGGTAGTTCAGCCGCAACCGCACACATTCGACGTCATCACGGGCCGCCAGGTCGCGAAGAAGCTGCGGGTTCGCCCCGTTGAATTCATAGATGGATTGGTCGGCGTCTCCGACTGCGAAAAGCCTCATCCCAGTACTGAAACACAAACCCATGACCATACGATGGAGCGCTCTTCCGAGGTCTTGATATTCATCGACAACAAGGACTGGGTACTTGGCGAGAATGGCGCGCTGCAGCCATTCATGCTCGCGCAGCGCCCTGACGGCCAGAAGAGGCATATCGTCAAAATCAATTCGTCCAATTGCCCTGAGTTCGGCCTCAAAGGCCTCCACCAATGCGGCCATCTCGGGATCAGTTTCACGCCATTCCGCGCTGCTTCTGTTCAGAATGGATCGGCGGTATGTGCCCATCGTGAAATCGAGCTGTTGTGGGTTGTCACGCCCGCCAATCACCTTCCTATAAGCGGTTTCCAATGCTTGACGCCGCTCCGCGCGGGTTGCGACGCAAAACTCGTCGGGGAGCCCCATGTCTGCTGCCTTGGCATACGGTAGGACGATCTGTGTTAGGGAGAAGGAGTGGACCGTCCCAATAAACGCTCTTCTTCCGGCCTCTATGCCGAGCGCTGATAGCCTGGTTTCGAGCTCCCGGGCGCATTCATTGTTGTAGGTGATGCAGGCGAGGCCCCGTGGCTCCTGAATATCTTCGGCCAGAAGACGTGCCAATTTCACGGTCAAGGTCTTTGTCTTCCCGCTACCTGGACCGGCAAGGACAACACAGTGTCCTTGAGATTCGTAGGCGGCCCATTGTGCAGGATTAGCCCGTAGATCTTCGGCGGCATTTAGATAGATGGACGCGTCAGACACGGTTCACCACATACCGGATAGCATCTTCGATATAGCGCGGGGGCTTTCGCCCCTCGATTTTTGAGGCAAGGCGTTGTGCAAAGCGCCCTTTCCCAACCACATCGATCAGCTTGAGCATTTGGTTGTGGTCGATACTGTCGTGATCGGCAATCCAGGCATCGATCTGCGCTTGTCTCGCCTTGCTCCACTTTCCTTCATTGAGCGTGTCGAGAATGTCGGCTGCGAACCCGTCTTCGTACAGATCTGTCTCAAGAGTGCGGATGTTCGTATAGATGCCGAGATCTTCGAAGCGACCTGCGAGATCGTCTTCATCCTTGTTTTCGGCGATGTCTTCCAATTCCTTTGCGAGCGCTCTTGGGATTTTTTTTGTTCTGGCGCGCTCGATCGCGACCGCAAGTTTGATTCCTCGACTTACGGCCAAGGGTTTGCTCTTCGGCATTGGATCCCAATCTGTGATGATCGAGAAGGGTATGTCCAGGGAGGTCAAAAATTTCGCATAGGGCGTGAAATTTGTCCCGGCGACTGAGCACACGGTAATTCCGAGCATATCGAGCGAACAGCCAAGAGCCTCAGCGAAGAGTGGGACAAGGAATTTTTCTGCGTCGCCTTCGACCAAAATGATACCGCGGGCGAAAAGCATCTCAGCACGCGTCACATCCAGATACCGCGTGAGATCGTCGACCTCATCATCTGTCAGTCTTATCGACGCTGTAGAGCAGCCGGTCGTGCCCTCGTCAGTTTTCTCTTTGAGCAAGAGAATGGAACGCAACGGCGCAACGCTGGCAATATGCGGCGAGTGCGAAGTCAGTAGCACTGACATCTGCTTCTGCTGATCAGGATTATCAACTGACTGAAAAAGGTGTCGATAAACTGATCGTTGTAGATGCGGGTGAAGGTGGGCTTCAGGTTCTTCGATGGCCAATAGCGTATGATCGCGATGGTTCTCCGCAATCAGCCTGCTCAGTTCCAGCATCTTGAGGCTCAGGAACATGATGTTGGCCGAGCCGAGGCTTGCGTCATTGATGGACCGCCTGCCGTCATCGATCAGCAGCCTTATGTTACGAAAAAGGCGTGTGACATCAGTGGCGCCAAAGCCAAGTCGTGGTTTGACATCCTGCTTGGGACCGCTCATGGCTGCAAAGAGTTGACCGAGGTCTGTCTCAAGTTCCCCTACACTCGGGAACGCCGTCAATTTTTCGGTGGCTTCCTCGATTGCTTCACCGATTTCATCAAGATCTGCCTGGTCGATGTCGGCGAAAGCTTCCTCGATGAGCGGGCGTAGAGGCGATCGGCGCCACGCCGCGAGGTCACCTTCAGCGTCACGAAGAGCTGGCAACAGGTCCATGGTCAGGCGGCGGCGGAGGTCATGGCCGAAACGTTTCGTCTCGCTTTCACCGCCGAAGCAAATGAACTCCAGGTCGTTGTCCGATGTTGGTGCACTGCCTAATCCCGGTCGTGCGCGACATTCGTAGGTCAGGCGGACCGTGTCGGGGTCATCGTCGAGGCGGAAGTCCGTGAGCAGAGCAAGGATATCGAGATCAGAGTCAAATTCTTCGATTTCGACAGCAATGACTATCTTGTCGTCTTCTTCCAGGTTCCCAAGGCCGTCCCAGAAATCGGCGAGGCCAAGTTCACGGGCGCTGTCGGGCATGACCTGCCCCCCTTCGGTCCCTCGTTCATAACGAGAGTCTGCGGGTTTGATCTTGATAATCATGGGTTTCGGTTTG
>NZ_PGTB01000039.1 GCF_002786325.1 Pseudooceanicola lipolyticus | reverse complement strand
CTCTTTCGCATTCGTCTGCTCCTTCAAGGTTGGGCAGACTCTACATCATGATGAGGGATTTCGCGGGGGGCAGGTCACGAGAGGTGAACTGTTCTCCACTATGCGTCGTTGTATTGCTGAACGCCACGCCTAAAAATGTGAGTTCTTCTACTTTATTCTGAAAATGCGATGGCGATATTATTGGAAAGCCGTGTCCTCGCCGCTCCGACAAGTGTCTTTCCGCCAATAATAAAGTCTACACCACACGACGCACCTGCTGTCCTGTGGTCCTAATTGTGGCTCCTCAGCCCTCAAGCCCAAAAAGCGAGGAACCCTCCGTATCTAAATCGAGAACAAGAACGGAGGTTTCTCATGTTTATCAAGATATTAAAGTGGTTGTTCTCCAGCGAGAAACGCCCAACCAGGAAGAAGTCAGACCCCGGCTGGGGTGACCTGATCTTCGCCTTCCTGATCGTGCTGATCATCCTGAACTTTCTGGGGTGACGCCGTGGAGTGGAACATCAAAGAAGACGACATCGTCGTCATCCGTGAGTTCGAGGAGTACCCGGAGCACCTGTTCCGCGCCTCCGAGGTCTTCGACGACTGCGTGACCGGCTACTCGATCACCGGCCCCCTGAACGGGGTCTACGGGGAACCAGCCTATGAGCTGATCCTCAAGGTCTACCCGGTCTGATCCCCTCAACATTCCAACTAGAAGGAGCAACTCAATGTCTGCTCAGATTCAGTATGCCTACCTGAAGGGCCAAACTTGGCTCTATCGGCGGAACTACCCCCGAGAAGTCGCCGTCGTCCTCGGCTCCCAGGCCCTCAAACAGTCCCTTAAGACAGGGGACCCGAAGTTGGCCAGGAAACGGGCGGCGGAAGTAAACACCCGGTACGAGGCCACGGTGGCCCAGGTACTCGAAGGGGCACAGAGTGTCGCACAGAGTAACAGTAGCATCGCCGGATGGTCCGATCATCGACAGGGCGCTCTCGCCTGCCTGCGGGCCACTCTACAGCTCTCTGAAGCCGTTCCCTTCCAGAAGCTCTCTCGTCAGCCAAAAACAACGGTTGGCGAGGCTGTCCGGGAGTATCTGATCAAGCGCCAGCGGGAGCTGCGACCCGGCGGGTTCAAGAGTGTCCGCTACTCCCTTGAGTTGTTCTCCAGCAAGTACGGGGACCGGCCACTGGTGTCGCTGGCACGGGAAGACGGGCGGGAGTTCCTGTCTCTTGTGTCTCAGCTGTCGCCTCTCGTCGGGAAATCTCCGGTGACGCGGGGGCTGGGGCTGGAGGCGCTGGTACGCTGGTCGACACGGGGCACTGAAACTATCACCGTTAGAACCCAGCGGCGCATTTGGTCCCAGGTGAATCACTTCCTGGACTGGTCGGTCTCTCGCGACCACTTGGCTGCAAACCCCCTCAAGGCCGTCCAACTCGATCAGAAGGTGCGTCCCGCGTCTTACGCTGTGCCCACTGATGACGAGGTGGTCCGGTTGCTTCGGGAGCGCGACCCGGCCCTCCACCGGGTGCTTCTGGTCTGTTTGCTGTCAGGGATGCGATCCGGGGAAGCGGTGGGCTTACGCCGGGAGGACGTCGTGGCCAAGGGAAACCTAGGGTCCTTCTTCCACGTCCAGCCGAATGACCGGAGGCAGCTGAAGACCGAAGCGGCGGAACGGTTGGTCCCGGTGCACCCGGTGCTGGAGGAGGTGCTGGCGGAGTTACCGCGTCATGGGCCTCTGTTCCCTTATTTGACCGTCAACATCGTGACCAAGCGGTTCGCGTGGCTGAGAAACCGGCTTCAGTTGGACCGTCCCGGGCTGGTGTTCCATGGCACCCGCAAGTGGTTCATCACCCAGTGCGAGAGGACGGGTGTTCCGGAGCACTTCACCGCGTCACTGGTGGGGCACAAGTCCGCTCGGTCGGAGAACGGGATCACTTACGGCATCTACTCGGCAGGTATCAGCGACGAGCAGAAGCGTGGGATCGTCGATCAGATACGGCTTCCCACATGATCCCCGACATCGACGCGTTCGAGGAGAGGGCCGCTATCGCTGAATACGATGGCGGTCTTTCTCGTTCTGAGGCGGAGGACCTGGCTGCCCGGGCACAGGGGTTCGCTGATGCGGACGCCTACTGGCAGTGGCTGGCGGACTACGTGGTCACCCGTCGACTGCCCTGAAGTTGCCCTCGGCTCACTCCTTAGCGGGTGTGCCGGGGGTGTCGGGCTTTGCTTTTTTTCTTTGTGGCGTAGCAAACAGGAGTTCGAAGTGAGGTGGGTTGCAGTTTTGAGCACCCTTAACAAGCGATGGGACACATTTCCAGCGTAGAACAGGTCGAACTTCAAAAAGCACCTCTGGCTATATGTCGCAATCCGAACGACAGCATGTCGACCGTGGTCAAATTAAAATACAAAATCGCTTTCTTTGATTTCTCCGACATCATAGCCGACGAAAAGCAATTTCAAACCTCCTTCCCTAAGCAGAGTTCCGCGATAAGGGAGGTCCGGGTAAATCGCATCGGAAAGCTGTTGCTGGCGGACCATTATTTCAATCTGATACTCGGGGTTGCGTGCATCACTGAGGTAATCCAAGAAGATAGTGTCTCTACGAGAGTAGTCTTCCAGAACAATTAAACCAGCGTCGTCCTTGAAATGCAGTTTGTCTCTACCGGGGCCCATTTTTACAACTGCCGGATCACTTCCGCCCGCCTGATCAAAAATGAAGGTGTCCGAACCTGAACCACCAATCAAGCTATCTGGCCCATCATCATCGCTATCATGTTGCAAAATCAGCCGATCGTCACCTTTCCCGCCGATCAGACGGTCATTGCCGGACCCGGAAGCAAGAAGGTCATTCCCGTTACCCCCTAAAAGTAAGTCATTTCCTGCACCGCCCCTCAGGATATCGTTGCCATCGCGTCCAACGAGAGTGTCATTGCCGTCCTGTCCGTGAATGCGCTCATTATACTTTGTTCCTGTACCATTATCGTCCCCTGAGGATAGGAATAGCGATCCGTTACGAATGTTTAGATCGTCATCATCAAACGAACCGAACTTGGCCTTCTCCATCTCCTCTTCACCGGCTACATAGACGCGCTGAGTTTTGACCAGTGGCTTATTCACGAATTTTAGTTGATCTGGGCTCAGCAATTCGTCAAAGGAGGTGTTGATCCAGAAATCCGTGCCATCGAGAAATGTGATTTTATGTGATCCATTCACAAGATCTGATCTCTCTAGCGCAGTCCGATAGTTCAGGCCGCTGTTGTAGATCGTGATTGTATCTTCTGAACCAAAAGCCCTAATTATCCCGCCCTTGTCGTTGACATTGTAGTGGACCTGGTCCGCATCAGTATCCGCGACGGGAGCGGTTCCGCCGCTTGTCTTGCTGCTTCCGAGATACATGTCGACGTACGTATCTCCGAGCAAGTAGGCTTCATCTGCGCCTTCGCCGAGATATAGCGTTATACCGGGTTGCGCTGAGCCTAGTATCAACTTGTCACCTCCGGGTCCTAGGTCCACACCGGAAAAGCCCATCGCTCCGGTTCCACCTTGAGTTTCGTTGTGACCGTCGATAACGACGAGATCGCGACCGTTTCCCATAATTGGTGTCGTAAGCGTATTGTTCAAACGCTCCTCAAACACCCTGAAGAAATCGATCGAGAAAAAGCTGTCACGCCCGTTCATGGCATTGATTTGGCCGCGAGCGACAATCTTATCGTTGCCGCCTTTTGTGGTGATGATGTCGGCGCCACCATTGCCAAAAACCAAGTCATTGCGCCTAGTTCCGACGATAGTCTCTGCTTGGAACGTTCCCTCAAAAAGCATTGAAATATCCTTTGGTTAGCAGTGTTCGTCAACGAATTGATCGTGATGGGCAAATGTAGAGTTTCCGCTTGCATTCTCGATCTTGTCAATGATTCGACCATTTGTCCCGTTGCAGCGTCCGGGCACAGGTGCTCCCCGGTACCCCCAGAGTGCCCCCAGAACCGCCCCAGTTCGGTCGAGGCCAGCGGTAAGTCGAAGAACCGGTTCAGAGGACAAGGTCTCCTACCACCCCAGCCACAAGCCTTCCGATCAGAGTCACATGGGTGCCTGTGAACCCGAAGGGCCAGGAATGCCCCGGTGGGTGCCCCTGTGGGCCGGGACGCTGTGCGAGGGGCGCCGGGGCACCCGTTATCAGCTGATACCTGCGGATTGACTGTGCCCTAACCGAGAAACGGGTGAGGCGGGTTCTCTGATAGGTTCGCGGGGTGGGCATAGCCACAGGGGCGTCAAAGCATAGCCCAGACGCCCCCGTTCGCCCGCTCCGAACAGGCGCAGTTCTGCGGCGCTTTTAAGAGCGCGGACTTGCGACATCCGCGCGCCTCAGGAGCGTTGCTTTGCTGCATCGTCTGGGGGAAAATAGACGCTGGGATGGCAGGAAGCGGGAGGCTGGAAATGTCTGCAACTTCAAAATTCCACGTGACGGAGGCCGGCTCCGGAACGACGCCGCTTATTTTTGTGCACGGCTACGGGTGTGATCAGAACATGTGGCGCTTCGTAGCGCCGAGCTTTGCAGACAGCCACAAAACGCTCTGCTACGATTTGACCGGCATGGGCGGATCGGACATCAAGGCCTACGACCTTGACCGCTATGCAAAGCTGGAAGCGCATGCCGATGACTTGGGCGCGATTTTGAGCGAGCTCGATCTTAACGACGCAGTCATCATCGGACATTCGGTTGGAGCCACTATCGCATGTCTTGCAGCCCTGCGTTACGGCGACCGGATCAAGGCATTGGGATTGATCGCGCCCTCGCCTTCCTTCATCAACGACGGTGACTATATCGGCGGTTTCGATCGGAAGGATGTCGAGCAACTGCTTGACATGATGGAACAAAATTTTTTCGAGTGGGCGCAATATGTCACCCCCCTCATCGCCGGGCAGGACCCGGCCGGCGAGACCTCCGGCGAACTGGCGCAAAGCTTCTGCCGGAACGATCCGACGATCAGCAAACACTTTGCGCGAGTCACCTTTCTGGCCGATCACCGCGAGGATATCGCCCGCGTGAATCATCCCGCTCTCGTCCTGCAGTGCTCGAACGATGCCCTGGCCCCCACGGAGGTTGGTGCCTGGATGGCGCGCCATATGAAAGGTGGCGATCTGCGAGAAATCGAGGCGACGGGCCACTGCCCGCACATGACGGAACCGGCGAAAACGATCGCCGAGATCAGGGGTTTTCTTGGCCGACTCGACTAACTTCCGCAGACCGGGCAGCAACCCCTATTTGAGGGAGCTGGTAACCGACGCCCCCTGTGGATTTCTGGTGACTGACACCAATGAACGCGTGCTTTACTGCAATGCCACGCTTGGCCACTGGCTTGGCCGCCCCCCCTCCGAGCTGGCGGACGGCGCGATGATGAAGGATATCCTGACCCGCGGAAGTCACCTTCTTTTCCAGACGCAGATCGCCCCCGCGATCCTTCTGGAGGGCTTTGCGCGGGAAGTGTCCTGCTTGCTGAACGTCAGGGGCCGGGACGCGCCACTCCCGGTTCTATTGAACGCTGTCCTGAGGCGGCCCAAAGATGGTCTTCCGGCGCGGATCAATTATGCCTTCTTCGACGCGACCGAGCGGACGGCCTTCGAACAGCGCCTGCGCGAGCGCCAGAAAGAGTCGGAAGAACTGGCGGTGATCGTGCGCAATGCAAAGGTCGGGATTATCCGTTGCGATCATCGGGGCCGGATCAAGCGACTTAATCCGGCGGGTGCAGGCATTCTGGGCGTCGAGCCGGGCTGTCTTCCCCAGGCTCCGATCGGACGCCTGCTTTCGCTGGATGATGGCACCGAAGACTGGTTCACCCATACAATCGAGAGGCCAGACCCCGATTGCACCTTCGAGGCGAGTTGCAACGGCCACCACTACAATATTTCGGTGGGCGAGATCACCAACCCCGAAGAGCCCTATGCCGAGAAGGAATATTCCGTCATTCTACGGGACATCTCCAAGCGCGTGTTGGCCGAACAGCGTATGGAACTGCTGGTCGGGGAGTTAAAGCACCGGATCAGGAACGTGTTTACGGTGACGGCGGGGCTGGTCCGTCAAAGCCTGCGCAATGCGCCGGCCGAGCGGGACAAGCTTGTCGACCGCCTCCATAACCTGGCGAAATCGCACGAGATCCTGACGCAGAGCTACTGGAAGGATGCGAATATCCGCGAGATATTCGCACCGATCGAAGCGCAGGCGGGTGAACAGCAGAGAATTGTGATCGAGGGGCCTGACCTGCTCCTGGTCCCGAACCAGTTCAAGGCGCTTTCGATGGCGGTGCACGAACTGGCAACAAATGCACGGAAATATGGTGCGCTTCAGGCCGACCAAGGCATAGTCGAAATCCAGTGGTCGGTGAGTGACGCTGACACGAGAACAATTGACTTCACGTGGCGCGAGAGCGGCGGACCACAGGTGGTCGCGCCAGAACGCACCGGCTTTGGGTCGGCGATGATAGAGCGGGCGCTCGCGGCGGAGTTCGAGGGAACCGCCAAGATCCACTACCATCCGGAGGGTGTCGAATTTGCCTTTAGTGGCGTGGTCAGGCGGTGAGATCGCCCGCATTGCGTAGGGGAGAAGCTGAGTGCCGGGTGATCTTGCCGCAGCGTCGATACCGCTGACGGCACTCATGCAAGTTCCGTTGATCAGACGAGGGCATAATGCAGCTCGCCATCATGCACGACTAACCGGATTTGCCCGACGCAGCGAATGGCCGGTTTGCTGGTCGCAGGGCAAAACCGCAAAGCGGCGTTGAATGACAGGTCAGGGCTGCTCCGGCGCGGCAGTCAACTCAACATCTCCACAGCTTTTCAAAGAAAAAACTCCAGATCCGACACCCCCGGCACACCCGCTGAGAGGCGCACCGAGGGGTAGTTTGGCGCAGTCGACGGGTGATCATGTCGTCCGCCAGCCACTGCCAAGGTGGTATCGGCAACTGGGCGCCCCTGTGCCCGGGCAGCCAGGACTTCCGCTTCCCGATATGAACGGCTCAAGAGCGGGCCGCGCGTCGCCCCGCGCGCGGCGGAATAGGTGAAACCGGCTGGTCGTGCTAGACTGTACCGGCTCTGCCCGGGGCGGTGACGCCATGGCGGAGGGGCGCAGGGGGAAGCGGCATGATCTTCTTGCTTTCATATATCGACAGTTACCGCTTCGAAGACGGCGTGCTGCTGCCGGGCGATGACATTCTTTTCAGCAAGTCCGGCACGTTATGGTTCAACACCATCGGAGCGTCGGCCTCGGATTACTTTTTCGGCCTGACGCCGGAGGAGAGCTTTGCCTATATGGACAATGCGCCGTTCCAGGTGGCGCCGGAGGTCAACTTCGTCAGCCTGAAGGAGCGCTGGACGTCATTCCTGAGTGGGGAAAACAGTGGTCGGTTCGTCGACAGCCTGACCCAGATGGCATTTGTGAGATTTGAACTGGGCGGCGCGGATGGAACCGCCGAATCCGGCAGGCATCCCATCACCATCTACGCGATCGACCCGATCAATGCGGAAATGACGGTGATCGCAGATATCTCGAACTGGATCGGCATTTCCGAAGACGAATGGGATGAAAGCGACGGAGACGGCCTGGACGTCAACGGCGGCCCCGACATCCTGTGGGGGGAAAAGGCACCGACTGGCTTTGGGGCGGCTTTGACGATGACATCGCCAAGGGCAAGGGCGGGCAGGATTTCATCGATGGCGGCCATGGCCGGGACCGGTTGTTTGGCGGGCCCGGCGACGATCAGATTGACGGCGCGGGCGATGCCGACAGGATAAATGGCGGGCCGGGGCGCGACCGCGTCAATGGCGACAAGGGGGTCGGCGTCGAAGGCCGGGACGTGATCTATGGTGGTCGCGGTGCCGACTGGTTGAACGGCAATGGCGGCGCCGACAAGATTTTCGGCCAGCGCGGCAATGACCTGATCTATGGCGGCAAGGGCAATGACACGCTGACCGGCGGCCCCGGCCGGGACAGCTTCGTCTTTGGCAAGGCCCTGGTGCAGAACACCGGCCATGGCCGCGACACGATTACCGATTTCGACCCCGACGCCGACATGATCGAGATCTTCGGCCTTGGCGGCGGTTTCCGGCGGGTCGACATCCGGCAGGCTGGCGATAACGTCGAGGTCAGTTTTGCCAAGACGAAAATCACCCTTCTGGATCTCGAGGTCGACGCGATCACCAAAAGCGTGTTCACCTTCGACGACCGGTTTTTCGAACTCTAGCCATCGCTCCCCCGGCCGCCTGGCGCCGCCATGCCTGCGCGCCCGCGCCTTCCCGCCCATGGGCGGGTATGGCGGGAATAGTCCTTGATCTTTGCCGGCTTTGGCGGAAAAGTAGTGAGATTGGCCCCTCGTTCCGCAAGGGCGAAATTTCACGCCACGATTACGTTAAGTCCTTGATTTCTCTGTCTGGCGCCTGAAAATTGGGGGGAGTCCAGTGGACCACGCAAAGCCTGTTGTTCCGGCCACGGCATCGGAGGCACTTGCCGATCCGGCCGCGCGCGGGGACCTGTTGACGATGGCGATCCGCTTCGCCTCTGGCATGCCGGCCGGCATCGGCCTGATCGCGTGCTATCTGGCTTATATGCTGGCGGCGGCCTTCGGCCATTGGATGATGGTGCTGCCGGATATCCCGATCACCGTCTGGCCGCCCAATGGTGTGATCCTGGCCGCGCTGCTGATCCAACCGCGGCAAAGCTGGCCTTGGTGGCTGGCCGTGGGTGTGGCCGGCGAACTGACCAGCAATGTGCTGTGGTTTGCCAATCCGCTGATCTGGGCGCTGGGCTATGTCGCCGCCAATGTCGCCGCGGTCACCGTGGCGGCGCTGCTGCTGAGCCGGTTCCTGGGCGCCCCGATCCGGCGTCTGGCGACGCTGCAGCAGGTGCTGGCCTTCCTCGGCCTCGGCGTGCTGGTCTCGCCGATGGTCAGCGCGACCATGGGCAGCGCGCTCAATGCCGGAATCGGCAAGGGCAGCTTTGTCGCGACCTGGCCGATGTGGTGGCTGGGCGATGCCACCGGCATCCTGATTGCCACGCCGCTGATCATTTCCTTGGTCAATGCCTGGCGCGACCGCGCCCGCCCCGCGCCGGTTCAGTTCCTCGAAGGTGCGATGATCGGCCTGGTGCTTGCCGGGCTGAGCGCCTGGGAGATGGGCACCGGCGCGGCCCATGCCTTTCTGCTGCCGCTCCCGGTGATCTGGGCGGCGTTGCGCTTTGAATTCCGCGGCGCGACGCTGGCGGTGCTGGGCCTGTCGCTGGCCATCGGGCTGCATGCCAACAGCATGGGCGCGGTGCAGGGTCTGGTCGGAGACCTGACCACCCTGCACACCCGGCTGCAGGCGCTGATCATCGTGGCCGCGGCCACCGGGCTGATCGTGGCCGCGATCACCCGGCAACAGCGCCAGGCTTTGGCCGATCTGGCGCGGTCCAACACCGAGCTTGAAGCCCGGGTCGCAGAGCGCACGCGCGCCATCGAAGCCGCCGAAAAGCGGTTCAAGGCCACTTTCCAGAATGCCGGCGTCGGCATCAGCATCGTCAGCGGCGATGGCAAGCTGATGCGCGTCAATGAACGGCTGGCGCGGATGCTGGGCTATGACGCCGAAGAAATGGAAGGCCGGGCGCTGGACCAGTTCACCCATGTCGACGACCTCGCCCTGGGCGCGGCGGCGTGGGAGCGGCTGAAATCCGGCGCTGCGGACGAATACGAGCTGGAAAAACGGTATCTCCGCAAGGACGGCGTCTATGTCTGGGGGCACACCACGGTCAGCTGCGTACGCCATCCCAGCGGCCGGATGGCCTATCTGATCAAGATCATCCAGGACATCACCGAGCGGCGGCATTCGGAAGAACTGCGCCAGAACCTCGCCCGCGAGATCAACCACCGCAGCAAGAACCTGCTGACGATCATCCAGGTGATCGCGCGGCAAACCGCGTCCCGCTCGCCGCAGGACTTCGTGCAGACCTTCGGCGACCGGTTGCGGGCGCTGGCCGCCAATCAGGACCTGCTGGTGAAAAGCGAGTGGCAGCGCATCAGCCTGCACGATCTGGTGCACAGCCAGGTCGAACAGTTCTATGCCACCGGCAACCGGATCGTGGTGACCGGGGCGCCGATGATGCTGCCGCCGGCTGCGGCGCAGGCGGTGGGCATGGCGCTGCACGAACTGGCCACCAACGCCGCCAAATATGGCAGCCTCAGCACCGAGACCGGCCAGGTGCATATCGCCTGGGAGGTGGTGCAGGATCGCTTTGTCATGACCTGGCGTGAAACCGGCGGCCCGGAGGTGACTGCGCCGTCGGCACTGGGCTTTGGCACCACCTTGCTGGACAGCATGACCGCCTCTTCGCTGTCGGGCGAGGTCAGCATCGACTACGCGCGCGACGGGCTAGTGTGGCAGTTGCAATGCCCGCTATCGGCGCTGGAAGACGGCGCGGGTGACGATGGCTCGGGGGGTCACGGCCAAACCGGCCCGTAGACCGCAGCCGGTTCTGCGCCCTTGGCCGATGCCTGGAGGCCTGGCTGTTGTTGCTCAGGCCGTGCCGGCGCTTACCCCGCCAACGCCAACCCCGCTTGGACCGGTTGCGCAACCGCCCTCGGCGCGATGGCTTCCGGCTTGGCAAAGGGCCGCGCGGTCGGGCCGTAGACGGCCGCGGCCAGGGTCCGGTTTTGCAGGGCCGCGGGCCGGTTCAGGCCGGGAAGGACGCGCATCAGCCCGGCCCGGGGTTCGGGTGCCATCATGCGCAGGGCCAGCGGCCCGGGATAGAAGCTTTCGCTGGCGACGCCCTCGCCAAAAATAATCTCGTGGCGGCGGAACAGCAGGTGAATATAGGTCACCTCGCGCTTGCCATGGGCGATGCGAATGCCGGGCACGCCGCTGGTCAGGTGAATGGCCCGCACCAGCCGATCCTTGCGGCACAGCAGCCCGTGCTGGCGCGAGACCATCAGGTCGCGCTCGGCTCCCAGAACGCCCTGTCTGATCAGCACCGGGCGCAGGGTTTCTTCGGCTTCAAGCTCATCGCGGCCGACATGCCGCGCGCCGATCCACAGCACCGGCTGCGGCCCGCGATCCAGGGTCACGACCAGATCGCCGGGCACCAGCCTTTCGGCCGGAACCGCCCCCTGGGGCGTCCGGATCCGGGTGCCGGCGGCAAAGCAGATGATCCCGGTATTGTCATAGGAGTAGCTGGAACTCCGGGCGTTCATGATGGTGAGCGAGTTGTCCCCGAAGGACCGGTTGTCGGAATAGTCGACCCTTCGACCTTCATCATCGACCGTGTTCGACTGGTTCAGGATCCCGTCATCGTCCTGGTCGGCGCGCAGCTCATCCAGGCTGTCGTAGAACCCGGACAGATCGACAAAATCATTGTTCGACCTGTCGCTGTCACCAACCTCGCCGCTATTGCCGAAGTTGAAGTCGGTGATGGTGTCGTGACCGCGCGACAGCTGGAACACGTCGTTGCCGTCGCCGCCCGACAGCACATCGTCGCCCAGCCCGCCATTCAGCGTGTCGTCGCCCCGGCCTCCCGACAGGGTATCGTTTCCCTCGCCGCCGTGCAAAGTGTCATTTCCGGAACCGCCGGCCAGCTTGTCATTGCCGGCACCGCCGGAAATCACGTCATTCCCGCCGCCCCCGGAAATGATGTCATTGCCCGCGCCGCCGGAAATCGTCTCGCCGGTATCGGATTTCGAGGCATAGGCGTCGTCGCCCGCCATCGTACCGTAATCCACCTCCGTCGCGGTGGCGTCATTCTGGCTGACGACAGTCAGGGTTGTTCCGGGCGGCGGCGGCGGGCTGGAAAACACGTAATAGTCATCCGAGACGCCTTCGATCTCCAGCTCGTAAAGATAATACCGATTGCCGTCGGCATCTTCGACGATGTTGATCGCATCGACATAGACGTTGCCGGAATTCTCCATCGTTCGGCCATTGTAGACCGAAGCCTGCTGGGTCGCGTCATCCGACACATGTTTCCTGCCGGTATCGCCCTCCAGGGTCGCGTCGTCGTCTTCGACCTGAAATGACCGGGTCGGACCGGTTCCGGGAACTTTGATCTTGCTGCCGGGGTCGATCGAAACCGCATCGGTCAGATCGCTCTCGGCAAATCCTGAGAAGAGGTACTTGGTCATGCGAAGTCCTCGGTTTGCTCGATTATGCTGACGTTAGCATCGAACTGCGGTCGAATTACGGCTGCATTTGGGAAGGGGCGAATTCTAGATATTTTGCCGCTTTGCCCCGAAATCGGCCGGCCAGAGGCAGGCAGGAATGGCTATTTCGAACAGGAAAACGCCTGCGGCCAACCGCTTTGACGCGCCCGGATGGCGGGCGTTTGTCGGTGCCCCTCCCCCTGTCCCGCAGCCAGATAAAAGGTGATTTGCGGCGCGGTTTTTTAGTGCAAATTGTCGCTATTCCGGCCATTGCCGCACTTGCCAAAACCTCGGCGGCCGGTGCCGGAACCAGTGTTTCAATTCTGCTGAATAATGCGGCAATGGCGCTGCCTTGGCCGACTCACTGGATTTTTGACCCGCTCCCGTGATACGGTGCCAGCCACGGTCCCAAGCATTGAAGCCTTTGAATCGAAGCCTTTTAACTGCTCCGGAGGGATCTGGGCATGGCAATTGTGCTGGCATTACTGTTGATCGTCATTGGCTCGGTGGCCTTTCACCTGCTGAGCCCCTGGTGGTGGACGCCGATCGCATCCAACTGGGATTACATCGACACCACGATCACGATCACCTTCTGGATCACCGGCATCGTTTTTGCCGCGGTCATCCTGTTTATGGCCTATTGCGTTTACAAGTTCCGCCACCGCGAGGGGCTGAAGGCGCATTACGAGCCCGAGAACAAGAAGCTGGAGGGCTGGCTGACGCTGGTGACCGGCCTGGGGGTGGCGGCGCTGCTGGCGCCGGGGCTGATGGTCTGGGGGCAATATATCTCGGTGCCCGACGAGGCGACCGAGGTCGAGGTCTTTGCCCAGCAATGGTATTGGAGCTATCGGCTGCCGGGCGAGGATGGCCAGCTGGGCCGCAGCGACGCCTGGCTGGTGGGTCCGGGCAATCCGCTGGGATTGGACCCGAACGACCCCAACGGCCGCGACGACCTGATCATCGAGGGCGACACCCTGCACCTGCCGGTCGAGAAGCCGGTGAAGATGCTGCTGCGCTCGGTCGATGTGCTGCATAATTTCTACGTCCCCGAATTCCGCGCCAAGATGGACATGGTGCCGGGCATGGTGACCTATTTCTGGTTCACGCCGACGCGGCTGGGCGAATTCGAGGTGCTGTGCGCCGAGCTGTGCGGCGTCGGGCATGGCGTGATGCGCGGCCTCGTGCAGATCGACTCGCAACAGGATTACCAGGCCTGGCTGCAGGGGCAGCTGAGCTTTGCGCAACTGCAGGCGCCGACGCGGCTGGGCGCGGCGGATGTGGGGCAGCCATGAAACCGAACCGCCGGCGGAAGCAGCTATGACAGACGTGACGCCCACCACCACGCCCGACCTCCCGCCCGCCGAAGTGGCGGATGTCGAGCTGTACCACCCGAAATCCTACTGGACGAAATACATCTTCTCGCAGGATGCCAAGGTGATCGCGATCCAGTATTCCGGCACCGCCATGGCGATCGGCCTGGTCGCCCTGGTGCTGAGCTGGCTGATGCGGCTGCAGCTGGGCTTTCCCGGCACCTTCGATTTCATCACGCCCGAGGCCTATTACCAGTTCGTGACCATGCATGGCATGATCATGGTGGTCTACCTGCTGACCGCGCTGTTCCTGGGCGGCTTCGGCAACTACCTGATCCCGCTGATGGTGGGGGCGCGCGACATGGTGTTCCCCTATGCCAATATGCTGAGCTATTGGATCTACCTGCTGGCGGTGCTGGTGCTTGTCGGCAGTTTCTTTGCCCCCGGCGGGCCCACCGGCGCGGGCTGGACGTTATACCCGCCGCAGGCGATCCTGTCGGGCACACCGGGCAGCGCCGGTGCCGGCATCATCCTGATGCTGGTATCGCTGATCCTGTTCATCATCGGCTTTACCATGGGCGGGCTGAACTATGTGGTGACCGTGCTGCAGGGCCGCACCCGGGGCATGACGCTGATGCGGATGCCGCTGACGGTCTGGGGCATCTTCACCGCCACGGTGATGGCGCTGCTGGCCTTCCCGGCGCTGTTCGTGGCGGCGGTGATGATGCTGTTCGACCGCACGCTGGGCACCAGTTTCTTCATGCCGGCGCTGGTCGAGCTGGGCCAGCAGCTCAGCTATGGCGGCGGCTCGCCGATCATGTTCCAGCACCTGTTCTGGTTCTTCGGCCATCCCGAGGTCTATATCGTCGCCCTGCCCGCCTTTGGCATCGTCTCGGACCTGATCAGCACCCATGCCCGCAAGAACATCTTCGGCTATCGCATGATGGTCTGGGCCATCGTCGGCATCGGCGCGCTCAGCTTCATCGTCTGGGCCCACCACATGTATGTCAGCGGCATGCACCCCTATTTCGGGTTTTTCTTCGCCACCACCACGCTGATCATCGCGGTGCCGACGGCGATCAAGGTCTATAACTGGGTGCTGACCCTGTGGCGCGGCGACATCCACCTGACCATCCCGATGCTGTTCGCGCTGGCCTTTATCGTCACCTTCGTCAACGGCGGGCTGACCGGCCTGTTCCTGGGCAACGTGGTGGTCGACGTGCCGCTGAGCGACACCATGTTCGTGGTGGCGCATTTCCACATGGTGATGGGGGTGGCGCCGATCCTGGTGGTGTTTGGCGCGATCTATCACTGGTATCCCAAGATCAGCGGCCGGATGCTGCACGAGGGCATGGGCCGGTTCCATTTCTGGGTCACCTTCCTGGGCGCCTATCTGATCTTTTTCCCGATGCATTATGTCGGCCTGATCGGCGTGCCGCGGCGCTATCCCGAGATTGGCGAAACCCTGTTCATCCCGGATTCGGTCCATGCGCTGAACGGTTTCATCAGCGTCATGGCGCTGATCGTCGGCTTTGCCCAGCTGGTGTTTGTGTTCAACCTGGTGTGGAGCCTGCGCCACGGCCGGGTGGCCGGCGGCAACCCGTGGCGGGCCACCACGCTGGAATGGCAGACGCCCGAGACCCCGCCGGCGCATGGCAACTGGGGCAAGGAACTGCCGGTGGTCTATCGCTGGGCCTATGATTACAGCGTGCCCGGTGCGGCCGAGGACTTTCTGGCGCAGAACGACCCCGGCGGCCCGGCCGGATCGACGCGGGCCGCGCCATGAGCGTGATCGTCGTCTTCCTGCTGACCATCGGCGGCATCGCCGGGTGGTGGCTGGTGCGGCAGGGTCTGCTGACCAAGCCCTGGCTGGAAACCGGCAGCGGACCGATCCCGGACGACCTGCCGCTGCCCACCGCCAAGATCGGGCTGGTGGTGTTTCTGGCGGTGGTCGGCTGTCTCTTCGCGCTGTTCGCCAGCGCCTATTTCATGCGGATGGATTACGCCGACTGGCAGAACATGCCGGTGCCGCGGCTGCTGTGGATGAACACCGCCGTGCTGGTGCTGAGCAGCGTGCTGCTGCAATGCGCGGTGGTGGCGGCACGGCAGGACGACCTGGCCACCGTGCGGCTGGGTCTGACCGCCGGCGGCGTCGCGGCGGTGGCCTTCCTGGCGGTGCAGCTGCTGATCTGGCGCGAGTTGACCGCCAGCGGTTTCCTGGTCGACCGCAACCCGGCCAACAGCTTTTTCTACATGATCACCGGCATGCACGGGCTGCATCTGTTGGGCGGGCTGGTGGCGCTGGCGCTGCCGCTTGCCGGTGCCTGGCGCGGCGCGGTGACCGGACGGCTGCAGCTGCGCATCGAGCTCTGCGCCACCTACTGGCATTTCCTGCTGTTCGTCTGGTTCGCGCTGGTGGTGCTGTTCATGGGATGGGCGCGCGAATTTATCGACCTCTGCGGTCAATTGCTGTCGTGAAGGGATCAAGCCATGGCGGATATATCCACGCTTGAACCGGCCAGCCCCCGCCCCGGCGGGTTGCGCGGGGTGATCGCCGACTGGGCCTCGGATCAGCGCACGTTCAAGAACGTGTCCTGGGGCAAGGCGATGATCTGGATCTTCCTGCTGAGCGACATTTTCATCTTCGGCTGCTTCCTGCTGTCCTACATGACCGCGCGCATGTCGACGCTGGTGCCCTGGCCCAATCCCAGCGAGGTCTTTGCCCTGCACATGTTCGGCGCCGACATCCCGCTGATCCTGATTGCGATCATGACCTTCGTGCTGATCACCTCCAGCGGCACGATGGCGCTGGCGGTGAATTTCGGCTATCGGCGCGATCGCAAAAAGACCGCGCTGATGCTGCTGGTCACCGCGTTTTTCGGCGCGATGTTCGTCGGCATGCAGGCCTTCGAATGGACCAAGCTGATCTCGGAAGGGGTGCGGCCCTGGGGCAATCCCTGGGGCGCCGAACAGTTCGGCGCGACGTTCTTCATGATCACCGGCTTTCACGGCACCCATGTCACCATCGGCGTGATCTTCCTGCTGATCGTGGCGCGCAAGGTGGCGCGCGGCGATTACGACACCGGGCGGCGCGGCTTTTTCACCAGCCGCCGGGGCAATTACGAAAGCGTCGAGATCATGGGCCTGTACTGGCACTTCGTCGACCTGGTCTGGGTCTTCATCTTTGCGTTTTTCTATCTCTGGTAGGGGGCGGACATGGCACATGCAGCACACGGCTCGGAACACGGACACGACCCACAGGCGGGCACGGTCCCGGCGGATGCCGGCCACCAGCAGCACCCGCTGAAGGTCTATTTCGTGATCTGGGGCCTGCTGTTCGTGCTCAGCATCTTCTCTTACATGGTCGATTACGCCGGGCTGGAAGGCTTCCTGCGCTGGTTCCTGATCCTGGCCTTCATGGTGGCCAAGGCCGGCCTGATCATGGCGATTTTCATGCATATGGCGTGGGAGCGGCTGGCGCTGAATTTTGCCATCCTGCTGCCACCGCTGGCGATCCTGGTCTTCGTCGCGATCATGGTGGCGGAATCCGACTATACCGCCGGGGCACGCGGGACGTTTTTCAGCCAGGGAAGATAGGTTCGCTCCGGGATGAACGCCGACAGACGGCAAATCGAACCGGGTCTGGCACGGCCGCAGCCACGCCCGGAAGCGCAAGGTACGGTCCACGCGGGCGGTCCGCCGCCCCGCTCAGCAAGGAGAACGCCCGATGTTCTATGACGTCCTGGTCATCGCCTTCTACACCCTGGCAGGCGTTGCCGCCGTCACGGTACTGACGCTTGGCTTTGCCTTCCTGATCTTCCTCGGCGATGCCGACGCGCGCGGCAAATCCCTGGTGTCGCCGGAATTCGACCGGTTCGCCGCCCTGGTCATCTACCTGTCCTGGTTCGGCCTCTGGTGGTGGTTCGGCTTCAGCCAGGTGCTGCTGATCGTCGCC
Source organism: Pseudooceanicola lipolyticus (assembly GCF_002786325.1). Classification (GTDB taxonomy): domain Bacteria; phylum Pseudomonadota; class Alphaproteobacteria; order Rhodobacterales; family Rhodobacteraceae; genus Pseudooceanicola_C; species Pseudooceanicola_C lipolyticus. The sequence continues at coordinate 12,247 of NZ_PGTB01000039.1, read as the reverse complement.
TGCGCCGCCGCGCTGACCCTGTGCCTGATCTACGTGTTCAGCTACCGCACCACGTCGTCGCGGCAACAGATGCCGCACGGACCGGCCTGACGCGGCTCAGGCCGTTTGCGACGTAGGTCAGGGCGTTATGCCCGGTTCATGCAAAACCACGCGCGCTCCCCTTCGGCATCGCAGCTCCGCTCGGGCCGAGCTGTGAAGGGGATGGCGGCCTCACCATTTGTTCCAGTCTCACCAATGCGTCCCGGTCGTGCCAGGGGTCCCAGCGGCCGCATCCCACCAGGCACGCGGGCCGCGCAACTTCAGTGTTTGACCTGCCCGGCATTTGGCCGCACTACGTGGCCCCAGGCTCAGGCGCTGCCTGACACACCGCATCGATGCAGGCTTTGACGCCGCAGCAAAGAACCGAAAGAATGAACCGGCTGACTGCGGTCACCCTAAGGAGAGTCCCATGAAGTTCCGCTTTCCCGTCGTCATCATCGACGAGGATTTTCGGTCCGAAAACGCCTCGGGCCTGGGTATTCGCGCCTTGGCGCAGGCCGTCGAGGCCGAAGGGTTCGAAGTGCTGGGCGTGACCAGCTATGGAGACCTGTCGCAATTTGCCCAGCAGCAAAGCCGCGCCTCGGCCTTCGTGCTGTCCATCGACGACGAGGAATTCAGCCCCGGCCCCGACCTGGACCCGGCCGTGGTCGATCTGCGCGCCTTCATCGAAGAGGTGCGTTGGAAAAACGCCGATGTGCCGATCTATGTCTATGGCGAAACCAAGACCTCGCGCCACCTGCCCAATGACATCCTGCGCGAACTGCATGGCTTCATCCACATGTTCGAGGACACGCCGGAATTCGTGGCCAAGCATATCATCCGCGAGGCGCGCAGCTATCTGCAGTATATCCAGCCGCCGTTCTTCAAGGCGCTGCTCGACTATGCCGAAGACGGCTCCTATTCATGGCACTGCCCCGGCCATTCCGGCGGCGTGGCCTTTTTGAAGTCGCCGATCGGGCAGATGTATCACCAGTTCTACGGTGAAAACATGCTGCGCGCCGATGTCTGCAACGCGGTCGAGGAATTGGGCCAACTGCTGGACCACAACGGCGCGATCGGCGCCTCGGAGAAAAACGCCGCGCGGATCTTCAACGCCGATCACTGCTTTTTCGTCACAAACGGCACCTCGACCTCGAACAAGATGGTCTGGCACCACACCGTGGCGCCCGGCGATGTGGTGGTGGTGGACCGCAACTGCCACAAGTCGATCCTGCATTCGATCATCATGACCGGGGCGATCCCGGTCTTTCTGAAACCGACGCGCAACCACTGGGGCATCATCGGTCCGATCCAGCGCAGCGAGTTCGAACCCGAAACGATCAAGGCCAAGATCCGCGCCAACCCGCTTTTGGCCGATTACGACGCCGAGGCGGTGCAACCGCGCATCATGACCCTGACCCAGTCGACCTATGACGGCGTGCTGTACAACACCGAAGTGATCAAGGAGCTGCTGGACGGCTATGTCGAGAACCTGCATTTCGACGAAGCCTGGCTGCCGCATGCGGCCTTCCATCCGTTTTACGGCACCTATCACGCCATGGGGCGCAAACGTGACCGCACCACCCATTCGGTGACCTATGCCACCCAGTCGGTGCACAAGCTGCTGGCCGGGATCAGCCAGGCCAGCCACGTGCTGGTGCAGGATTCCAAAGAGACCAAGCTGGACCGGCACCTGTTCAACGAAGCCTACCTGATGCACACCTCGACCTCGCCGCAATATTCGATCATCGCCTCCTGCGATGTCGCCGCTGCGATGATGGAACCGCCCGGCGGCACCGCCCTGGTCGAGGAAAGCCTGGACGAGGCGCTCGACTTCCGCCGGGCCATGCGCAAGGTCGACGAGGAATATGGCAATGATTGGTGGTTCCAGGTCTGGGGCCCCGACGAACTGGCCGAAGAAGGTATCGGCCGGGCCCGCGACTGGGAGCTGAAGAAGACCGACAGCGAAGGCGTCGAAAGTTCGGGCGAGGATGCCTGGCACGGCTTCGGCGACATGGCACGCGGCTTCAACATGCTGGATCCGATCAAGGCCACGATCATCACGCCGGGCCTGAATATCGATGGCTGGTTCGAGGAATCGGGGATCCCCGCCTCGATCGTGTCGAAATACCTGACCGAACATGGCGTGGTGGTGGAAAAGACCGGGCTGTACAGCTTTTTCATCATGTTCACCATCGGCATCACCAAGGGCCGCTGGAACACGCTTTTGGCGGCGCTGCAGCAGTTCAAGGACGATTACGACAAGAACCAGCCGCTGTGGCGGGTGATGCCGGAATTCTGCGCCGCGCAGCCGCGCTATGAAAAGATGGGCCTGCGCGACCTCAGCCAGCACGTGCATGTGCTTTATGCCAAATACGACGTGGCGCGGCTGTCGACCGAGATTTACCTGTCAGACCATCTGCCGGCGATGACGCCCACCGATGCCTTTTCGCATATCGCCCGCCGCAAGACCGAGCGGGTCGCCATCGACGATCTGGAGGGCCGGATCACCACCAGCCTGGTCACCCCCTACCCGCCCGGCATCCCGTTGCTGATCCCCGGCGAGGTCTTCAACGCCCAGATCGTCGACTACCTGCGCTTCAACCGCGAATTCGCCCGCGAATGCCCGGGATTCGAAACCGATATCCACGGGCTGGTGCAGGAGGTCGGCGACACTGGCGAGGTGATGTATTTCGCCGATTGCGTGGCCGAGTAAGGCCACGCGTTGGCAAGACGGTCCGGGTGGCGGGATCCCCCGGAGGCAACAGAACGCGCCGCCTGCGGGGGTTTGCCGGATCCCCAGTTTGACGATGTGACCGACCTGCGGGTGGTGTCCGTCACGCTGCCGCTGCGACCGGGCAAAGATTATGTGCTGGCAAGCGGCAAAGCGGCATCTGGTCCCGCGCCGGCAAATGGCTTTTGTGCGGTTGGACCGGGTGTGATTTCTCACCCGGTTGCTCCCCCGCCTGCACGGTGAAAGACCATCGCGTGTGGTGGAGCGCTGCGGCGAAGGCTTGCATGGCCCCCACCGCCGGGACCCGGACGGGCCCGCGCGCAACCGCGCCTGCGACAGCAACAACATGTCAGCGGATTTTTCGAAGCCAGGAAACCCGAGAAGGTGCATCCCATCCAAGAAGCGATCCCCGAGAATATTGGGGACACCGGGGACCGCTCTTTCAAGCGCTTCGCCACTCGGGGATGGACATAGGCGCTGTGCCGGTCTTCGCAGGGCAGCTGTCGAAGCTGATTATACTGCGGGCACAGACCTGCGAGAGGCCGGATATCGAGCGTAGACCCAAACCTGACCCCAGGTCAATACGTTGCGGTGACGCAGGCTGCGCCAACGCCCCAGCCAACCCGCTCGAATAGCCAGAAACACCGCAGACCGCCGAATGGCTTTCGGTAGGGCAGCCGGCACTTCAAACTGGAAAATGGTCGGGGCGGCGAGATTCGAACTCACGACCCCCTGTACCCAAAACAGGTGCGCTACCAGACTGCGCCACGCCCCGGACCGTGGGCCTGTCTAGCCCCGCCGTGACGATTTGAAAAGCCCTGAACGCACCGATGGGGGCGCTCAGGCGATTTCGACCTCGGCCCAGGTTTCGAAACACATCCGGTCGCACAGCGACTGCACCCCGATGGTGGCCCGGCCGCCAATACCTGCCGGGTCGCCGAACACCTCGGCCAGCAGGTCGCTGCAGCCGCTGGACACCAGGTGCACGTCATAGAAATCGGGGGTGCAGGCGACAAAGCAAAGGCAGCGGATCAGCCCCCTGACCCGGTCCAACTCGCCCAGCGCATGTTTCATCCCGGCGATCATGTTGATGCCGGTCAGTCGCGCGGCCTGATATCCCTGTTCAGCGGTAATCTCGTCACCGACGCGGCCGGGATGCAGCACCTTGCCATCCCGCACCGGCGTATGACCGGAGAGGTACAACACGTTTCCGACGATGTGATGCGGCTTCATCCGGCCGTAGGTGGTGCCGTAATATCCGTCACCGCCAAGATCCGGCAGGTCGATACCCATCTGCACCAGCCGGTCCTCGACCCGCACGGCTAGTCCTCGCAGGGCCAGGCGGCCTCGGTTCCGAAGGCCGGATGCCGCAGCTGGGTGCCGGGGCCGATGCCGTACCGGTCGGCCAGGCCGCCATTGATCTCCAGCACCGCCAGCACGCCCTGGCCGCCGTCGATGGTGCTCAGGTCGCCCGGCACCGCGTTGTCATGCACGCGGGTCACGGTGCCTTGCGCATCGACAAAGATCATGTCCAGCGGGATCAGCGTGTTCTTCATCCAGAAAGTGGCATGCTGGGGCTGTTCGTAGATGAACAGCATCCCTGCCCCGCGCGCCATGCTTTCGCGAAACATCAGCCCCTGCGCCCGTTCCTCGGGGGTGTCGGCCAGTTCGACGCTGAATTGCAGGCTGCCCCAGTCGCCGCGCAACTCGACCCGGTCGGGCGCGCAATCCGCCCAGGCGGGCGCAACAAAGCCAAGCAGGACGGCCGCCGTCAGGAAACTGCGCATCAGGTTTCGGATTTCTGGTTCGCGGCTTCCCAGGCCTGCACCTCGGCCGCCATGCGGCCGCGCTTACCATCGATCACCCGGATCGCCAGCGCCTCGCCCGGCTGCAGATCGGCCAGGCCGGACTGGCGCAGCACCTCGATATGCAGGAACACGTCCTCGGGGCGGCCGAACACATTGGCAAAGCCAAAGCCCTTGCCCTTGTCGAACCATTTCACCCGCGCCGGTTCCAGCGGGGCGGCCTGCAGCACCTCGGGATCCATTTCGGCGAAATCGGTCAGAACCGGGGTGCTTTCGCGTTCGGGCGGGGTGATCGAGATCACCTCGACCGCCTGCACCCCGCGTTCGGTACGGTGGGTGACCACCTCGATCCGGGCGCCGTCGGCAACTGAACTCTGGCCAAAATTGCGCAGGACGTTGACGTGCAAAAGGATGTCGGGGCCGCCCTCGTCGGCCACCACGAACCCGAAGCCCTTGGCCGGGTCAAACCATTTCACCTGCCCCCGCACGTGATACATACTGTTCAAATCGTCCGCCACAAGGACCCGCCGCCAAGACGCTCACATAAATGTTAGCATTGATCTGCGCGGATTTCACACAAGAATTCAAGGAGAAAAACCCATTCTATACATGCCTTAGCCATTCAAGTGCCGTGGGAGTCACGGGTTTAGCCGTTCGATCTCCCATTTGCTCCCCGGAGCGGCGCGGCGCCAGACAAAACGGTCATGCAATCGAAACGCACCGTCGGCCCAGAATTCGATCTCGACCGGAGTCAACCGATAGCCGCCCCAGAACGGCGGGCGCGGCGGTTTCGGCCCCTTGGCGGCGGTGACCTTGGCAACCTCGGCCATCAGCGTTGCGCGGCTTTTCAGCGGCCGCGACTGGCGCGACGCCCAGGCGCCCAGCCGACTTTGCAGCGAGCGCGACGCGTAATAGGCGTCGGCCTGCGGCCCATCCTCGCGGGTGATGGTGCCGCGCGCGCGCAATTGGCGGCGCAGCGATTTCCAATGCATGACAAAGGCGGCCTTGCCGGCGCTGTCCAATTCCCCGGCCTTGGCACTTTCGTAATTGGTGTAGAATACAAAGGCGCCGGCCTCGATCTCTTTCATCAGCACCATGCGCGCATTGGGCAGGCCCTGCGGATCGACCGTGGCCAGGGCCATGGCGTTCGGGTCGTTGACCTCGCTGGCCTCGGCCTCGGCCAGCCAGCGGCGCGCGATCTCGAACGGGTCATCCCCCGCAAAAATTCCATCCCGGTCGTTCATGTCGGTCCTGTCCTGATTTTTGCCGGCACGCTAGACCAACTCCGCCCTGGGCGGAAGGTCCCACTTGGATGCAACGGTGGCGAACAAGCGCCACCACGCGCTCTTGATGCCCGGGAATCTATCGCCTAAAGGACAGCCCTACGCGCCAACAGAGATGGAAAGACCAATGTCAAATCAGCTTATGGCCGGCAAGCGCGGCCTGATCATGGGTCTGGCCAATGACAAATCCATCGCCTGGGGCATCGCCCGCGCGCTCAGCAATGCGGGTGCCGAACTGGCGTTTTCCTACCAGGGCGAAGCGCTGAAAAAGCGGGTCGACCCGCTGGCCGCACAACTGGGCAGCGATATGGTGCTGCCCTGCGATGTCAGCGACGAGGCCTCGATCGACGCATTGTTCACCGAGCTGAACGAGCGCTGGGGCGGGCTGGACTTCCTGGTGCATGCCATCGGGTTTTCCGACAAGAACGAATTGCGCGGCCGCTATGTCGATACCTCGCGCGCCAATTTTGCGCTGAGCATGGACATTTCGGTCTATAGCTTCACCGCCGTGGTGCAGCGCGCGGAAAAGATGATGAAGAGTGGCGGCGCCTGCCTGACGCTGACCTATTACGGCGCCGAACGGGTGATGCCGCATTACAACGTGATGGGCGTGGCCAAGGCCGCGCTGGAGGCATCGGTGCGCTACCTGGCCGAGGATCTGGGCAAGGACGGCATCCGCGTCAACGCGATCAGCGCCGGCCCGATCAAGACGCTGGCCGCAAGCGGCATCGGCGATTTCCGTTACATCATGAAGTGGAACGAGTATAACTCGCCGCTGCGCCGCAACGTGACCATCGACGATGTCGGCGGCTCGGCGCTGTACCTGCTGTCCGACCTTGGCGCCGGCACCACCGGCGAGGTGCTGCATGTCGATGCCGGCTATCACGTCGTCGGCATGAAGGCCGTGGACGCCCCGGATATCACCAAGGGCTAGGCCCGCCGCCGCGCCAGTTCGCGGCGCAGCCCGGCCAGCCCCTTTGCCATCGCCCAGCGGTGATTGGCCGCGAAGGCGGGCCAAAGCAGCGGAGTCACTGGCCGCAGCAGCGGCTTGCCGACCTCGACACGCCACGCATAATGGATATCTGCAACGGGTCCCTGCTGGGTCAGGTGCCAAATCCCCTGCCCGATCAGGTCGCCGCTGGCGCGGATCGTCCAGCTGTGCGGCCGGTCGACAGCGACCAACTCGGCCACCCAGCGCAGCGTATAGGGCAGCCAGCCGCGGGTGTGGAACTTCACCCGCCGCCCGATGCCATCGGGCCCGCCCGGCGCGATGATGTCAGCGGCCAGATACACCTCGCCCCACCAGCGCGGCAGCGCCTCGGCATCGTCCAGAATATCCGAGACCTCCTCGATCCGCGCCGGGACCTGCCAATGCGTCTGCAACAGCCGGGGTGCCATGGCTTCATCCTATCATAATCGCGCGCGTTGCTTCACTTGGCATTCAGGCTGGTTTAGACAGGTTCGAAAACAACAAGGGGTATCCCGCGATGACCGACCGCCTGCCGCATGAGAAAGGGTTTCACGTCAGCTGGGACCAGATCCACCGCGACTCGCGCGCGCTGGCCTGGCGTCTGGACGGCCAGGGACCGGACAATGGCAACTGGCGCGCGGTGGTGGCGATCACCCGCGGCGGCATGGCGCCGGCGATGATCGTCGCGCGCGAGCTGGACATTCGCACCGTCGATACGATCAGCGTCAAAAGCTACGACCACCAGTCGCAATCCGAGGCGCATGTGCTGAAACATCCCGACGCCACGATGATGGGCGATGGCAAAGGCGTGCTGGTGGTCGACGATCTGGTCGACAGCGGCAAGACGCTGGAACTGGTGCGCCAACTTTACCCGCGCGCGCATTTCGCCACCGTCTATGCCAAACCCAAGGGCGAGGCGCAGGTCGACACCTTTATCACCGGGGTCAGCCAGGACACCTGGATCTTCTTCCCCTGGGACATGGCGCTGCAATATGTCGAACCTTATCGCGGCACCTGAGACCCGCCGAGGCCCCCGGACACCGCCCACCGGCCGCGCCGTGTGAGGACATATATGTAAAACCGGGCCTGATCCAGATCGGACAGGTCACGGCGCGGCGGTCGGGACAGCGCCGCGCCCGCTGGCTCCCGCAGCGCGCTAAGCCCCGGTTTCCGCCTCCCAGCGGCGCTGCATCTCGGTGGGGGCGACCTCTTCGATCTTCTGCGCGATGAACCAGCGGTGGCCCCAGGGATCCTGCACCTGCCCCAGCCGTTCGCCAAAGCTTTGATCGGCCGGCCGGCGCAGCACCAGCGCGCCGGCGGCTTCGGCCGCGGCAAGAACTTTGTCGCAATCCGACACCTGCAGATGCAGCGCCACCGGCGAGCCGCCCAGCGTATCGGGCCCCAAAGCGCCGAAATCGGGATATTCATCCGCCAGGAACAATACGGATTCCCCGATCCTGAATTCGGCATGGCCGATGCGCCCGTCGCCGGGATCGGTCAGCCGGAACAGTTCCTCGGCCCCGAACACCGCGCGATAAAATTCCAGCGCCGCCGCCGCATCCCGGACGCAAAGATAGGGCGTGACCGTTTCGAATCCCGTTGTCATCAAATTCCTCCGCTTGCAGAAAATTTATAATTACGTTACGTTTCGTTTCGAAATGAGTCAAGACAAACGCAAACCCGGCCGCCCCCCTTCGCCACAGGCGCGGGCCAGGGCGCTGAAAGCAGCGCAGGAGATCCTGCTGCGCGACGGATTTGGCCGCCTGACCATCGAGGCGGTGGCCACCGCCTCGGGCACCGGCAAGCCGACCATCTATCGCCATTGGGCCAATGCCACCGAACTGGCGATGGAGGCGCTGATCGCCGATACCGATCCGGTCGCCCTGCCCGATAGCCGCACCGCCCCCCGCGCCGCGCTGATGCGGCAGCTGGACCGCCTGGTCACCGCCTTTTCCACCACGCGCGGGCGGCAGATTGCCCTGGCCCTGGCCTCGGCCGATCCCGACAGCGAATTCACCCGTGCCTTCCGCAACCGGGTGATCCTGGCCTGCCGCGAGGACGGGCGCGCTTTGATCGAAAGGGTCATCGCCGCGGACAACCTCACCGCCCCGCCGGATCTCGACGTGCTGCTTGACATGATCTACGGGCCGCTGTTCTTTCGCCTGCTGGCCGGGCACCAGCCGCTGGACCGCGCCCTGCCCGGCGCCATCGTCGACACCGCCTTTGCCGCGCTCACCCCTTCCCCTTCGGCCCCCGGCGCAGTAGCGTCGCCCGACTGATACGGAGCCGCAGCCGCCATGACCCTGACCCGCGCCCAGGCGACCTTTCCGCCGCCCATCGTTGCCGCCAAACGCTGGCTCGACGGGGTGACCTTCCCGCCCGACCGGCCGCTGATCAACGTCAGCCAAGCCGCCCCGGTGGCGCCGCCGCCGCCCGAGCTGCGCCAGGTGATGGCCGATGTGGCTCTGAACGACGATTCCGCCCATCTCTACGGCCCTGATCTGGGCCTGCCCGCGCTGCGCGCCGAAATCGCCGCGCAGTGGTCGGCGCATTACCGCGGCACGATCACTCCGGAGCAGGTGGCGATCACCTCGGGCTGCAACCAGGCCTTTGCTGCCGCCATCCACGCGCTGACCGGCGAAGGCGACGAAGTGATCCTGCCAACGCCCTGGTATTTCAACCACAAGATGTGGCTGGACATGTGTGGCGTGCGCGCCGTGCCGCTGCCCGCCGGCGAAGGCATGTTGCCCGATCCCGACCGGGCCGCCGCCCTGATCGGCCCGCGCACCCGCGCCATCGCGCTGGTCTCGCCCAACAACCCAACCGGGGTGGAATATCCCGGCGCGCTGGTGCGCGCCTTTTACGACCTGGCCAAATCCCGCGGCCTGCGCCTGATCCTCGACGAGACCTATCGCGATTTCGACGCTCGCAGCGGCGCGGTGCATGACCTGTTCACCGATCCCGACTGGCCCGAGACGCTGGTCGACCTCTATTCCTTTTCCAAGGCCTATCGCCTGACCGGCCACCGGGTCGGCGCCATGATCGCGGCGCAGCCGCTGCTGGACGAGGTGGAGAAATTCATTGACAGCGTCACCATCTGCCCCAACCAGATCGGTCAGCACGCGGCGCTGTGGGGTATGCGCAACCTGGGACAATGGCTTGCCGGCGAACGGGCCGAGATCCTCGACCGCCGCACCGCCATCGAAGACGGCTTTCCCGCCTTGGCCGATCAGGGCTGGCGGCTTCTGGGGCTGGGCGCCTATTTCGCCTATGTCGAACATCCCTTCACCCTGCCCTCGGACCAGTTGGCGCAGCGGCTGGTGGCCGAGGCAGGCATTCTGTTGCTGCCGGCCACCATGTTCGTGCCCGAGGGTGAGGCCAGCGGCCAGCGCCAGCTGCGCATCGCCTTCGCCAATCTGGACCGTGCCGGCATCGGCACCATGTTCGACCGTCTGGCCGGGCTGGCGCTCTGACCTCGGTGCCGGGATCCACCGCCGGAATGCGATTGCCCTGCCCCGCCCCGCAGCGTAGACAGGGCCCCGATCAAAACGGCACTTCCGTGCCAGCACGAGGATGACATGGCTGCAGGCGCAAAAAACTTCTCCCGGACCGTGGTCTGGATCATCGTGGGCCTGCTGATCGTCGGGCTTGCCGGGTTCGGCGCGACCAGCTTCACCGGCTCGGTGCGCACGGTCGGCAAGGTCGGCAACGAATGGATCAGCGTCGATGACTATGCCCGCGAATTGCAGCGCGAAATGCGCGCGGTCGAAGCGCAGACCGGCCAACCGCTGACCATGGCAGAGGCCCGCAGCCTGGGGATTGACCAGGTGGTGCTCAGCCGTTTGGTGCAGCTTGCCGCGCTCGACAACGAGGCGGCCGAACTGGGCGTCTCCATCGGCGATGCCAACCTGCAGCAGGAAATCGTGCAGATCCCGGCCTTCCACGGCATCAACGGCACGTTCGACCGCGAGACCTATCGCTTTCAGCTGGATCAGGCCAATATCGACGAGGCCGAGTTCGAAGCCGACCTGCGCGCCGAAAGCGCCCGCACCCTGGTGCAATCGGCCATTTTCGCCGGCGTGCAGATGCCGGCGATCATGACTGACACGCTGGCCGATTACGTCGGCGCCCGGCGCAGCTTTACCTGGGCGCTGCTGGAGGATTCCGCGCTGGAGACCCCGGTGGACGAACCGACCGAGGCGCAGTTGCAGGCCTATTACGAGGCCAACCAGGACCGGTTCATGCTGCCGGAAACCCGGCAGCTGACCTATGCGCTGCTGACCCCGGAAATGCTGCTGGACACGATCGAGATCGACGAAGAGGCGGTGCGCCGCCTCTATGACGAGCGCATCGGCGACTATGCCCAGCCCGAACGGCGGCTGGTCGAACGCCTGGTCTTTGCCGACGACGAGGCCGCCGCCAGCGCCAAGGCGCAACTGGAGGTCGGCGGCACCACCTTCGAGACGCTGGTCGAAAACCGCGGCCTGGCGCTGTCCGATGTCGACCTGGGCGATGTTACCTATGTTGATCTGGGCGAAGCCGCCGAGGCCGTGTTTGCCGCCGAAACCGGCGCGGTTGTCGGCCCGCTGCCCTCCGACCTGGGCCCGGCGCTGTTCCGGGTCAACGGTCAGCTGGCCGCCCGCACCACCGAGTTCGACGATGTCGAGGGCCAGCTGCGCGACGAACTGGCCGGCGACCAGGCCCGCCGGCAGATCGACGCCCGCGCTGAGGCGCTGGAAGACATGCTGGCCGGCGGCGCCACGCTGGAAGAGCTGACCGCCGAGTCCGAGATGGAGCTGGGCACGCTGGGCTGGACCCGCAACAGCGACCAGGGCGTCGCCGCCTATGACGCCTTCAACCGCGCCGCTGCGCAGGTAACGGCCGAGGATTTCCCCAGCATCGACTTCCTCGAGGATGGCGGCATTTTCGCATTGCGCCTGGACGAGGTGCTACCGCGCCGGCCGCAGCCCTTCGCAGAGGCCCGCGGCGCCGTCGCCGAGGCCTGGCGCCAGGACCAGGTGCAGCAGGCGCTGACCGCGCAGGCCGAAACCCTGGCCGAGGGGCTGAGCGACGATGCCGCCTTCACCGAGGCCGGCCTGTCCTTCCGGGTGGAAAACGGGCTGACCCGCACCGCCTATCTTGACGGTGTGCCGGCCGATTTCATGACCCGCGTCTTCGCCATGGAAAAGGACGAGGTGCAGGTGATCCCGGCCGAAACCGGCGTGGCGATCGTGCGGCTGAACGACATCCTGCCGCCGGATCAGACCGACGAGTTCCAGACCATGCGCGATGCCGCCGCGGCGCAGTTCGACCAGGCCCTGGCCCAGGCGCTGTTCGCCGCCTATGTGCGCGACATCCGCCTGCGCTCGGGCGCGCGGCTCGACCCGCAGGCGCTGGCCGCGGTGGAGGCGAATTTCAACTGATCCGGCCCCTGAGT
>NZ_PGTB01000372.1 GCF_002786325.1 Pseudooceanicola lipolyticus | reverse complement strand
CGCCGCCCAGCGGCGCCACCGTGACCGCCCCCTGGGTATCGCCAAAGGCCACTGCGCCCTCGGCCAGCGCCAGTCCCTTGGCCTTTTCTCCCGCGGCGACGGTATGGCGCGTCGACAGGCCCGCCCCCGGCCCGATCCGCCAGAACCGCAACTGCTGATCGGCGCCCAGGGTCACCGCGTTGCGGCGGTCGGGCGCCAGAGCGATATCGAGGATCGGCCGCGAATGCCCATGCGGCGACCGCCCGGCCAGCTGCCCCTGGGTGGTGTCCCAGATCAACAGCGACCCATCAGTCGCCCCGCCGACAAGATCGCGCCCCTGCGGCATGAAGGCCGCCGCGCCGATCAGTTCATCGGGCGGGAACATATGGCCGATCTTCTCGTCGGTGCCCAGATCGACAAGCGCCGAGCTGCCATCGCTGCTGGCGGTAGCCAGCAACGCACCGTCGGCGCTGAAGGACAGGCCCCAGATGTCGCTGGTATGCAGCGTGGTGATCGGTTCGAACAGCTCGTTGCCCTCGGGAAAACTCCAGCCGCGCAGCACCCCCGCGCCATTGCCGGCGGCGATCATCCGGCCGTCCGGTTTGAAGGCGACGCTGGTGAAATCGCCCACCCGCTGGGCCAGCACCCGGCCCTCGCCGTCGACCTGATCGACCGGCCAGATGCGCAGGCGGCCATCCTCGCCCGCCGTGGCGATCACCGGCTCTTGCGGGTGAAAGGCCAGCCGCCACAGCACGTCCTTGGTCGTGCCCAGCTGGCGCTGCGCCTCGGGAAAACCATCGGCAAAGGGCCACAGCATCAGCTGCCCCTTGTCGCCCACCGCGGCAAAGGCGCTGCCATCGGGTGCAAAGGCGATGTCCTGCACCCCGCCAGAGCCGCCCTGCAAAGTCTCGCCGATCTGCTGGCGCGTCGCACTGTCGATCACCCGCACGGTGCCGTCGCGGCCGCCGGTCACCACAAAGCCGGAATCCGGCGATATCGCCAGCGCCAGTGCATCGCCGGCCGGAACCGGCGCCCCCACCGGCACCGGCGCCCCCGCCGCCAGCACCACCCGCGCCTGGATCAGCGCCGCG
>NZ_PGTB01000371.1 GCF_002786325.1 Pseudooceanicola lipolyticus | reverse complement strand
CACGCACGCATACACAGCACAGAGTGAGGTAAGCATCCGAAAAAAGCTGCGATCTGATCGACATGGCTGCCGCCACCATGGCTATCACCTCCCGCGCGCTCGTCGGCAAGCCGGCGGCTGCCACGAGGGACGTCTTCGGCGAGGGCCGCATCACCATGCGCAAGACCGCCGCCAAGCCCAAGCCGGCGGCGTCCGGCAGCCCATGGTACGGTGCCGACCGCGTCCTGTACCTGGGCCCGCTGTCCGGCTCGCCCCCGAGCTACCTGACCGGCGAGTTCCCCGGCGACTACGGGTGGGACACCGCGGGCCTGTCGGCCGACCCGGAGACGTTCGCGCGGAACCGGGCGCTGGAGGTGATCCACGGGCGGTGGGCGATGCTGGGTGCGCTGGGCTGCATCACCCCGGAGGTGCTGGAGAAGTGGGTGCGCGTGGACTTCAAGGAGCCCGTGTGGTTCAAGGCCGGCGCGCAGATCTTCTCGGAGGGCGGGCTGGACTACCTGGGCAACCCCAACCTGGTGCACGCACAGAGCATCCTGGCCATCTGGGCGTGCCAGGTGGTGCTCATGGGCTTCGTCGAGGGCTACCGCGTCGGCGGCGGCCCGCTCGGGGAAGGGCTCGACAAGGTGTACCCCGGCGGCGCCTTCGACCCGCTGGGCCTCGCCGACGACCCGGACACCGCCGCCGAGCTCAAGGTGAAGGAGCTCAAGAACGGCCGCCTTGCCATGTTCTCCATGTTCGGCTTCTTCGTGCAGGCCATCGTCACCGGCAAGGGCCCCATCGAGAACCTCTTCGACCACGTCGCCGACCCCGTCGCCAACAACGCCTGGGCATACGCCACGAACTTCGTCCCCGGCAACTAACTGACTGAGCAACGCCGTACATGTGTACTACCATCAGATCCATCCATTCGTCCGTCCGTCCGTCGAGTGAACAGTGTGGTCTTCCCTGTACTCTACTTGTTCAGATCGTAGGCGTGTAGTAGTTGCACCAGCCGGCGTATGCTCATGATCGATGTGTGCTCATCAATCAATGTCAATGGCTGCCTGCTGTAAGCGGTCGATGTAAACTAAGCACAGA
>NZ_PGTB01000370.1 GCF_002786325.1 Pseudooceanicola lipolyticus | reverse complement strand
GGCTCCTACCTTGCCGAATTCCTGCTCGCAAAGGGCTACGAGGTGCACGGCATCAAGCGCCGGGCGTCGCTGTTCAACACCCAGCGGATCGACCATATCTACGAGGATCCGCATGCCAACCACGCCCAGCTGCGGCTGCATTACGGCGATCTGACCGACACCTCGAACCTGACCCGGATCATCCAGGAGGTGCAGCCCGACGAGATCTACAATCTCGGCGCGCAGTCCCACGTGGCGGTCAGCTTCGAGGCGCCGGAATATACCGCCGATGTCGACGCGGTCGGCACCCTGCGCCTGCTCGAGGCGGTGCGCTTCCTCGGGCTGGAAAACAAGACCCGCTTCTACCAGGCCTCGACCTCGGAGCTTTACGGCCAGGTGCAGGAGGTGCCGCAGACCGAGACCACGCCGTTCCACCCGCGCTCGCCCTACGCGGTGGCCAAGATGTATGCCTATTGGATCTGCGTGAACTATCGCGAGGCCTACGGGATCTATGCCTGCAACGGCATCCTGTTCAACCACGAGAGCCCGCGCCGCGGCGAGACCTTCGTCACCCGCAAGATCACCCGCGGGCTGGCCAATATCGCTCAAGGGCTGGAACCCTGTCTCTACATGGGCAATATCGACAGCCTGCGCGACTGGGGCCATGCCAAGGATTACGTGCGCATGCAGTGGCTGATGCTGCAGCAGGAGGCGCCGGAGGATTTCGTCATCGCCACCGGGGTGCAATATTCGGTGCGCGAATTCATCACCTGGACGGCGGCCGAGCTGGGGATCACCCTGGAGTTCAGCGGCACCGGCACCGAGGAGGTCGCCCGGGTGGCGGCGATCAGCGGCGACAAGGCGCCGGCGCTGCGCGTCGGCGACGTGGTGATGCGGATCGACCCGCGCTATTTCCGCCCCGCCGAGGTGGAGACGCTGCTGGGCGATCCGGCCAAGGCCAAGGCCAAGCTCGGCTGGACCCCCGAGATCACCGCGCAACAGATGTGCGCCGAGATGGTGGCCGAGGATCTGAAAACCGCCCGCCGCCACGCGCTGCTGAAGGAACACGGGCTGGAACTGCCGGTGGCGCTGGAGGGGTAGGGC
>NZ_PGTB01000369.1 GCF_002786325.1 Pseudooceanicola lipolyticus | reverse complement strand
TTGAACAGCGACGCCCGGCGCTTGATGCCGTGCACCTCGTAGCCCTTTGCGAGCAGGAATTCGGCAAGGTAGGAGCCATCCTGGCCGGTGATGCCGGTGATGAGGGCGGTTTTGGTCATGATCTGGCGCTGCCCGGTTGCTTCGGTCCGGTCTGTTTTGTCCGCAAACCGGCGCGGGCGCAACCATTCGCTGCACCGCGGCGACTATTCCGGCGGTTTTGCATACCAGTCGTCGAATTGCTTCTCGGTGCGGACATAGCCATGGCCTTCGAGCAGGGCACGGATATCCTCGCGCATCGGGGTATAATTATGCTCCACCGTCAGCAGGCGGATGTCCCATTCCTCGAAAGGGAAGGCCGCGAGGATCTCGTATTCGCTGCCTTCGGTATCGACCGACAGGTAATCGATGCGGCGCGGCGCGTCGTATTTCTTCAGGAAGGCGTCGAGCGAAATGGTGGTGAGCCGGATCGTCCGGCCGCTGTCGCGATAGCCGGCGCGGCGGGCGGCATTCATATCGGCCGCGGCATAGTCGGCGATGCCGCCATATTCATCGGCCAGCAGAAACTCGACCTCGCGCCCAGTGGCGCCGGCGATGCAATCCGGCGCCACCGTGCAACTCCGGTTTTTCACCAGTTTCTCGAAGAATTCCGGATTGGGCTCGGCGCAAATGCCGGACCAGCCGAATTCGGTCTCTAACAAGAGCGTATTTGACAGCAGCACCCCGTCGGTGGCGCCAAATTCCACGAAGAAGCCGCCGGTCTTGTGGCCGGTCTGCTCCAATACCCAGAGGTCCTGGCCCAGTTGCGAGGCGGCGCGCTGTTCCAGCCCGGCCTGGCCGGCCTGGCGGGGGGACAGCTGGCCGCGGCGCTGCGCCAGGCTCAGCATGTGGTTCAGCAGCTCCAGCTGGGTCTGGAACATCGCGGCTTCGGGGGGCGAGACCTGGCGCTCCGCGCGCATCCGCTCCAGCGTGCCGCTCATCAGCCTGGCCGCCTCGGGCAGCAGCCCCAGCTGCGCCTTTTCGCGGATCTCGCGCGCCTCGGCGAGCAGCGCGCTGTCGCGGTCGGGAGAGGCGATCTGCAGCGCCGCCTCGAAATGGCCG
>NZ_PGTB01000368.1 GCF_002786325.1 Pseudooceanicola lipolyticus | reverse complement strand
CGACCTGTCCGACACCGCGGCGCGGGAAGAAACCGCGCGCGTCGCCAAACGGCTGCTGGCCGGGCAGGGCGGTGGCCTGCGCGCGCTGGAACTGATCGCCACGGTGGCGCCGCTGCTGGGCCTGCTGGGTACGGTTCTGGGCATGATCGCCGCATTCCAGGCGCTGCAGGAAGCCGGCAACCGGGCCGATCCGGCGATGTTGGCTGGCGGAATCTGGGAGGCGCTGCTGACCACCGCCGCCGGCATGGCGGTGGCAATCCCGGCCTCGGCGGCGCTGACCTGGTGCGAAGCGGTGATCGACTCGATGCGCACCGATATGGAAGACTTGGCCGCGCGGATCTTCGTCGCCTCCGAGATCGCCGAGGTTGGAGCGGTGCAGCCGCCGCGGGACGTGGCCGCGGAATGAATCTGGGCCTGCACAGCGCGCGGCCCCGGCGTCGGCCCAGCCTGACGCCGATGATCGACGTGGTGTTCCTGCTGCTGGTGTTCTTCATGCTCGCCTCGCGTTTCGGGGTGGAAACGGTGATCTCGCTGCCGCTGGCCTCGGGCGGAGGCAGCTATAGCGGCCCGCCCCGTGTCGTCGAGGTGTTGCCCGAAGGGCTGCGCCTGAACGGACTGCCGCTGTCCGACGCGGCGCTGCCCGAGCAGATCCGCCGCCTGACCGACAGCGCCGAGGATATCATCATTCTGCGCGCCGGCGCGGAGGCGCCGTTGCAGCGGGTGGTGACGGTGGGATCGGCCCTGCGCAGCGCCGGATTCAGCCGCATGGTGCTGATCGAATGAGCCTGGATTTCGCGCCGCCCCCCCGCCGCCCGCGCGGCGAATCCATCGTGCCGATGATCAACGTGGTATTCCTGCTGCTGGTCTTCTTCCTGATGACCTCGCGCCTGGCACCGCCCGAACCCTTCGACGTGGCGCCCCCCATTGCCGCGCAGAGCGAAGAGGGCGAGGTGGCGCCGGTGCTGTACCTGTCGGCCGAGGGCGAGCTGGGCTTTGAGGAGCTGCACGGCGATGCGGCGGTTGCCGCCTTTGCCGCCCGCGCTAAGGCCGCGGAGCAAACCCCCTGGCTGCGCGCCGATGCGCAGGCCGGGGCGGCGGTGG
>NZ_PGTB01000367.1 GCF_002786325.1 Pseudooceanicola lipolyticus | reverse complement strand
CCATCCTTGTGTGTTCAAGATCGGGCATACTGAGAATGCAGGTGGGACCCCGTTCCATCCCGGGGAGGTAGATCCCGCTGAGTAGCAAGGGGCTCATCTGCACCGCCGCCATTTGAACCTGAACAGTTGCAAGGGGCGACCGCAGTGCCGACCCCGAATATCAAGGATAGGACAATGACTTTGCCCCAAACCTACATCGGCGTTGATGTTGCGAAAGACTGGATTGACATATGTGACCCCGCCACCTCTCGGCAGGTGAGAATCCCGACCGACCGCCGATCGCTCCGCAGTTTTGCAGAAACGGTTGGCACATCCATCGTCATCCTCGAAGCGTCCGGTGGCTACGAGCGACCCGTAATATCCGCTCTCTCCGAAGCTGGGCGGCTCGTGACGTGTGTGAACCCCCGGCATGCCCGCGAGTTTGCCCGCGCGACCGGGCGCCTGGCCAAGAGTGACCGCGTCGATGCGCAGGTGCTGGCCGAGATGGGACGCGCTCTACAGTTGGCTCCAGCGAGCCAGCGTTCTGCCGAACGCCAGCGTTTGTCTGATCTTACTGCCCACCGGTCGAACATCACCACTATGATCGTTGCAGAGAAGAACCGCTTGAGGACAACTCAGGATGCATGGATCCGGCGCAACATCGCGCGGCACATCAAGACCCTGCAAGCCAACCTCGCGAAAGCCGAGGCAGAGATAGAAGCCGTTATCCAGGAACAAGACGACTTGCGCGAGCAGGCGGCGCGCCTACGCCAAATTAAAGGGATCGGACCCGTCGTATCAGCAACCTTGATCGCGCAGCTCCCTGAACTTGGTCAGCTTGACCGACGAAGGATCGCGGCTCTCGCCGGGCTGGCTCCACATGCCAATGACTCCGGGCACCGACGCGGCAAACGCAGCATATGGGGTGGACGTGGCACGATCAGGCGCACGCTCTATCTGGCAGCACTCACCGCCAGCAGGTTCGACCCGAGGTTCAGGGCCTTCAAGGAGCGCCTGCTTGCGGCTGGAAAAGCCAAGAAGCCCGTCATCGTCGCATGCGCGCGCAAGCTACTGACCGTTCTCAACGCAATGATCAAAACTGGAACGGCCTACCGAGACGCCATTGTTTGAAACACAGTTGCTACTC
>NZ_PGTB01000038.1 GCF_002786325.1 Pseudooceanicola lipolyticus | reverse complement strand
TGACGACCGGCCCGGCAACCTCTGCGTGGACTGGCAGCGCGGCGACTGGGACGCGGCGGGGCAGGCGATTGCCCAATGCAAGCACCAGGTGCGGCTGCGCACGCCGGTGTCGCGCGTGGCGGCGATGCCGATGGAGCCGCGCAATGCCGTCGCGCGGCCGTTGGGCGATGGCCGGATGGAGCTGCTCTGTTCGCACCAGAATCCCATCGCGCTGCGCCCGGCGCTGGCCAAGGCCTTCGGTATGGAGCCGGCGCAGATCCGCTGCATCAGCGGCGATGTCGGGGGCGCCTTCGGGATGAAATCCGGTCCGCTGCGCGAGGAATGCATCCTGTTCTGGGCGGCACGGCGGCTGGACCGCGCGGTGCGCTGGCAGGCCGGGCGCAGCGAGAGCTTTCTCTCTGACGAGGCCGGGCGCGACATGCGGATCACCTCGGAACTGGGGCTGGACGCGGCGGGCAATTTTGTCGCCATGCGCTTTGGCGTCGAGATGAATGCCGGCGCCTATGTCTCGTCACGCACGCTGTTCATGCTGTCCAATTACGGCGGCGTGGCCGGGGTGTACCGCACGCCGCTGATTGCCGGACGGATGCAGGCCTTTCTGACCCACACGGTGCCGCCCGCGCCCTATCGCGGCGCCGGGCGGCCCGAGGCGACGCTGGCGGTCGAGGCGCTGATCGACCGGGCGGCGCGCGATTGCGGCTTTGACCGGGTCGACCTGCGCCGCCGCAACCTGATCCCGCAAGAGGCGATGCCGTGGCAAAGCCCGTTCCTGTTCAACTATGACTGCGGCGACTTTGCCCGGGTGATGGAGGCGGGGCTGGCCCGCGCCGATGTTGGCGGCTTTGCCGCGCGCAAGGCAGAGAGCGCTGCGCGCGGGCGCGTCCGCGGGTTGGGCATCGCCATGTGCGTGGAAACCGCCGGCGGCCTCTATTCCCAGCCCGGCCAGGATCACTCCAGCGCCGAGGTCCACGCTGATGGCAGCGTGACGCTGGCGGTGGGCACGTTTTCTGCCGGCTCCGGGCTGGAAACCGCGCTGACCGATCTGGCCGCCAAGGCGTTCGACCTGCCGCCGGCGCGCATCATCTACCGCCAGGGCGATACCGACCTGCTGGACCGCGGTCGCGGCATGGGCGGATCGGCGGCGATGCCGCAGGGCATCGCGGCGATGCAGGACGCGGTGACCAAGGCGATCGACAAGGCCCGCGCGGTGGCGGGCGAGGTGCTGGAGGCGGCGGCGGCGGATATCGAATATGCCGCCGGCGAATTCCGCATCGCCGGCACCGACCGCCGCGTCGGCATCGAGGCGGTGGCGGCCGAGGCCGCCCAACGCGGCATCCGCCTGCTGGGCGAGGGCAGCTTTGCCCCCGAGGCGCCGACCTTTCCCAATGGCTGCCATGTCTGCGAGGTCGAGATCGATCCCGAGACCGGCCATTGCGCCATCGTCTCTTACGCCGCGGTCGAGGATATCGGCACGGTGGTGAACCCGCAGCTGGCCGCGG
Source organism: Pseudooceanicola lipolyticus (assembly GCF_002786325.1). Lineage (GTDB taxonomy): Bacteria > Pseudomonadota > Alphaproteobacteria > Rhodobacterales > Rhodobacteraceae > Pseudooceanicola_C > Pseudooceanicola_C lipolyticus. Next base: position 28,493 of record NZ_PGTB01000038.1, on the reverse strand, counting down.
GGCAGATCCATGGCGGCGTGGTGCAGGGGCTGGGGCAGGTGCTGTTCGAAGAGCTGCGCTATGCCCCCGGCGACGGCCAGCTGCTGACCGGCAGTTTCATGGATTACGCCATGCCGCGCGCCAGTGACGTGCCGATGATGGAATGCGGCTTTGAACAGGTGCCGACCCGGATCAACCCGATGGGGGTGAAGGGCGTGGGCGAGGCCGGCAGCGTCGGCGCGCTGGCCGCCGGGATGAGCGCGGTGACCGACGCCCTGGCCGAACTGGGAGTCGAAAGCTTCGCGATGCCCGCCGCGCCCGGCCGGGTCTGGGACGCGATCCAGCGGGCCCGACAGCCGGAATAGCCCGGCGGCCGGCCAAGAGGCTTGACCGGCACCGGATCGACTCCGTAGCCTGCCCCTGTTGTGCGGAAAAGTATTTCGCATAGTGGGAGGAGATCATGGAGCAGCCAACCAGCATGGGCGCGCGCCCGTGGCACCGGCACTATGCACCGGGCGTGTCCTGTGATTTCGTGCCGCCCCGCACCACCTGGACCGAGATGATGAGCGCCGCCTTCGACGCCCATGCCGACCGGGTGCTGATCGAATATTACGGCCAAAGCCTGACTTATGCCGAGATGCGCGCGCAGGCGGCGCGGGTGGCGGCGGCGCTGCAGACGCGCGGCATCCGGCGCGGCGACCGGGTGGCGCTGCACCTGCCCAACTGTCCCTGGCATCCGATTTTCTTCTTCGGGGCGATTGCCGCCGGGGCCGTAGTGACCCATCTCAGCCCACTGGACGCCGATCGCGAGATCGCCTTCAAGCTGCGGGAAAGCGGCGCCAGGCTGGTGGTCAGCCTGACCACCCCCGAACTGTGTCGCCATTTCGAACCGTTGCTGGCGCAGGGAGGGCTGCCCGACCTGGTGCTGTGCCCCGATCCGGTGTCCGGCGCCGGGCGCGATTGCCCGGTGCTGGCCGGCGCCATCCCGGTCGATACGTTCTGGGCCGGCCAGGAGGGTGCGGCCTATGCCCCGGTGGCGGTCACGCCCGAGGATCTGGCGCTGCTGCAATTCACCGGTGGCACCACCGGGCTGCCGAAGGCGGCCATGCTGAGCCACGCCAACCTGGCCGCCGCCGTCTACATGTATCACGAGGCGATGAAGGACGAGGGGCATTCGCAACCGGGCAAGCCGGCGCTGGTTTACGCGCCGCTGTTCCATATCATGGGGCTGACCACCGCGCTGCTGAAACGCACCTTCGAGGGCGGCACCGTGCATTTGCGCCTGCGCTATGACCCGGACGCGGCGGCGCGCGAGATCGAGGAAAAGCGCATCGCCGCCTTTGGCGGCGTGCCGACGGTGTGGATCGCGCTGTTGCAGGTGCCGGGGATCGAGAACCGCGACCTGTCCTCGCTGGACTATGCCGGATCCGGCGGCGCGCCGCTGCCGGTCGAGGTGTATCAGCGGGTCAGGCAATTGACCGGGCTGAAGCTGCGCGGCGGCTGGGGCATGACCGAAACCGCGCCCGCCGGCACCAACGTGCCGGTGGGGATGCCCGATGACAAGCTGGGCACCATCGGCATTCCGCTGCCCGGTGTCGATCTGAAGATCGTCGATGTCGACGACCCGCATCGTCGCCTGGCGCCGGGCGAGCGCGGCGAGATGGCGATTGCCGGGCCCAACGTGACCGGCGGCTATTGGAACCGCCCCGACGAGACCGCGGCCGCTTTTTGCGACGGCTGGTTCCTGACCGGCGATATCGGCTATATGGATGCCGACGGCTATTTCTACTTGGTCGACCGCAAGAAGGACATGATCCTGTCTGGCGGCTTCAACGTCTATCCGGTGGTGATCGAAAACGCGGTGCATCAGCATCCCGACATCGCCGAGGCCATCGCCATTGGGGTGCCCGATCCCTATCGCGGCGAAAGCGCCAAGGTGTTTGTGCAGCTGCGCGCCGGGGCCACGCCGTTTTCGCTGGAAGAGTTGCAGGCCTTCCTGGCCGACAAGCTGGGGCGCCACGAGATCCCGCGCTATCTGGAGTTCCGCAGCGCGCTGCCGCATACCCCGGTGGGCAAGGCCGACCGCAAGGCGCTGAAGGCCGAAGAGGCGGCGCGCCAGGACCTGGCTGATAAAACCGGTCAGCCGATATGAAACGGGCCGCCCCCAGGGGACGGCCCGTGTAATTGCACGCGGCGACCGGATCAGAACCGGTGGGTCGCCTTGATATGCACCGTGTTCACATCAACGTCGCCGCCACCGGCGCCAACGCCACCGAAGGAATGGTGCATGTATTCGGCACCGACGGTCCAGTTCTCGCTGACGCGGTGGTCATAGCCGAGGCCGACCAGATAGCTGTCGCCGCCGCCGTCAAAGAAGGTGCCGACACCGTCGAAATCGGAATAGGCATAGCCGACGCTGCCATAGACCATGCCGTTGCCAACCGCCTTGCCGACGATGGCTTTCAGCCGCGCCATTTCATCGAAGGAGGCGCTGTTGCCGGTGTTCGGATCGGTCACCGTGACATCGGCCCAGTCGTATTGGAATTCGGGACCGGCATACCAGTCATTGCCGAGATCGAAGAGATAGCCGGCATTCAGGCCGCCGATGACGCTGTCGCTGTCAAAGCTGCCATTCAGGTCGAATTCGCCATAGGCATAACCCAGCTGGCCGCCGACATAGCCGCCTTCCCAGAACGGGCGAGCCGGCTGTGCGGCGGGCTGGTAGACCACCGGCTGTTCGGGTGCCGGGGCGGGGTTGCCGGCCAGCGCGGCGCCTGCGGCGGTGGTGCTGAGAAGGGCAATCGTTACTGTTCTGATCATAAGCTTACTCCGTATGTCTTTGGCGCATTTGGTCGATGCATGCAGCCCGAAGGGCCGGCACCGGTCAGTTGCGAGTGGTAAAAACAAACGAGTTTTCCGTTGGTTCCATGCCGTTCCTCATCTGTGCGAAATCGTGCCGGTTTGCGCACAAGGGAGGGGGTGCGGGAGCGGCATTTGCCCCCGCTTTGCGACCTGATATGCCCGGCGTGCGCGCTCGCCCGGCGCCGGCGGCGCCAGTCAGGCATCTCAGCGCCTTGAACCTATGGGGTCGATGTTTTGCGTGGCGCTACGGGGGAAATCGGCGCCCCGCCGGCGTCAGCGCGGGTTCACCTGCTGCTGCATCCGTGCCCAGGCGGCGCGGTATTCGCGGTCCAGCCGGTCGATCAGCGCGGCCGCTGGCACCACCTGGTCCACCGCACCGATGCCCTGGCCGGCCCCCCAGATCTCCGACCAGCTTTTGGGCTTGCTGCGGCCCGCGCCGAAATTCATCGCCGACGGGTCCGAACGTTCCAGCTTGTCCGGGTTCAACCCGGCGGCGGCGATCGAGGGTTTCAGGTAATTGCCCCAGACCCCGGTGAACAGGTCGGAATAGACGATGTCATCGGCGCCACTCTGGGCGATCATCGCCTTGTAGGCGGCGACCGCGTTGGCCTCTTCGGTGGCGATGAAGGCGGAACCGACATAGCCCAGATCGGCGCCCATCGCCTGCGCGGCCAGGATGCTGTCGCCGCGCGCGATGGCGCCCGACAGGGCGATCGGCCCGTCGAACCAGCTGCGGATTTCCTGGACCAGCGCAAATGGCGACAACACGCCGGCATGGCCGCCGGCGCCGGCGGCCACCGCGACCAGCCCATCGGCGCCTTTCTCGATGGCCTTTTTGGCAAACCGGTTGTTGATGATGTCGTGAAACACGATGCCGCCGCAGGAATGTGCCGCCTGGTTCACCCATTCCTGCGCGCCCAGCGAGGTGATCCAGACCGGCACCTTGTATTTCACGCACAGTTCCACGTCGCGTTCCAGCCGTTCGTTCGACTTGTGCACGATCTGGTTCACCGCATAGGGCGCGGCGGGCCGGTCGGGATTGGCCTGGTTCCAGGCGTCCAGCGCCTCGGAAATGCGGATCAGCCAGCGCTCCAGTTCGATCGGCTCGCCCGGTTTCTCGCGGGCGTTGAGCGCCGGGAACGAGCCGACGATGCCCGCGGTGCATTGGGCGATCACCAGGTCGGGGTTGGAGACAATGAACAGCGGCGAACCGATCACCGGCAGGCGCAGATGCGCAAGGGCTGGGGGCAGGGACACTCGGTTTCCTCCTCGGGTGGCGATCCGCCATATGGGCCGGGCCGGGCGGCGCGGCGGTGGGGCAGACCGGGCAGGGTGGGTTTGGGGCGCGGCCTCCGTCTCAATCGCGGTCGGCCGAGGTCTGGCGCAGCGCCTGCGCCAGTTCGACAAGTTTCGGCCCGAACTCGCCGATCAGGCGGTCCTTCGGCAGATAGGCCGAGGGCCCGCCGAGATTCAGCGCCAGCAGCGGCGCCGAGGGATCGCGCCGGCGCAGCGGCACCGCCACAGCGTGGATATTCGGTTGCCATTCGCCGATATTGGCGTAGAAGCCGCGTTCGGCAATCTGTTGGGCCGCCTCCTCGATGCCTTTCGCAATCATTGGCCAGGTGTCCTTGGGGCTGTGCCGGCGCAGGTCTTGCAGGATGAGTTTGCGCTCCTCGGCCGGGCAGGCGGCCAGCCAGGCGCGCCCCATCGCCGAACGTGCCAGCGAAATCCGCGAGCCGACGCCCAGCTGCAACTGGATGACGCTGCGGGTGCGGGCGCAGGCCAGATAGGTCATGGTGCGGTTGTCGCGCCCACCGAGCGCCACCAGGATGCCTTCGCCGCAGGAATCCGCCAGCTCCTGCATATAGCTTTGCGCGGTCTCGCTGATCGGCATGGCGCTGAGGCAGGCATAGCCCAGGCTGAGTACCGGCACGCCCATGCGATAGCGTCCGGTTTCGCGGTCATAGGTCAGATAGCCGGTTTTCAGCAGCGTGAAGGTCAGCCGCGACACGGTGGAATTGGGCAGGCCGGTGCGGTCGGCCAGGTCGCTGTTGCTGAGCCCGGCGCGGTCATCGGGGCGGAAGGCGCGCAGCACCTCCAGCCCGCGATGCAGCGAGGTGATGAATTGCCGATCTTGGCCGGCGCCGTTTTCTTCCGGCTCGCCAAGTTGAGGGGCCCGTTTCCTCACACGTCTGGTCCTTCATTCCTGCGCGCGGGACAGCGCAGTCTGCCCGGCTGGTGCGATCATAGAATGCCCGTGCCGTGGCTGCCAGTGCAATGTTCCGCATCGCGAAAGACCTGCCGCAAAGCGGAGTAAGGCCTGCAAGCGATTGTTCCCGCTCAGGTTTTGCTGCAGTGCAGAAATAACCTGCGACATTTTGGAAGTTTCCTCATGTTTTCTTGACAAAAGAAAAGAAATCCCTATCTTCTGCACTGCAGCATAAGGGCGCGTGCCGAAGACCGGGCCGTCCGAGTAAGCTGGCAAATGAAAGGATATTGATATGACCACCCGTACGAAGAAACCGAGCGCGACCGCAACCGTCGATCCGAAAATCGTCAAGGAAAACCTGGCCAAGGCCGAAGCCTGGGTCAAGGAATCTGGCGACACGCTGCGTGCAGCTGCCGTCAAGACCACCGAAGATTTCCGCAGCGCCGGCACCGCCGTGATCGAAGGCGAGATCCAGCACAACACCAAGTTTCTTCAGATGCTTGGCACGCTGATGAATGCGCGTGCCTCGGCCACCCTGGCCACCCTGAACGCGCAAAACATGCAGGAAGTGTTCCAGATCGAGCAGGACTATGCCCGCAACGCAGTCGAAGAACTGGGTGCTGGCGTCCGTGAACTGGGCGAAATTCGTTACAACATCGTCAAGGGCGCATCCGAGACCTTTGCCGCCCGTGCCCAGGAAACCGTGGACCAGCTGAAGACCTTCAAGGTCGCCTGACCCGGCTCCGGACCTATTTTTTGACGAGTGCATGGCGCGGGAGATCATTCCCGCGCCATTTTCGTTTCGGACCGCCCGGATCCGGGGCATCGGCCCAAGGGGCATTGAATTTTGCCGCCATTCACGCCAGAGACAGGCACTGCCCGGCGGTGTCCGGGCGGGCGCGCGGAACCATGGCGGGGGGAAGAGATGGACAAGCGGGCCGAGGTGCCTATGGATCAGGTCGAAGCCCTGGGCGAGATCGGGTTGGGCAATTTCGTCCCCTACCTGATGAACCGCGTCATCGGCCGCTATAACGCCGACCTGCAGGGCGTGCTGAAACAGAGCAACCTGACCACCGCCAAGATGCGCACGCTGGCGGTGCTGGCGGTGCTGCCGGGCCTCACGATCAACGAACTCTCGGTCTATGCCGTCACCGAGCAATCGACCATGAGCCGCACGCTGGAGGCGATGGAAGCCGCCGGGCTGGTGCGCCGGGTCGAGCGCAGCAGCGATGCGCGGGTGCGGGAAATCTATCTCACCGAGGCCGGTCGCGCCGAATTCGACCGGTTCTGGCCGATCATGTGGCGCGACTATCACCGGATGATGGAAGGTATCGGCGCGGAAGAGCGGCAGCAGTTTCTGCTGACGCTGCAGAAGATGCTGAACAACATCCGCCACAACGAATTCTGAAAGGGCACGCCATGCAGACGATCGCGAATTTTGATCGCATCGGGGAAGAAAACGCCTTTGCCGTTCTGGCCCGCGCCAATGCGCTGGCGGCGCAGGGGCGCGACATCATCAACCTGGGCATCGGCCAGCCCGATTTCCCGACCCCGCCGCATATCGTCGAGGCGGCGGTCAAGGCGCTGCGCGACGGGCAGCACGGCTATACCGACGCCACCGGCATCCGCCCCCTGCGCGAGGCGGTGGCCAGCGACCTGCACCGCCGTTTCCAGGTCGAGGTCAGCCCCGATTCGGTGCTGATCGTGCCCGGCGGCAAGGTCACCATGTTTGCCGCCATCCTGATGTTCGGCGAACCGGGGGCCGAGATCCTCTATCCCGATCCCGGCTTTCCGATTTATCGCTCGATGATCGAATTCACCGGCGCTACCCCGGTGCCGGTGCCGATCCGCGAGGACAAGGGCTTTGCCGTCTCGGCCGAGGAGACGCTGGCGCTGATCACCCCGCGCACAAGGCTGCTGATCCTGAATTCGCCGGCCAATCCCTGTGGCGGTGTAACCCCCCGCGCCGAAATCGACCGGCTGGTGGCGGGCCTGGCCGAGCATCCGCAGGTGGCGGTGCTGTCCGACGAGATCTATGACCAGCTGCTCTATGACGGCGAGCAACATGTCACCCTGCTGGACTATCCCGAGATCCGCGACCGGCTGATCGTGCTGAACGGCTGGTCCAAGACCTATGCGATGACCGGCTGGCGCATGGGCTATTCGATCTGGCCCGACGGGCTGTATGACAAGGCGCGCAAGCTGGCGGTCAACGCCTGGTCCTGCGTCAACGCGCCGGCGCAATTCGGCGCGCTGGCGGCGCTGACCGGCCCGCAGGACGCGGTGGCCGAGATGCGCGCCGCCTTCGATACCCGCCGCAAGGTGGTGGTCGAGCTGCTGAACGCGATGCCGGGGGTCAGCTGCGTGGTGCCCAAGGGCGCCTTTTATGCCTTCCCCAATATCCGCGAGACCGGCTGGAAGGCCAAGCCGCTGGCCTCGGCCTTGCTGGAGCAGGCGGGTGTCGCCACCATCGGCGGCCCCGATTTCGGCACCCTGGGCGAGGGCTATATCCGCGTCAGCTATGCCAATAGCGAGGAGAATATCCGCCGCGCGTTGGGGCGGATGCAGGCGTTTCTGGCGGAAGACGAACCCGCCTAAACACAATGGCGCCCGGCCGCAGCCCCGGACCTGATCCGGGGCCGCATTGCCGTCTTAGCTACGGGCGCGCCGCCGCCTCAGTTGCCCTCGCTCATCTTCTTGATGAACTGCACCCCGCTCACCCCCAGCGGCACGGTGGCGAAGGGGCCGCCATGGCACATCTGGCCCTTGTCCTGCGGATCGGCGACGGGAGTTTTGGCGAGGATCTCCGCGGCATAATCCTCGGCATTGTCCTTGGGCCGATAGCCCAGGAAGGACGCCTTGGAATTGTCCACCGGGCTGCGATCGTTGTTGGACACGCCATAGATCACCGCAAAGCCGGTGATCGGCGAAGTCACCGATTTCTCGACCAGCTGGATCAGGTCGTCATAGGACAGCCACGAGCCCAAGGCGCGGGCGTTCTGCACCGGGCCCGAGGCGGAGTAGATCCGCAGGCAGACCGCCTCCAGCCCGTATTTGTCCCAGTACATGCTGGCCATATCCTCGGCAAAACACTTGGACAGGCCATAGAAGGTGTCGGGCCGGTGCGGCATGTCGGTGGTGATCTGCACGGTCTTGGGATACATGCCCATCGCGTGGATCGAGCTGGCATAGATGATCCGCCGGGTCCCGTGTTTCTGCGCCGCGTTCCAGACGTTATAGGCGCCGAGGAAGTTGGAATGCAGGATCTCTTCGAACGGGGCCTCGTCGGGGATGGCGCCGAAATGCACTACCATGTCGGCGCCTTCGATCAGTTCCATCATCGCGGCGGCGTCGCCGACATCGGCCTTCACATAGGTTTCATTGTCGGCCAGCCCGTCCAGCGACTCGGCCAGGTCGGTCGAGACCAGCGTATCGGCCAACCGCGCCAGCGGTGCCCGCAGCCGGCCGCCCAGGGCGCCTGCCGCGCCGGTCAACACGATCTTCGAGATCTTCGTCATTGCATTCTCCTTCTTGCCTGTCCGGTCATATGATCGCTTTCTCGGTCAGCGACGCGCCTTCGGCAATCCTTTCATAGCGGAAGGGTGTCAGATCGAGGCTGCGGTATTCGCCATGGGCCAGCCATTCCGCCACGCCACGGCCGATGGCCGGCGCCTGCTGCAACCCGTGCCCGGAAAACCCGTTGACGAAAATGAAATTGCCGACCTCCGGATGCGGGCCGACAATCGCGTTCTGGTCGAAGGTGTTATAGGCGTAATGCCCGACCCAGGAATTGATCAGCTTCACCGCCTCGAATTGCGGCACGCGGTGGGCGACGGCGGGCCAGACCTTGGATTCCCAGATCGCGTGATCCGGGGTGAAGTCGGTGTAATCGACGGCCGGATCGTCATCGGGCGGACAGCCCGCCATGTAATAGCGCCCGTCGCTGCGCATATGCACGCCCGAGGGATCGATGGTCAGCGGCAGGTCGCGGTCCAGCGGCTGCGCGGCGTCGAAGATAAAGGTAAAGCGGCGCCGCGGTTCCACCGGCAGGTCCAGCCCGGCCATCCGCGCGGTCAGCACCGCGCGCGGCCCCGAGGCGTTGACGACATGGCCGCAGCTCACCCGTTCGCCGGATTTCAGCGTGACCGAGGTGACGCGGTTGCCCTCGCGGGTCATCGCCACTGCCTCGTTATGGATATATTCGACCCCGCGTTCGCGGCCGGACCGGCGGAACCAGTCGAACATGGTGCCGCCGTCGAAATAGCCCTCGTCGACCAGATTGTGATTGCCGGCGAGGATGTCGTCGAGGTGATAGAACGGATAGGCTGCCGCGATCTCGTCCCGCGTCATGTGCCGGGTGGCGGCGCCGCAGGCCGCCTGGAGCTGCTGGGCCTCGCGCAGGGCCGCGGCAAAGGCGGGGTCGTCGGCCAGATAGAGATAGCCAAAGCTTTGCAATACCAGGTCGGGCACGCGCGGATCGCCGCCCAGCCGCGCGCGGAAGGATTTGACGAAATCGGCGCCGAATTGCGAGATCCGCACGTTGATTTCCTGGCTGTATTGCTGGCGGATGCAGGAATTGGTGTGCGAGGTCGAGGCGAATTCATAGGCCGGGTCGCGCTCGATCACCAGCACCCGGCCCGTGAAGCCGGGCGTGTCGGTCAGAAACCACGACACCGCGGCGCCATACATGGCACCGCCAACGATCACCACGTCATAGCTGGCGTGGTTCGGGGCGCTGGGCAGGCCGGGCGCGCTCATACCGCCTCTCCCCGTTCCAGCGCCGCGGCGACGGCATCGATCTCCTCGGCGGTCAGCCCGTAGATATCGCGCGCCGCCGCGGCCGAGATATAGCCGCGCGCCAGGTCGCGTTTCACCAGGTCGCGGTCGCGCGCCGCGGCCGGGCCATAGCCGGCACCGCCGGGAAAGGCCAACATCACCTTGCGCCCCTCGGGCACGTATTGCTTGCCCTTGCCGCGCATCGCGGTGCCGTCATCCTGGGCGATGGTGGTGGGGGCGCCGTTCTGCCCGCCGGCGCGGCCGCGCGCCGGGTGGTTGACCCGGTCGAACATCGCCTGAAAGTCGAACTCGTGCCCGGTGGCCGCGCCGACCTCCATATATTGCCCCAGCCCGCCGCGATACTGGCCGGCGCCGCCGGAATCCGGCCGCAGCTCCTTGCGCCAGATGATCACCGGGCCGGTGTGTTCGGTTGCCTCCACCGGCATGGTCATCACGCCGGAGGGGAAGGCGGTGGCGCTCATCCCGTCCAGGGCGGGCCGCGCTCCCGAGCCGCCGGAATTGAACGCCAGCACCTCGGCCCGGCGCGCGCCGGCCTTGCGCGCCGCCTCGGAGGCCGGGCGCAGCGAGACCTGGAAGTTGCACAGGCTGCCGGCGCCTTCGGCCGGCACCGTGGCGGGCAGGATCTTGTCCAGCGCGTCATACACCGTGTCGGGGATCATGTGGCCGATCACGTGGCGCAGCGCCACCGGCGCGGGATGCACCGCGTTGACGATGGTGCCTTCCGGCGCGCTGATCTCGAACGGCGCAAGGCTGGCGGCGTTGTTGGGGATCTCCGGCGCGATGGCGCATTTCAGCGCGTAACAGGCATAGGCCTTGGTATAGACCAGCGGCACGTTGATGCCCTTGCGGTCCACCCCCGAGGTGCCGGCAAAATCGCAAAGGATGCGGTCCTCTTCGATGTCCAGCTTGACCTGCAGGGTGATCGGGCTGTCATAGCCGTCGATCACCATTTCGCCCTCGGCCGATTTGCGGGGCAGGGCGGCGATGCGCTCGAGCGTGGCGCGGCGCGAATTCTCCAGGATGAAACCGGCAATGCCTTCCAGGTCGGATAGGCCGAATTCGCCCATCATGTCGATCAGGCGGCGGTGCCCGGTCTCGTTGCAGGCGGCCAGCGCATAGATGTCGCCGACCAGCTGGTCGGGCTCGCGCACATTGCCGCGCACGATTTTGATCAGCGTCTGGTCGACCGTACCGCGTTCGGCGAATTTCATGATCGGCAGGTAGATGCCTTCCTCGTAGACCGAGTTGGCATCGGCGCCAAAGCCGCGCCCGCCCACATCGACCACATGCGCGGTGCAGGCGAAGAAGCCCACCAGAACACCGTTCAGAAAGGACGGCGTGACCACGGTGATGTCATGCAGATGGCCGGTGCCTTCCCACGGGTCGTTGGTGATATAGACATCGCCTTCGAACATGTTCTGCCGGCCGATCCGGCGGATGAAATGGCCCACCGCGTCGGCCATGGCGTTGACATGGCCCGGCGTGCCGGTCACCGCCTGGGCCAGCATCCGGCCCTTGACGTCATAGACACCGGCGGACAGATCGCCGGCCTCGCGGACCGAGGTGGAAAAGGCGGTGCGCACCAGCGCCTGCGCCTGTTCCTCCACCACCGAGATCAGCCGGTTCCACATCACCTGGTTCGATACGGTCGAGGTTGTGCCGCTCATGCGCCGGCCTCCTGCGAAAGAAGTTCGATACAGCCATCCGCCCGCCGCAGCGCGCAAAACGAGGACGGCACGATGATCGTGGTCTCGTCCTCGGTGATCGCGGCGGGACCGGTCAGCCGCTGCCCGGTATCCAGCGCCTTGCGTTCGACCACCGCAGCCTTGGCGACTTCGCCCCTGGCCGGGTCGAACAGGGCGCGGGTCGCGCCGACCTCGGCCTCGGTGATCCGCCCCGGTGCCGCCACCGGCGTCACCGGCTGCGGCGGTGTGGTGGCGTTGACCGACCACACCGTGATCTCGATATCCAGCCCGGCCACCGGGCGGCCGAACAGCGTGGTGTAATCCGCCTCGAACAGCTCCTGGAACCGCTTTTCATCGGGGCTGGCGGCGTCCTCGGGCGACAGCGGCACCGGGATTTCCCAGCCCTGCCCGGTATAACGCATATAGGCCTTGTAATCGCAGTTGATCGGCGCCTGGGCGTCGCAGGAGCGGACGAATTTCGTCGCCTCCTCCTCCAGCTCGCCCAGCAGCGCGCGCACCGCGTCGGGGTCCAGGTCGGATAGGCGGGTATAGACGCTGCGGTTGGCTTCGAAGCTGAACGGTGCCCGCAGGAAGCCGATGGCCGAGCCGACCCCGGCCCCCGGCGGCACCAGCGCGCGTTTGACCCCCAGTTTCTCGCAGAGCCGCCCGGCATGCAGCGGCGCGGCGCCGCCAAAGGCGATCATGGTGTAATCGGCCAGGTCCTCGCCATTTTCCACCGCGTGTACGCGGGCGGCATTGGCCATGTTCTCGTCCACCACTTCCGACAGGCCAAAGGCCGCGCCCTGCGCGTCCATGTCGAGAGTCTCGCCGATATCGCGTGCCAGCGCCGCCTCGGACTGGTCCGGGTGCAGGGTGATGGACCCGCCGGCGAAATTGCCGGGATCGAGCCGCCCCAGCACCAGGTCGGCATCGGTCACCGCCGGGCGCGCGCCGCCGCGCCCGTAACAGGCCGGGCCGGGTTCCGAGCCCGCCGATTCCGGGCCGACGCGGATCTGGCGCATCGAATCGACCGACGCGAGCGACCCGCCGCCGGCGCCGATTTCCACCATGTCGATCACCGGAATCGAGATCGGCATGCCCGAGCCCTTCTTGAACCGGTAAGACCGCGCCACCTCGAACACCCGCGCGGTTTTGGGGGTCTGGTTGCGGATCAGGCAGATCTTGGCGGTGGTGCCGCCCATGTCGAAGCTCAGCACATGGGACAGGCCATAGCGCGCGGCGATATTGGCGGCGAAGACCGCGCCGCCCGCGGGGCCGGATTCGACCAGCCGAACCGGGAAATCCGCGGCGCTCTCCAGCGCGATGATGCCGCCACCCGAATGCATCAGGAAGACCGGGCATTGCACACCCTCGTCGCGCAGCCGCGCCTCCAGCCGGCCGAGATAGCTTTTGATCAGCGGCTTGATGTAGGCGTTGGCGACCACGGTGTTGAAGCGTTCGTATTCGCGCATCTGCGGGCTGACCTCGCAGGACAGCGACACCATCACGCCGGGCAATTTCTCTTCCAGCACGTCGCGCACCATCTTTTCATGCGCGTCGTTCTGGTAGGAATGCAGCAGGCCGATGGCAATGCTTTCATATTCCGCCGCCCGCAGCCGGTCGGCCAGCGCCTCGATCTCGGCCCGGTCCAGCGGGATCAGCACCTTGCCCTGGGCGTCGATCCGTTCGCGCAGGGTATAGCGGCGCTGGCGCGGCAGCAGCGGGTCGGGCAGTTTCAGGTTCAGGTCGTATTGTTCGAACCGGCTTTCGGTGCGCATCTCGATCACGTCGCGAAAGCCCTCGGTGGTGATCAGCGCGGTCTTGGCGCCGCGCCGTTCGATCAGCGCGTTGGTGGCCAGCGTGGTGCCGTGGATGATCTGGCCGATCGCCCCGGCGGCGATCCCGGCCTGGGCGCAGACCCGGTGAATGCCCTCGATGATGGCGTCCTCGGGCGCGCCATAGGTGGTCAGCACCTTGGTGGAATAGGGCGTGCCATCCACCTCGGCCACCACATCGGTAAAGGTGCCGCCGATATCGATGCCCATCCGGACCAAAGCCTGTGCCATGCGTTGCCGCCCTTCCGCTGCATTCCCGTCACGGCGGACGCTAGGCCCGGCAATGGATCAGATCAAATTATTTGATTTTTTTCTTTGGATGAGGAAATTTTATCCTCTGGTGCCTCCGGCCGCGGCGCATAGTCCGCGGCGACCTGCCGGGCGATCTCGGCGGCGGCGGCAACAAAGCCGGGGCTGGTGGCAGCGTCATAGCGGGCGACGAATTCCAGTGCCTTGGGCACCCAAGGATAGTCCAGCCGCACCAGTTCGCCCTGCGCCAGCACCGGGGCGGCCATCACCTCGGGCATCGCCGCCACCCCCATGCCGTCGCGCGCCATATCCATGCCGGCGGCCAGGTTGCTGGACGGTACCAGCCGCACCGACAGCGCCCGGCGGTCGCGGAAATGTTCGGCCACCTCGGCATGGGACAGGCTGCCGCGGGCATGGGTCAGCACCGGCTGTGCCGCCAGTTCAGCGGCGCTCAGCCGCCGCCCGTGCAGGTTCAGGGCGGGCGAGGCGACCCAGATCAGCGGATAGCGCCCCAGCGGCACCACCCCGGTGGCGGTGCGGGTGAACGGGCCGTTCTGCAGCGCCAGGTCGAGGGCACGGGCGAACAGTTCCTGTTCCAGGCTGGCCGACATCGCCGCGGTCAGCTCGACGCTGATATTGGGATAGCGGGCGCGAAAGGCGCGCAGGAAGGCGCGCAGCCAGGTCTGGGTGATGATCTCGGTCACGCCCAGCCGCAGGCTGCCGTCGAACAGCTGGGTCTCGCCCGAGGCCTCGATCAGCGCATCCGCCTCGCGCAGCACCCGGCGGGCATGATCCAGCAGGTCGCGGCCGCGCGGGGTCAGCCGGACCGAGCCGGCATCCCGTTCCATCAGCGTCACCCCCAGCGCGGTCTCCAGCGTGCTCAGCCGCACCGAGATATTCGGCTGGGTGGTGTGCAGCCGCTCGGCGGCGGCACGGAAGCTGCCCAGATCGACGATCCAGACAAAGGCTTCCAGCTGCTTCAGCGTCATCGTCATCGGCCCGCGCACCTGGCCGCGCCGCGTTACGTCCGGCATCCGCCCGCCGCTCCTTTTGCCGTTGCACTCTGGGTTTAGCAGGCCCAGACAGGGCGGGGAAGCCGGCAACCGGCACTGCGGCGGCTGCAGTTCTGATTGACGTACCTCAGAATTCTGCCATACCTTGATCTTCTGGAAGGTGCGGCATGAGCAAACCCACGGTACATGATATCGCAAGAGAGGCCGGCGTCAGCCTGGCCACCGTGGACCGGGTGCTGAACGAACGCGCCGGTGTGCGCGAGGTCACGGTCAAGCGGGTGCGCGAGGCGGTGTCGCGGCTGGGCTATGTGCGCGACATCTCGGCCGCCAACCTGGCCCGGCAGCGGCGCTATCGCTTTGCCTTCCTGCTGCCGGACACGCCCAGCCAGTTCCTCAAGGTGCTGCAGGACGCCATTGACGAGGCGGCGCTGGGGCTGAAGCTGGATCGCTGCGAGATCCAGGTGCTGCGGGTTCCGGTCAGCGATCCGGTGGCGCTGGTCAACGTGTTCCGCCGGCTGGAACGTATCGCGGTGGACGGCGTGGCGGTGATGGGCAACGAGACGCCGATGATGCGCGACCTGATCGCGCGGCTGAAGGCGCGCCGCATGGCGGTGGTGGCGCTGATCACCGACCAGCCCAATTCCGAGCGCGACCATTTCATCGGCATCGACAACATGGCGGCGGGGCGCACCGCGGCGGTTCTGATGGGCCGCTTTGCCGGGCCGCGCCGCGGCAGCGTGGCGGTGGTGGTGAATTCGATGCAGGCGCGCGACATGGTCGAGCGGCGGATCGGCTTTGACCAGGTGCTGTCCGAACAGTTCCCCGGCCTCACGGCGCTGCCCACGGTCGAGGGGCGCGACGATCACGAGGTCACCGCGCGGGTGATCGCGCAATGCCTGGACAGCCATGCCGACGTGGTCGGCATCTATTGCGCCGGCGCCGGGTTGCGCGGGGTGTCGCAGGTGGTGGCCGAACGCGGGCTGGCCGGGCGGCAGGTGGTGGTGGGCCACGACCTGACCCCGCATTCCCGCGCCGCGCTGGAGGCCGGCACCATCGACGCGATCATCAACCAGAATGCCGGCCACCTGGCGCGCAGTGCCGCGCGGGTGCTGAAGGCGCAATGCGACGGGGTTGGCGTGATCGCCAGCCAGGAGAAAATCAGGATCGAGATCGTGATCAAGGAAAACCTGCCCTGACCGGCAGGCGAGGGGAGGAGACCATATGAAGACCATCAAGGGCCCGGCGCTGTTCCTGGCGCAATTCGCCGGCGACGCGGCGCCGTTCAATTCCTGGGAGTCGATCACCCGCTGGGCCGCCGATTGCGGCTATAAGGGGGTGCAGGTGCCCAGCTGGGACGCCCGGCTGATCGACCTGAAAACCGCGGCGGAAAGCCGGGATTATTGTGATACCTTCAAGGGCCAGGCGGCCGAGCACGGCATCGAGGTGACCGAGCTGTCGACCCATCTGCAGGGCCAGCTGGTGGCGGTGCACCCGGCCTATGACACCGCCTTTGACGGCTTTGCCGACCCGTCGGTGCACGGCAATCCCAAGGCGCGGCAGGAATGGGCGGTGGAACAGGTGAAGCTGGCGATTGCCGCCTCGCGCAACATGGGGATCAGCGCGCATGTGACCTTTTCCGGCGCGCTGGCCTGGCCCTATGTCTATCCCTGGCCGCAGCGGCCCGCCGGCCTGATCGAGGCCGCCTTCGACGAGCTGGCGGCGCGCTGGCGGCCGATCCTGGATGTCGCCGACGCGCATGGGGTCGATATCTGCTATGAGATCCATCCCGGCGAGGATCTGCATGACGGCGTCAGTTTCGAGATGTTCCTCGACCGACTGGACGGCCATGCCCGCTGCAACATGCTGTACGACCCGTCGCACTACGTGCTGCAGGCGCTGGATTACCTGGACAATATCGACATCTACCACGAGCGCATCAAGATGTTCCACGTCAAGGATGCCGAGCTGAACCCGACCGGGCGGCAGGGGGTCTATGGCGGTTATCAGTCCTGGGTCGACCGCGCCGGGCGGTTCCGCAGCCTCGGCGACGGCCAGGTCGATTTCGGCGCGGTGTTTTCCAAGCTGACGCAATATGATTTCGACGGCTGGGCGGTGGTCGAATGGGAATGCGCGATGAAACATCCCGAGGACGGCGCCCGCGAGGGCGCGGCCTTTGTCGCCGATCACATCATCCGGGTGACCGAACACGCCTTTGACGATTTCGCCGCCGGCGGCGCCGATGCGGCGGCAAACCGCAAGATGCTGGGGATCTAGCGGGCGCGGTGGGCGGGCCCGCCCGCCCACCCGTTTCGGGGGCGCTGCCCCCGTCGCCCTGCGGGCGACTCCCCCGGAGGAATTGGCAAGCACAGACGTATTGGGAGGGGAAAGGATGAAGGCGGGGTTCAATCTGCTGTTATGGACCACCCATGTCACCGATGCGCTGCTGCCGCAGCTGGAGCAGCTGAAGGCGGCCGGCTATGACGGGGTGGAGGTGCCGATTTTCCAGGGCGACCCGGCGCAATATCGCCGGCTGGCGCGGCAGCTGGGCGATATCGGGCTGGCGGCGACGGTGGTGGCGATCGTGCAGGACGAGGCGCGCAACCCGATCAGCGCCGATCCGGACCATGCCGCCGCCGGGGTCGACTATCTGAAATGGCTGGTCGACTGTTCCGTCGCCTTGGGCGCCGAGGTGCTGTGCGGGCCGTTTTACCAGCCGCTGGCGCAGTTTTCCGGTGCCGGCCCGAGTGCGGCGGAATGGGCGCGTCTGGTCGCCTCGCAGCGGGCGATGGCCGAACATGCCCGCGACACCGGGCTGGTGCTGGCGGTGGAGCCGCTGAACCGGTTCGAATGTTACGCGCTGAACACCGCCGAGGCGGCGGCGCGGCTGGTGGCCGAGGTCGAAGTGCCGGGCTATGGCTGGACCTATGACAGCTTCCACGCCAATATCGAAGAGCGCGATCCGGCGGGGGTGATCGCCGATCATGGCGACGGCATCCGCCACGTGCATATCTCGGAAAATGACCGCGGCATCCCGGGGCGGGGCCATGTCGATTTTGCCCCGGTTTTCGCGGCGCTGGCGCGGCGCGGCTATGACGGCTGGCTGACGGTCGAGGCCTTCGGCCACGCGCTGCCCGACATCGCCGCGGCGACCAAGGTGTGGCGGCCGCTGTTTGACAGCGAAGAGAGCGTCTATCGCGAAGCGCTGGCGCTGATCCGCGCCGGCGGCGCGAAGTGAGATCAATCAGACATAACTGACGGGAGGAAACGGGATGGAACGGCAGAATGCGGGGCGGATTCGGCTGGGCATGGTCGGCGGCGGGCGCGATGCCTTTATCGGCGGCGTGCATCGGATGGCAGCGCGGCTGGATGACCAGTTCGAGCTGGTGGCGGGGTGTTTTTCCGCCACCGCGGAGAAATCACAGGCCTCGGGCGCCGATCTGGGGCTGGACCCGGACCGGGTCTATGACGATTTTGCCGACATGGCGCAGCGCGAGGCGCGGTTGAAACAGGGGATCGAGGCGGTGGCGATCGTCACCCCCAACCACATGCATTACCCGGCGGCGCGGGAATTCCTGAAACGCGGCATCCACGTGATCTGTGACAAGCCGCTGACCGCGGCGCTGCCCGAGGCCAAGCGGATGCTGCAGGCGGCGCAGCGCTCGGAGGCGCTGTTCATCCTGACCCATAACTATTCCGGCTATCCGATGGTGCGCCAGGCGCGCGAGATGGTGGCGGCGGGTGAATTGGGCCAGCTGCGGGTGGTGCAGGTGGAATATCCGCAGGACTGGTTGACCGAGGCGCTGGAGACCACCGGGGCGAAACAGGCCGAATGGCGCACCGACCCGGCGCGCTCTGGCGCCGGCGGCAGCATCGGCGATATCGGCACCCATGCCTATCACCTGGCGGGCTTTGTCAGCGGGCTGCAGCTGGAGGCGCTCTGCGCCGACCTGCAAAGCTTCGTGCCGGGGCGGCGGGTCGATGACAATGCCCATGTGCTGCTGCGCTATGTCGGCGGCGCGCGCGGCATGTTGTGGTCGTCGCAGGTGGCACCGGGCAATGAAAACGCGCTGCGGTTGCGGGTCTATGGTGACAAGGGCGGGTTAAGCTGGGCGCAGGAGGAGCCGAACACGCTGTGGCACAGCCCGTTTGGCGAGCCGCCGCGGCGGCTGACCCGTGGCAATGCCGGGGCCGGGGCGGCGGCGGCGCGGGTCACGCGGATCCCGGCCGGGCATCCTGAGGGCTACCTGGAAGGGTTTGCCACGCTATACACCGAGGCAGCGGCGGCGATTCGTGCCCATGCGGCCGGCGCGCCGGTGCCGCCAGAGGTGATCTATCCCACCGTCGAGGACGGGCTGGCCGGGGTGGCCTTTGTCGAGGCCTGCGTACGTTCGTCCGACCGGGGCGGCGTCTGGGTCAAGCCTGCGGCGTGAAAGTACAGGCGCCGCAAGGGGTTAGAGCGGAGTTCTGACAAAAGATAGCGCGCAAGAAGATTGCCTTGATGGGCGTACCTCAGAAATTTCTTTACTTGAGGTACGTTCCTCACCTAGAGTTTTAACAATCCGGCAGGCGGAGGACCTGTTGCTAGGTGGGGATGCCGGGTTCACCAGAGGGAGGACTATCATGAAGATGATGACTTATCTGACCGCGTCAGTCTGTGCCGCGGCTGTCGGATCGATGGCGGGCCAGGCGCAGGCGGACGACCTGACCCTGTGCTGGGCGGCCTGGGATCCGGCCAATGCGCTGGTCGAGCTGTCGAAGGATTTCGAGGCCCAGTCCGGTCACACGATGAATTTCGAATTCGTGCCCTGGCCCAATTTTGCCGACCGCATGCTGAACGAGCTGAATTCCGGCGGCAAGCTGTGCGACCTGCTGATCGGCGACAGCCAGTGGATCGGCGGCGGCGCCGAGAACGGCCATTACGTCAAGCTGAACGAGTTCTTCGATGCCAATGGCATCAGCATGGACGATTTTGCCCCGGCGACGGTATATGCCTATTCGACCTGGCCCAAGGGCGAGCCGAACTATTACGCGCTGCCGGCGATGGGCGATGCCAATGGCTGGTTCTACCGCAAGGACTGGTTTGCCCGCGAGGACATCCAGGCCGCGTTCAAAGAGGCGCATGGCCGCGACCTGGCCGAGCCCAAGACCCAGAAAGAACTGCTGGAGATCGCGCAGTTCTTCCAGGGGCGCGAGATCGACGGCAACACCGTCTACGGCGCGGCGATCTTTACCGAGCGCGGCTCGGAAGGCATCACCATGGGGGTCACCGGGGCGCTGTACCCTTGGGGTTTCAAATATGAGAACACCCCCGGCTCCTATGACATGGAAGGCGCGGTGAATTCACCCGAGGCAGTGGAGGCGCTTGAATTCTACAAGGAATTCTATGAAACCGCGACGCCGCCGGGCTATACCAACTCGTATATGGGAGAAAGCCTGGACGCCTTCAAATCGGGCCAGGTGGCGATGGCGATGAACTGGTTCGCCTTCTTCCCCGGCCTTTATGCCGATCCCAATACCGGCGGCGACAAGATCGATTTCTTCGTCAATCCGGGGCAGAATATCGAAGGCTCGACCCTCGGCGGACAGGGCATTTCGGTGGTCAGCTATTCCGACCACAAGGATGCGGCGCTGGAATATATCAAGTGGTTCGCCCAGCCCGACGTGCAGCAGAAATGGTGGGAACTGGGTGGCTATTCCTGCCACAACGCGGTGCTGAACGATCCCGGCTTCGCCGACAGCGCGCCCTTTGCCGGCGATTTCCTGGAGGCGATGGGGAATGTGCAGGATTTCTGGCAGGAGCCGGCTTATGCCGAACTGCTGCTGGCGATGCAGAAGCGCATGCATGACTATGTCGTCGCCGATCAGGGCACGGCCAAAGAGGCCCTCGACATGCTGATCGAGGACTGGACCGAGGTCTTCGAGGACGAAGGCAAGATCTAAGGCGCAACGCCCTATGCCCTTTCCCACCGCCGGTGGGAGAGGGCCCCCCGCCCGCGCCGCGCGGGCCCGATCCCAGCAAGTGGTGGAACAGGTTCATGACCGAAACATTGATGAATCGTGCGGCCAAGGCCACCCCACCGGTGATGGCGCGCCGGATCAGGGGGTTGTCGGACCGGGCCATCGCCTGGATCTTCGTGGCGCCAACCATCTTCCTGCTGCTGGCGGTGAATATCTTTCCGCTGATCTGGACCATCAACCTCAGCTTCACCAATTTCAAGGCGAACCGCGCGGCGCGGGGCATGGAGTATATCGGCTTCCGCAATTACGAGCGGATCCTGACGGACAGCGACATCTGGCTGACC
Organism: Pseudooceanicola lipolyticus; assembly: GCF_002786325.1. GTDB lineage: Bacteria > Pseudomonadota > Alphaproteobacteria > Rhodobacterales > Rhodobacteraceae > Pseudooceanicola_C > Pseudooceanicola_C lipolyticus. The sequence goes on along the minus strand of NZ_PGTB01000038.1, from coordinate 7,562 downwards.
ATGCAGGCGACCGCGCATTTCCTGTTCTGGACCATCTTCCTGCAGGTGCTGATCGGCTTCACCCTGGCCTGGCTGATCAACCGCAAGTTCAAGGGCAATGACCTGTGGACCACGATCATCGTGCTGCCGATGATGCTGAGCCCGGCGGTGGTGGGCAATTTCTGGACCTTCCTGTACCAGCCGCAGATCGGCCTGATCAATTATATCGTCGCCTTCTTCACCGGCGCCGACCCGTCGAGTTTCGACATGCTGGGATCGGTCACCCTGGCGCCCTGGGCGATCGTCATCGTCGACACCTGGATGTGGTCGCCCTTCGTGATGCTGATCTGTCTGGCCGGGCTGCGCTCGATCCCCGATTACATCTACGAAGCGGCCGAGATCGACCGCGCCAGCAAGCTGCGCCAGTTCTTCACCATCACCGTGCCGATGGTGCTGCCGTTCCTGATGCTGGCGGTGCTGTTCCGCGGCATCGAGAATTTCAAGATGTTCGACCTGGTGGTGCAGCTGACCGGCGGCGGGCCGGGATCGGTGACCGAACTGACCTCGATCAACCTCAAGCGCGAGGCCTTCGAGAAATGGCGCACCGGCTATGCCAGCGCCTATGCGATCATCCTGTTCGTGACCGTGTTCGGGCTGGCCTCGATCTACGTCAAGGCGCTGAACAAGGTGAAGGAGCGCTGATGATGCGGGCAGGGTCTCTGAGTATCCGGAACGACAAGACGCGAGGGCAATCCCTGCGTTTCTGTAGACATTCGCCCGCCGGGGGCACCGGCCGCAGGGCTGGGCAGCGGCTGGCAGATTGCACAACACCGAGGGGGCGCGCGGCATGAGCGGCTATTCGATCACCGAACCGTCGCGGCGGCAAAAGCGGATCGCCGGCACCCTGGTGGTGCTCTATGCGGTGATCACCATGATCCCGCTGGTCTGGATCTTCATCACCGGCTTCAAATCGCCGGCCGATGCGATCAGCTATCCGCCCAAGGTGGTGTTCGAGCCGACGCTGGAAGGCTATGTCAACCTGTTCACCACCCGCACCCGGCAGACCGAAGAATACCTGGCGGCCAACCCGCCGCAAAACTGGGCCGATCGGATCGTGCGCGAATATGACATGGTCATTGCCGGGCCGTCGAAATTCGGCGAGCGGTTCTTCAACTCGGTGGTTATCGGTTTTGGCTCGACCTTTCTCAGTATCTTCCTGGGCACGCTGGCGGCCTATGCGTTTTCCCGTTTCAAGATACCCCTGGCCGACGACCTGCTGTTCTTCATCCTCAGTACCCGGATGATGCCGCCGATCGCGGTGGCGATCCCGATCTTCCTGATGTACCGCCAGTTGGGCCTGAGCGACACACATCTGGGGATGATCCTGCTCTATACGGCGGTGAATATCTCGCTGGCAGTCTGGTTGCTGAAGGGCTTTATCGACGAGATCCCGCGCGAATATGAAGAGGCGGCGCTGATCGACGGCTATACCCGGTTCCAGGCCTTCTACAAGGTGGTGCTGCCGCAGGCGGCCACCGGCATCGCGTCAACCGCGATCTTCTGCCTGATCTTCGCCTGGAACGAATATGCCTTCGCCGTGCTGCTGACCAGCGGCACCGCGCAGACCGCGCCGCCCTTCATCCCCACCATCATCGGCATCGGCGGGCTCGACTGGCCGGCGGTGGCGGCGGGCGCCACCCTGTTCCTGCTGCCGGTGATGATCTTCACCATCCTGTTGCGCAAGCATCTGCTGCGCGGGATCACGTTCGGCGCCGTGCGCAAGTGAGGAGGGCGGGATTTTGAACATCTGTCAAAGCAAACCAGCAGGAGGGCGGCATGGCTGAATTTATCGGCGGGCTGATGCGGCTGCGGCGCGGGCCGTGGGAGATGCTGGCCTCGATCCTGATCGCCCTGGGGGTCCTGATGCTGATGCAGCCCTTCTGGCTGATCGCCTATTCCTATTCCTTCTTCGTCACCTTGGTGGGCACCGTGATGTTCATCATCGTCAGCCATTTCCCGGAGTGAGCCGTGGCCGAGATCGTGATCAATAACCTGCGCAAGGATTTCGGCAGCTTCACCGCGGTGAAATCCTCGTCCTTCCGGATCGAGGATGGCGAATTCTTCATGCTGCTGGGGCCGTCGGGCTGCGGCAAGACCACCACGTTGCGGATGATTGCCGGGCTGGAACTGCCAACCTCGGGCGAGATTTATATCGACGGCGAGGAGGTGGGCCAGAAACCGGCCTCGGAGCGTGATATCGCCTTCGTGTTCCAGATGTTCGCGCTGTACCCGCATATGAACGTGCGGCGCAACATCTCCTATCCGCTGGTCAGCCAGGGCATGCCCAAGGCGCAGGTCAAGGCAAAGGTCGCCGAAGTGGCGCGCATCCTCGGGATCGAGGAGATCCTGAACCGTCCGGTCGGCGGCCTGTCGGGCGGCGACCGGCAGCGGGTGGCGCTGGGCCGGGCCATCGTGCGTGATCCCAAGGCGTTCATGATGGACGAACCGCTGGGGGCACTGGATGCCGAGTTCCGCGAACATATGTCCGAGGAGCTGCGGGCGCTGCATGACCGGATGGGGGCAACCACGGTTTATGTCACCCACGATCAGCTGGAAGCGATGCAGATGGGCGACAAGATCGTGGTGATGAATCACGGCGTGGTCGAGCAGTTCGGCGCGCCGCAGGACATCTATGACAAGCCGGCCACCATGTTCGTCGCCGATTTCATCGGCTCGCCGGCGATGAACTTCCTCAAGTTCCGCGGCACGGTCGAGGCCGGGGCGACCTCGGTGCAGATGCATCGCCAGGGCTTCGGCATCCCGGAAATGCGCGAGCCCTTCGACGGCGACATGGTCTTCGGGGTACGGCCCGAACATGTGCGCCTGGGTGACGAGGGCAGCTATCGCGGCCGCATCCTGGCGGCGGAATATCTGGGCACCACCCAGATCGTCACGCTGGACACCGCCAATGGCCAGATCAAGGCGCGCATCGGCTCGGACCGGGTGGTGCGCACCGGCGACACGGTGGCGCTGGATTTCGACCCGGCGACGGTGACGCTGTTCGACAGCGCCTCGGGCCGGGCGCTGCGCTCGGATCTGAACGAGGGGGTGCTGGGCCATGGCTGAGGTGCGGCTGAACGGGGTGTCGAAAGCCTTCGGATCGACGGTGGCGCTCGAGGACGTGACCATGACGGTCGAAAACGGCGCCTTCGTGGTGCTGCTGGGCCCGACCGGGGCGGGCAAGACCACCACGCTCAGGCTGATCTCGGGGTTGGAGACGCTGGACAAGGGCGACATCCTGATCGGCGGCCGGTCGGTGCAGGGGCTGACACCGGCGCAGCGCGACGTCGCCATGGTGTTCCAGCAATATTCGCTCTACCCGCATATGAGCGTGCGCGACAACCTGGCCTTTCCGCTACGCTCGCCGATCCTGCGCACGCCCGAGGACGAGATCGCGCGCAAGGTGCGCGAGGTGGCCGAGGTGCTGCACATCCCGCACAAGCTGGACAACAAGGCAACCGAGCTCTCCGGCGGCGAGATGCAGCGCGTCTCGATCGGCCGGGCGCTGGTGCGTTCGCCACAGGTGTTCCTGATGGACGAGCCGCTGAGTTCGCTGGACGCCAAGCTGCGCGCCGATCTCAGGATCGAGCTGAAGCGGATCCAGGCCGATCTGGGCGCGACGATGATCTATGTCACCCATGACCAGATCGAGGCGATGACCATGGCGACTCATGTCGGCGTGCTGGATCGCGGGCAGCTGGTGCAGTTCGGCACCCCGCGCGAGATCTACGAGGCCCCGGTCAGCCAATATGTCGCCAGCCGGCTGGGCCTGCCACGCATCAACCTGCTGCCGGCGGGAATGTTCGGCGGCGCGCCGGTCGGGGCCAAGACCATCGGTATGCGGCCCGAACATATCCGGCAGGGCGACGGCACCCCGGCACAGGTGACGCGGGTCGAACATCTGGGCGACCAGACGCGGCTGCACCTGCGGCTGGAGGGCCATGACATCGTGACGCTGGCCGAGGCGCATACCGGGCTGGAGCCGGGCGACACCCTGGCCATCACGCCGCGCGCGCCGCTGTATTTCGACGCCGCGGGCGACAGGATCCGCTGAGGAGGGGGATATGACGCAGTTCATCAATACCAGGGACAGCCTTATCACCGAGGCGATCGACGGCACCTTGCGCACCGGAGGCGGGCGGCTGGCGCGGCTGGACGGCTATCCGCATATCAAGGTGGTGCTGCGCACCGACTGGGACAAGTCCAAGGTGGCGCTGGTCTCGGGCGGCGGCTCGGGGCACGAGCCGGCCCATGCCGGTTTTGTCGGGCAGGGGATGCTGACCGCCGCGGTCTGCGGCGATGTCTTTGCCAGCCCCTCGGTCGACGCGGTGCTGGCGGCGATCCTGGCGGTGACCGGCAAGGGCGGCTGCCTGCTGATCGTCAAGAACTATACCGGCGACCGGCTGAATTTCGGCCTGGCCGCGGAGCGGGCGCGCGCCTTCGGCCTCAAGGTCAGCATGGTGATCGTCGATGACGACATCGCGCTGCCGCATACGCCGCAGGCGCGCGGCGTGGCCGGCACCCTGTTCGTGCACAAGATCGCCGGCGCGCTGGCCGACCAGGGCGCCGATCTCGACACCGTCACCCGGGCGGCGGAAAAGGTGATCGCCGGGGTCTGTTCGATCGGCATGTCGCTGGACACCTGCACCGTGCCCGGCTCGCCCAAGCAGGACCGGATCCCGGCCGGCAAGGCCGAGCTGGGGCTGGGCATCCATGGCGAGCCGGGGATCGAGCAGGTGGATTTCACCAATGCCGCCGATGCCATGGCGATGGTGGTGGACCGGCTGGCGCCCAGCATGGGGCCGGGGCCACATGCGGCGCTGCTGAACAACCTGGGCGGGGCAACGCCGCTGGAAATGGCGGTGCTGGGCGAAGAACTGCTGCGCTCGCGCATCGGCCACCAGATCCGCTGGCTGATCGGTCCGGCGCCGCTGATGACCTCGCTGGACATGCAGGGGTTCTCGGTCTCGCTGCTGCCGGTCGGCGCCTCGGAAGAGGCGTTGCTGCAGGTGCCGGTCACACCCTGGGCCTGGCCCGGCTGCCGGGCGGTGGACGAGGTCGAGATCCAGCCGCTGCCCGACGGGCTGACGCCGATCCAGCCGATCCCGTCGGAAAACCCGGAAATGGCGCGGTTCATCTCGGATTGCTGCCAGGTGATGATCGAATCCGAGGCCGCCCTGAACGAGCTGGACGCCCATACCGGCGATGGCGATACCGGATCAACCCTGGCCACCGCGGCGCGGGCGCTGATGCAGGCGCGCGACCGGCTGCCGCTGGCCGACCTGACCCAGCTTTACCGTGCCATCGGGTTGGAGCTGAGCCAGACCATGGGCGGATCCTCGGGGGTGCTTCTGGCGATCTTCTTCGCCGCCGCCGGCGACGGCTCGGCCAACGGGTTGGACGCGATCGGCGCGCTGCGGGCCGGGCTGGACCGGATCCAGCAGGTCGGCGGTGCCGCACCCGGCGACCGCACCATGATCGACGCGCTGATGCCGGCGCTGGACGCGCTGGGCGAGGGCGTCGACAAGGCCGCCGCCGCGGCGCGGGCAGGGGCGGAAAAAACCGCCACCATGCGCACCGCCAAGGCCGGTCGCGCCAGCTATATCTCGGCTGAACAGCTGGCCGGCCACAACGATCCCGGGGCCGAGGCGGTGGCGCGGCTGTTCGAATTCATCGCGCGCAAGGCCCAGGCCGCCTGACGGCAAACCGGGACACGGCGACGCCATGTCCGCAAATCGGCGGGCATGCGCCTCTCGGTCGCAGGCACTGGCAATCGTGGGCAAGATTTGCTACACCTACAGATGTTAGCGCTACCAAAGCTGGGGGTTGAAATGACGGTAAAGCTCGCAATCAACGGATTCGGACGGATTGGCCGTTGTGTTCTCCGGGCCTGGATCGAAAGCGGCCGGAAGGATGTCGAGATCGTCGCGATCAACGATCTGGCGCCGCCGGAAACCAACGCGCATCTTCTGGAATTCGATTCGGTGCATGGCCGGTTGAACGCGGATATTTCCCTGAGCGGCGATGTGATCCGCATCAACGGTCACAAGATCCGCGTCACCTCGGAACGCGATCCGGCCAGGCTGCCTTGGTCGGATGTCGATGTCGCGCTGGAATGCACCGGCGTGTTCAACAGCCGCGACAAGGCCGCCGCGCATCTGCAGAATGGCGCCAGCCGCGTGCTGTGCTCGGCGCCGGCCTCCGGCGCGGACAAGACCATCGTCTTCGGGGTCAATCATGACAGCCTGAGCGCCGCGGATATGATCGTCTCGAACGCCTCCTGCACCACCAACTGCCTGGCGCCCATGGCCAAGGTGCTGGATGACGCGTTCGGCATCGCCACCGGCTATATGACCACGGTACATTCCTATACCGGCGATCAGCCGACGCTGGACACCGCGCATAAGGATCTCTATCGCGCCCGCGCCGCCGCGCTCAGCATGATCCCCACCTCGACCGGCGCAGCTCAGGCGGTGGGCCTGGTGCTGCCGCATCTGAAGGGCAAGCTGGACGGATCGGCGATCCGGGTGCCGACCCCCAATGTCTCGGTGGTCGATCTTTGCTTTGTGCCCGAGCGCCCGGCCACGGTTGCGGCGGTGAATGACGCCATGCGCGCCGCCGCTGCCGGACCGCTGAAGGGTATCCTGGCGATCACCGACAAGCCGCTGGTCTCGTCCGATTTCAACCACGATCCGCATTCGTCGATCTTTGCCACCGCACAGACCAGCGTCAGCGATGGCGGCCTGGTGCGGGTGCTGGGCTGGTATGACAACGAATGGGGCTTTTCCAACCGCATGCTCGACACGGCCGGCGCCTTGGCCGCGGTTGGTGCCCTGGCGGTTGCCGACGCCTGACACACGAAACAGTCCCGGCCCCAGAATCGCGCGGCCGCAGCCCGAACAGGCTGCGGCCGTTGTCATTTGCGTGCCCTTGGAAACAATCGCCGACCACGGGACGCATTGTTCAGACCCTTTTTTGAGAAAATCCAATAAAATCAAAGGCCGCTGGGTGGAAACAATGTGTTCTGGCCGAAATTCCGAGTGTTCCGCGCCGGCATCAGTAGGGTGATCCCAGGTCGTTTAGGGGCGAGGTCCCGCCGGGTTTGCCAGTTGGTTTTGTCTGGATGTTTCACGGTGTGGCGGGATCGGACCCCGGCCTGGGATGCACGATCGGCTGAATGCCGGTCATCGGCATCCGCGTAGTGAGTAACGAGTGGGTTTGCCAAGGGGGCATGGTCGACCGGACTTGGTCCGGAAACGTGGCTTGAAAGGTGACGATGAAGGAGTCTGGTCAGGACACCGTCTTGGCAAAATTAGCCAATTACGGCGCCAAAGCGGCCCGTTCTGGCAGGTTGAAACGCGGGCGCACTCCCGTTGAACCAGCTCCGGTCCACCATAACGTGGAATCGCCTTTCAAGCCGCTCGCCCCCTTCGTGCCCGAGGAATATTGGGCCGCGCTGGAGCGCCGGATGACGCCTCCCGCGCCGGGCCGGCTGGCCGGCTGGGCCGCCGCGATCGCCCGCG
>NZ_PGTB01000366.1 GCF_002786325.1 Pseudooceanicola lipolyticus | reverse complement strand
GGGGGCCCTGCGGCCCCCGCCGCGGGGCCGGCCAACCGGCGGCCGGCGGCTCAGCCCTTGGCGCCCTGCCCGCGGGCATAGACATCTTCATAGCGGATGATGTCATCCTCGCCGAGATAGCTGCCGGTCTGCACCTCGATCAGCACCATCGGCACCTTGCCGGGGTTTTCCATCCGGTGCACCGCGCCCAGGGGGATGTAGACCGACTGGTTCTCGGTCACCAGCTTCACCTCGCCATCCACCGTCACCTTGGCGGTGCCCTCGACCACGATCCAGTGTTCCGAGCGGTGGTGGTGGCTTTGCAGCGACAGCGCCGCGCCCGGGTGGACATGGATGCGCTTGACCTGGAAGCGGTCGCCGATCACCAGGCTTTCGAACCAGCCCCAGGGCCGGTGGTCCAGCGGGAAGGATTCGGCCTGGGCGGCGCCTTTGGCCTTCAGCGCCGCCACCGCCTGTTTCACCTCCTGGGCGCGGGCGGCATCGGCCACCAGCACCGCGTCGGGCATCGCCACGGCGACGATGTTCTTCAGCCCGATGCCCACCACTTCCAGCCGCGAATCCTCGGACCGGAGCAGCGTGTCGTCGCAATCCAGCGCGGTGGCCGGCCCCGACACCGCCACGCCGCGCCCGTCGCGCGGCGCCTCGCGCCAGACCGCGTCCCAGCCGCCGAGATCGGACCAGCCGGCGGCGAAGGGCACCACCGAGAGATTGTCGGCCCGCTCCATCACCGCGTAATCGATCGAGATATCCTCGGCCCCCGCCCAGGGCTCGGGCGCCAGCCGGAAAAAGCCCAGATCGGGCTGGCCCTCGGCCAGCGCCGCCTGCACCGGGTCGATCAGGCCGGGCGCATAGGCGCGGAAGGCGGCGAGGATGGTCTGCACCGAGAACAGGAAGATGCCGGCATTCCACAGGTAGGTGCCGGCGGCCAGCATCTCTGCGGCGCCGGCCGCGTCGGGCTTTTCGACAAAGCGTTTCAGCGCCAGCGGCCGGGCGGTGAAATCGCCCGGATCCTCGGCCAGTTCCAGATAGCCATAGCCGGTCTCGGCCCGGTCGGGGCGGATGCCGAAGGTCACCAGCCGCCCGGCGCGGGCGGCCTCGGCGCCGGCCTCGACCGCCGCCATCATCACCGTATCGGCATCGCCGAC
>NZ_PGTB01000365.1 GCF_002786325.1 Pseudooceanicola lipolyticus | reverse complement strand
CGGGCGCTGGACACCAAATCGCAAATCTTCCTCGCCTTTATCGCGATCACCATGGCGCCCGTGTTCAACCGGCTCGACGCCATGGGCGCCCCGTTCTGGCTGCGGGCCGCCGAATGTGCCCTGGTCGCAGCGGCAACCCTGGCCTTCATCTACTGCCTGTTCCCCCGGCGCGGACAGCGCTCCGAACACGGCGTCTTCGACACCAGCATGCAGGGGAGCGAAGTGATGAAAATGCTCCAGGCCTCTGATTACAACTACAATATCGGCGAAACAGTCGCGTCACTCCACGACATATACCGGGTCAAATCCAACTCGGTCGCGTTCGGTACCGCGCTGATTGCGCTTTATATGCTCAGCGTGGCGGCTTCATTTGTACTGGCTTAGCTTTCCGACCTTCTTTCCGGTGCTGTTGAGCTGGTTGCTGGTGTCGACCGCAGCGGCGCAGCAAGGCGCTTGGCCGCGCGACGGCGCGGAAAGCGGCACGGTGGTTTCGCGCGTTTCGGGCGAGGAAGTGCGGTTCGTGACCGAAGCGGGGTTCCGGCCGCTGGTTCTGGGGCAGGATTTGCTGGGCGGCGACCTGGTGCGCACCGGGGCGCGGGGCGTTCTGGGCATCGTTTTTGTCGACGGCACGGTGATGCGGTTGCATCCGCAGACCGAACTGCTGGTCAAAACCGTCGGTGCGGCGGCGCAGCTGGAGCTGCGCACCGGCACGATCTGGGCGCGCACGCCGCGCGGGCGCTCGGATGTGACCGTGACCACACCCTCGGCGGCGGCAGGGATTCGCGGCACCGACTGGGTGCTGTCGGTGACCGGGGTGGTCACCCAGCTGACGGTATATGACGGCGTGGTCGAACTGGCCAATGCGCAGGGCGCGGTGCTGGCGCAGGCGGGCGAGGCGGCGCAGGCGGTGCCGGGGCGTGCGCCGTTCAAGATCGGGGTGGCGAACCGCAGGGAAGCCTTCCAGATGATGTATGCCGTGGGCCCGGACGACGCGGCGCAGCTGATCAGCGGCGCCGCCGAAGATCTGGCCACGGGCGAAGCGGTGGCGGCGGCCGATCTGGCCGAATATCGCCGCGGTCTGCGGCTGTTGCAGCTGGGCGATCCGGCGGCGGCGACGGTGCTGGACCGGGTTGCGCCGCGGCTGGGACG
>NZ_PGTB01000364.1 GCF_002786325.1 Pseudooceanicola lipolyticus | reverse complement strand
AGGCCGGGCTGCGCGCCTGCGGCCGGCCCTGCCCCGGCGACAGCGATTTGCAGATGCAGGCGCTGGGCCGGCCGCTGCCCGAAGGCGCGGCGGCGCAACGGGGCGATCTGCTGTTCTGGAAAGGCCATGTCGCCTGGGTGGCCGACCCGGAAACGCTGGTGCATGCCAATGCGCATCACATGGCGGTGGCCTATGAACCGCTGCGCGCTGCGGTGGCGCGGATCGCGGCGCAGGGCGACGGGCCGGTTTTGGCGCATAAGCGGCTGGAACATTAACCGGTTGGGCGCAGCACCAGCCCCGCCGGCGGGTGCATTGCCGGGTGTCGACGGTGCGGAGTCAAGCGGTTAGGGCGGAGTCGTTTCGCGCGCGAAACAATCATCTGCTTGAATATGTTTACTTTTTCCGGGGTCGCGCGCACGGTGCATTAACCCTGGGCGGCGTTGTTCCGGACCCTGCTTTGGGGTGCCGGGTGCTGACCGCTCAGTCGACCGAGCGGATCAGCTTGCGTTCCAGCACCCGCAGCACGGTTTTCAGATCGCCGCCGCGTTTCAGCACCTGGCCGTCCATGCCCACCACCGCATACATGCCCTGGCGCATCCGCAACCTTGGATGTTTCTCGATCCGGTACAGCGGGTTTTCGGCGGTGCGGCGGAACACCGAGAACACGGCGCGGTCGCGCAGCGCCGAAATGCCGTAGTCGCGCCATTCCCCGGCGGCGACCATGCGGCCATAAAGCGACAGGATGACCTGCAATTCACGCCTGTCAAAGGAGATCTGGGCCGGAATGTGGGGGAAAGACTCGAACGGCTGAACTGTCATGCAAAAAGGTTTGCCGCAATTTCCAGATAAATCAAGCGTGTTGCGGACCGCCGAAGCGCCCGGCAAAGCGGGTGTCACCCGCAGGCATCGCCGCAAGATCGCCATCCGTCGAATCGAGCCAGGATTCGGCGGCGGGGGCGAGGCGGCGATAGGCGGCGGCCACAGCGCGGCGCGGATCGGCCAGCGGCGCGTCTTCCGGCATCAGGTCGGGCGGGATCTCGTCATAGCGCAGCACGATGCGGCGCCAGCGGTGGATCAGCAGCAGCCGCGCGGCGGCCGCGTCCAGCGGATCGGCAATTTCGCCGTTCAGCGCGGCCAGATCGGCGGCCA
>NZ_PGTB01000363.1 GCF_002786325.1 Pseudooceanicola lipolyticus | reverse complement strand
GGGCAGCGCGGCCAGCGCCAGCCGGGTCTGCTCGGTCTCGCCGCCCAGCCCCTTAATGTCGGCCAGCGTGCCGAAGGTCAGGGTCGGTGCGCCCAGCACCCCGCCATAGGAATAGCCGGCGACCGCGACATCCGATTGCAACCGCGGCGCGTCATCGCGCAGATGCGCCACCGACAGCGGCGCCAGCGGCGCCGACGGGCGCAGCACCGCCACGCCCAGCGTCTCGTCGGTGGCCACCACCTCGGCCTGGTAATCCTGGTCGACGGTGATCCGGGTGCAGTTCTGCACCGCCTCGACCGTGGTCACCAGGGTGCCCTGGGGATCGACATAGAAGCCCGAGCGCGCCAGCCGCGGCTTGCGGATCTGCAGGCCCGAAACCAGGTCGATATTCTGCTCGGCATTGCCGCCGGCGGCGGGGTCGAGCACGCCGTCAGTGCGCTCGAAACTGGCTTTCATCGCCGCCAGCACCCGCTCGCGCCGCGCCTCGTCGCCAGTCGGCCAGATCAGGGTAAAGCCCTTGATGCGCCCGTTCTGCAGCGCCGCCTCGGTATAGGAGACGATGTCGCCATTGCGGCCCTCCAGGGTGAAGGCATCGCTGCCACGCTCGCGCGGGCCCTGCAACGGCACGATCTCCAGCGTCTGCATGATATCGTAGAGCCCGTACAGCGTGGCCTGATCGCCGGGCTGGCTGATCAGCAGCACCCGCACCGGCAGCTCGCCGGTGCTGTCGAAATGGGCGAAGGGCGGCTCGTAGCGGGCAAAGCTGACCGCGCCCAGCGGCAGGTCCATGCGGATCCCGGCCTGGGCATCGCTGTGGCTGCGCATCCCGACCGAGATCAGCGGCGCGTTATACTGATCCATCAGCGCCTGGCGCTGCAGCGTGGTCAGGATGCCCGTCGCCTCGTAATTATTGGCGGTTTGCCAGGCTTCCATCGAGGCGCGGGTGCCGCGGCCAAAGGCGCCGTCGATGGCCGAGTTGTAAAAGCCCTGCGATTGCAGCGCCACCTGCAGCGCCATCCGTTCCTCGCGGGTCAGGGCACTTTCGCTCTGCCGGGCCTCGGCCGGGGTCTCGTCGGCGGGCTTGATCTCGGGCAGGGCGGGCGCGGCCACCACGGTCTCGGCTTCGGCGGCCGGGGCGGGCTCGGCCACC
>NZ_PGTB01000362.1 GCF_002786325.1 Pseudooceanicola lipolyticus | reverse complement strand
CTTGGCCACGCCGTCATACAGCCCCATCGAGCCCTCGGCGACGACCAGGTCGGCCCCTGCCGACCGCGCCGCGATGGCCGACCACAGGCCCGGCCCCATCGCCCAGCTGTCCAGGTTGAACGAGGCCCGCCCCGCCGCCGCGCGGTGGAAGGCCGGGTCGATGTAATCCGGGCCGCTTTTGAACGGCTGCACCGTCAACCCGTCCTCGGCAAAGGCGCGCAGCAGGCCCAGCATCACCGTGGTCTTGCCGGTGCCCGAACTGGGCGCCGAAACGAGGAGTCCGGGAACCTCAGCCACGGGCGGTTCCGGTGGCGGTGGAGGGGCGGAAACGGCGGTCGTAATCCGGGGAATACAGGCAGCTTTCGCTAAATCCCTCGCCCGACAGGGCCGGGCCAACCAGGATCAGCGCGGTGCGCTCGATCCCCTCGCCCATCTGCGCCTGGATGTCGCCCAAGGTGCCGCGGATGATTGTCTCATCCGGCCAGCTGGCGCGGTAGACCACCGCCACCGGACATTCGGCGCCATAGGCCGGCAGCAGGTCGGCGACCACGGTGGCCAGGTTCTGGATCGACAGGTGAATCGCCAGCGTCGCACCGGTGGCGGCGAAATTGGTCAGCGTCTCGCCGGCGGGCATCGACGAGGCGCGGCCCGGCGTGCGGGTCAGCACCACGGATTGCGCCAGCCCTGGCAGGGTCAGCTCAGCGCCCAGCGCGGCGGCGGCGGCGGCAAAGCTGGGCACGCCGGGAGTCACGCTGACCGGGATGCCCTCGGCGCGCAGGCGGCGGATCTGTTCGCCCATCGCCGACCAGACCGACAGATCGCCGGAATGCAGGCGGGCCACGTCCTGTCCGGCTTCATGCGCGCGGCGGCATTCGGCGATGATCGCCTCCAGGTCCATCGGCGCGGTGTTCACGATGCGCGCCTCTGCCGGGCAATGGGCCAGGATCTCCTCGGGCACCAGCGACCCGGCATAGAGACAGACCGGACAGGAGGCGATGATGTCGCGGCCCCGCAGGGTCAGAAGATCGGCGGCGCCCGGTCCGGCGCCGATGAAGTGAATGGTCATTCGGATGCTCCTATAGCGATGGCACAGGTGGCCATGCGGTCGTCGGATATGGCGCGCGGCGCGCGCAGCCGCGCCCCCGGCCCGGCGGCGGCCAGCGCGG
>NZ_PGTB01000361.1 GCF_002786325.1 Pseudooceanicola lipolyticus | reverse complement strand
AAGCGCGACCGCTTTGCCGGCATGGAGGGGCGGCTGCGCCCCGGCCTGCTGTCGCAGCGCCTGGCGCAGCAACAGGACAGCCTGACGCGCAACGCCCGCCGCCTGTCGAACCTGGGCCGGGCGCAGACCGCGCGCTGGCGCGACCGAATTGACGGTGCCGACCGGATGCTGCGCAGCCTCGGCTATCAGGCGACGCTGGAACGCGGCTATGCGGTGATCCGCGCCGAGGGGGCGGTGATGACCACCCAGGCGGCGGCGGCGAAACATCCGGTGCTGGAAATCCAGTTCAGCGATGGCCGGCTGACCGTCGGCAGCGCCGGGGCCAAGCCACGCAAAACCACCAAGGCCGACGAGGCACCGGACCAGGGGTCGTTGTTCTGACGCCCTGCGGCTTCTCCATTTAGAACTTTAGCGGCGCGCGGCGGGTGTTACACGCCCACATCGGGGCCGTGGCACAGCATCTCGCCGCCCAGATCCTGCGCCTCGTACAGCTCGGTCTGGCCCGGGTCATTCTCGAACTGCGCGATCAACCCGCGCGGCGATTCCCGAAAGGTCCAGCATTGCGGATCGCCGGGGCGATCCTCGTAGACGAAACAGATCTGACCGGCCTCTTCGTACCAGTAGCCGTCCTTGCACTTCCCATCCAGGAACGACCAGATCACCCGCCGGCCCTCCAGATAGCGTTCCACGCCATAGGCTTCGCCGCCGGCGCCGTAGAACAGGGTTTTGCCGCGGGTATAGGCATCGAAGGCCTCGCCGCTCATGGTCGATTGCGCGGACAGCGGTGCGGCGGCCAGCGCAGCAAGAATCACCAGGTTTCTCAACATGGCGCAACTCTGGCAGAACATCGCGCCTGGCGCTACCGGAGGCCGCCAAATGCGGCGCTGCGGCGCGGGCGCTGCCGCAGGATTAACCGCCGCCCCTTCCATCCCGGCAGCCGCTGGACTAGGTGAGGGAAGAGCTTCAGGAGTGGGCAATGGCGTTTTTCACAAAATTGAAGGACCGGCTGTTCAAATCCTCGTCCAAGCTGGACGAGGGGCTGGATGCCATTGTTGGCGATGGTGGCGAGGAAGAGCCGGATCAGCCAACGCCATCCGTGCCCGAACCCGAGCCCGAGCCGGCGCCGCAGCCGGTCCCGACGCCCGAGCCGGCGCCGGTGCCGCCGCCCACCG
>NZ_PGTB01000360.1 GCF_002786325.1 Pseudooceanicola lipolyticus | reverse complement strand
CTTATTCGATGATCTTCGACACCACGCCGGCGCCGACGGTGCGGCCACCTTCGCGGATGGCGAAGCGCAGGCCGTTTTCCATCGCGATCGGTGCGATCAGTTCGACGCCGAAGGAGACGTTGTCGCCCGGCATCACCATCTCGGTGCCCTCGGCCAGCGTCACCGTGCCGGTCACATCCGTGGTGCGGAAGTAGAACTGCGGCCGGTAGTTGGCGAAGAACGGCGTGTGGCGGCCGCCTTCATCCTTGGTCAGGATATAGGCTTCGGCCTCGAACTTGGTGTGCGGCGTCACCGAACCCGGCTTGCACAGCACCTGGCCACGCTCGACACCGTCGCGGTCCACACCACGCAGCAGCGCGCCGATATTGTCGCCGGCCTCGCCGCGGTCCAGCAGCTTGCGGAACATTTCCACGCCGGTGCAGGTGGTCTTCTTGGTGTCGCGGATGCCGACGATCTCGATTTCGTCGCCAACGTTGATCACGCCCCGCTCGACCCGGCCGGTCACCACGGTGCCGCGGCCCGAGATCGAGAACACGTCTTCGATCGGCATCAGGAACGGCTGGTCCACCGCGCGCTCGGGCGTCGGGATATATTCGTCAACCGCCGCCATCAGCTTCTTGATCGACTCCTCGCCGATCGCCTCGTCACGGCCTTCCAGCGCCGCCAGGGCCGAGCCCGGGATGATCGGAATGTCGTCGCCGGGATATTCGTACGAGCTCAGCAGCTCGCGCACTTCCATCTCGACCAGCTCCAGCAGTTCCTCGTCGTCGACCTGGTCGACCTTGTTGAGGTAGACCACCATCGCCGGGATGCCGACCTGGCGGCCCAGCAGGATGTGCTCGCGGGTCTGCGGCATCGGGCCGTCAGCGGCGTTCACCACCAGGATCGCGCCGTCCATCTGCGCCGCGCCGGTGATCATGTTCTTGACGTAGTCGGCGTGGCCGGGGCAGTCGACATGGGCGTAGTGACGGCCTTCGGTCTCGTATTCCACATGCGCGGTCGAAATGGTGATGCCGCGTGCCTTCTCTTCCGGCGCACCGTCGATCTGGTCATAGGCCTTGAAGTCGCCGAAATATTTCGTGATCGCGGCCGTCAGCGTCGTCTTCCCGTGGTCAACATGCCCGATCGTGCCGATGTTCACATGCGGTTTCGTCCGTTCGAATTTTGCCTTTGCCAT
>NZ_PGTB01000037.1 GCF_002786325.1 Pseudooceanicola lipolyticus | reverse complement strand
GGGCGCTGGCCGCGGCGCTGCCGGCCCGGCGGCTGCGCCGCCTGCCGCCCTCGGACCTGCTGAAGGTGTTTGCCAATGAGCGGTGAGCGCGGAGCAAGAGCGTGGAGGTCACTGATCGGGTCCGGGACGGTGCTGGTGTTGCTGCTGTCGCTGCTGTGGCAGGGCGCCTGGGCGCAGGGCTATGCCGGGCTGGGCACCGGGGCCGAGGGCTTTGCCCTGCCCCGCCCCGGCGTGGCGCTGGACTTCCCGCGCGATCACGGGCCGCATCCCGACTACCGGATCGAATGGTGGTATCTGACCGCAACGCTGCGGGGCGCCGACGGGCGCGATTATGGCGTGCAATGGACGCTGTTCCGCTCGGCACTGGCGCCGGGCGCGGCCGAGGGCTGGCACAGTCCGCAGATCTGGATGGGCCATGCCGCGGTGACCTCCGCCGACCGTCACCGCTTTGCCGAACGCATCGCCCGCGGCGGCATCGGCCAGGCCGGGGTGACAGCGCAGCCCTTTGCCGCCTTTATCGACGACTGGCAGATGTCGGCAACGGGGGACGGCATTTCCAATCTGCGCCTCACCGCGCGCGGGGCCGAGTTTGCCTATGACCTGCAGCTTTCGACCGAGGGGCCGCTGGTGGAACATGGCGCCGCGGGCTATTCGGTGAAATCGCGCGACGGCCATGCCAGCTATTACTATTCGCAGCCGGCCTATGCGGTGCAGGGCACGCTGAGCCTGCCCGAAGGGCCGGTGGCGGTGACCGGCCAGGGCTGGCTCGACCGGGAGTGGTCCTCGCAGCCACTATCGGCGGATCAGAGCGGCTGGGACTGGTTCTCGCTCGCCTTCGACAGCGGCGCGCGGATGATGGCCTTCCGACTGCGCGACAGCCGCGGCGATTTCACCGCCGCCACCTGGGTCGCCGCCGACGGCAGCGCCCGGGCACTGCCCGATGGCGCCTTCCGGGCCGAGCCGCTGGTCTGGACCGAAGTGGCCGGCCGCCGGGTGCCGACCCGCTGGCGGCTGCACCTGCCGGCCGAGGGGCTGGAGGCCGAGGTCGCGGCGCTGAACCCGCAAAGCTGGATGGGCACCTCCTTTGCCTATTGGGAGGGGCCGGTCACGGTGACCGGCAGCCATGCCGGGCGCGGCTATCTCGAGATGACGGGGTATGAGTAGAGATCAAGGCCGGAGTGCTAGCCGGGCCGGCGGCGGACCGTGGGATGCCGCTGCAACCGAGGAACGATGCGCTTTATGGTGGCCAGACCCCCCCTGCTCAGAGATTTGCGCAAACGGCACCCAAGCGGCAGACCGCCGGGACGGTCCGCCGCTGGCCCGGCGGCGCTGCGCGCCTTGTTCCGGGCCGGCTTTGCCCGCCTACTCCGGCAGCGTTGCCGCGAAGCCGTCCAGCGGAATGTCCCGCACCTTGCGCAGCAGCTCGATGAAGCCGACGACCTGATGCGCGCAGGTCGCCGCCCCCTTCTCGGCCGTGGCGACCGAGGCATCGCCCACCGTGCCCGCCGGGTTCAGGTCCGAGGACACCCAGCCGTAAGAGATCGGCCCGATCGGCGAAATCGGCGCGCCCTCGGCGGACGAGGTGAAATTCCGCGCCGCGGCCATATCCACGCATTCCGGCCGGAAGGCCAGCATCAGCGAGGTTTCGACATCGCCGCCATGGATGCCAAAGGCGCGTTCGTGATCGGAATACATCCCCGCCGGATGGCCGAACCCGCCCCATTGGCATTTCACCGCCAGCATCCCGGCGCGTACCCGCAGCTCGCGGGTGAGGATCGACACCAGGTCCAGGTTGCCGCCATGGCTGTTGACGATGACCAGCTTGCGCAGCCCGGCGCGTGCCACCGACAGGCCGATCTCGGTCCAGACCCGCAGGGCGTTTTCGGCGCTCAGCGTCAGGGTGCCCGCCGCGTGTACATGCTCGTTCGACTTGCCCACCGCCTGCACCGGCAGGATCAGGATGTCCAGATCGTCGGGACAGGTGGCGCGCAGCCGGGCCAGCATGCCCTCGGCGATCATCGTGTCGGTGCCGGTGGGCAGATGCGGCCCGTGCTGCTCGATCGCGGCGGTGGGCAGGATGGCCAGCGTCCTGGCCGGATCCATGCCAGCAAATTCGGGGCTGCGATATTGCGCCCAGTCCAGCCGCCTCACGCGGTGCCCTCCGGCAGATAGGTCGCGTCCAGCCGCCCGCGCAGGTAATCCGCCCCGCGCACCGGCGGATATTTTGCCGCGCCGGTGCCCGGCAGCGCCGCGATCACGCTGTCGGGGTTGGGATCCAGGAAGAAGGCAATCGACCGGCGCGGCCGGTCCGGCGGCAGCACCCGGTGCGGGGTCGAAACATAGATGTCGTTCGACCAGCGCATCAGGCAGTCGCCGATATTGACCACGAATGTCCCCGGTACATGCGGCACGTCGATCCAGCCGCCCTCGCGCGGCTTGACCTGCAACCCCGCCACGCCATCGGTCATCAGCAGCGTGACCGATCCGTAATCGGTATGCGCCCCGGCGCCGATCCCGTCGCGGGCCGGCGGATAGCGCAGCGCCCGCAGCGTCGCCATCGGCGCGCTGAAATGTGGCGCGAAGAACCCCTTGGGCAGGCCCAGATCGGCCTCGAAGGCGGCATGCAGCGCCACGCCCAGCGACAGCGCCGCGTCGTAATAGGCCAGCATCGCCTGGCGGAACCCCGGCAGGTCGGGCCAGATATTCACCCCGCGAAACGGCTCGCCCGCCCTGACGCGCGGATCGTCGGCGGTCAGGTCCAGCCCGACATTGAACGCCTCCTTGCGGTCCATCATCCCGCTCTTCTCATCCAGCGCCTCGGCGCCCTCGGCGGCCCAGCCGCGATTATGAGGGTTGCGGCGGATGTCCAGCCGGCGCTTGTTCAGCTCGGGCAGGTCGAAAAACGCATCGGCCTGGCGGAAGACCGAGGTGATCAGCGCATCGGGCACCCCATGGCCGGACAGCAGGAAGAACCCGGTGTCGCGGCAGGCATGGCCCAGATCGGCGACGAAGCCGTCGCGGTCGCGGCCGCTGGCGAAACGGCGCCAGTCCAGCATCGGGATCATGCCCGCGCCTCGCCATGCACCGGCACCGGCAGTGGCGCCTTGGTCGAAATCAGCCGGTCCATCCGCGCCGCGACGCGGCGCAGGTGACGGGCGCGGCTGGCCGCGGTGGAACTGTCCATCAGGTAATGCACGGCAAAGACCTTACGCGCCCGCGGCGCCAACAGCCAGCCCAGCCCGCGCATCAGCGTGCGCTTGCCCGGCGCGCCCACCGCGAAGGTCAGCCAGCGCGAGGCGCCGCAGGTGGTGAACACCCCCAGCCGGGTGATATGGGTCAGGCCGGGGCGGATGGTGTCGCCCTCGCGCTTGGGCATCATAAAGGCGATCTCGGGCACCAGGGCGCGGTCCAGCCAGCCTTTCAGCATCGCCGGCAACCCGTACCACCAGGTCGGGTAGACGAAGATCAGCGTATCGGCCCACAGCAGGTCGTCGCAGTCCTCCTGCACCCGCGCGCGGTTGTCGGGCGTGCGCTCATAGGCGCGGTGCTCCTCGGCACTCAGCAGCGGGTCGAAGCCGCGCTGATACAGATCGCGCAGCCGGATCTCGGCCCCCGCCGCCTGCAGCCGGCCGATCACCACGTCGCGCACCGCGGCGGTAAAGCTTTCGGGTTTGGGATGGCAATACAGCACCAGGGCCCGCATCTCAGAACGCCTCCATCTCGGTCCTGACCCGTTCCAGATGCGCCGCGCGCCTTGCGTCGGTGGCACGGTTCAGGTCGTACAGCGTAACATAGCGCATCTTGTCCGGCCGGCAGACATGCCAGACCGCGCGGGTGACCGATTTGCGCGGCGGATCGCCGGCCATGAAGGCGCGCAGCCGATTGCCGCCATAGGTGGTGCAGGCCGCCAGCTTGCGAATGTTCTGCAGGTTGGGCTTTACCTTGCCATCGACCAGCTTGAAACTGACGCCGGGCAGAAACACCCGGTCGAGAAAACCCTTCAGGATCGCCGGATAGCCGAAATTCCACACCGGGAACACCATCACCAGCGCCTGCGCCGCGCGCAGCCGTTCGACATAATCGCGCACCGGTTCGATATTGTCCGGCACCTCATGGTACAGCCGGCGCCCCTCGCGGGTCAGCACCGGATCGAAGCCTTCGGCATTCAGATCGCAATCATCCACCTCCCAGCCGCGCGCCGTCAGCGTGTCGATCACGGTGGTATGCACCGCCGCGTTGAAGCTTTCGGGACAAGGATGGGCAAACAGCACCAGCGCCCGGGTCACTCTGCGGCCTCCTTCGGCAGCAGGCCGGGATAGGCATAGATTTGGTCATAGGACCAGTCGGGATCGTCCCAGGCGATCATCTTGCCGGGATTCAGCAGCCCCTTGGGATCCGCCTCGCGCTTGAAATCCAGCTGGCGCTGGTCGGTGGACTGCCGCCCGCCCTCTTCCAGCGTATAGCGATGCGGGTTGAAGATCATGCAACCCATCTCCTCGTGCCGGCGCACGATCTCTTCCAGCCGTTCCTCACTGGTGAATTTCACGATCGGCAGCCCGGCAAAACAAACCTTGCCGTTCTCGCGCAGCACCTCCAGGTGCTGCAACACCTCGGCGCCGAATTCGGCGCGCACCTGCTCTACCAGTTCGAAATGATCCGGGTACTTGTAGCGCACCTGCAGATAGGTGACCGAGGGGTCGAATTTCAGCGCCCGCAGCGTGGTGTGGTTCCAGCCGAATTCGTAAACCGGGCCCGGCGCGCGTGGCCAGTCCGACGCGTCCGAGCGGTAGATCACCCGGGCGCCGGGATAGCGCGCGGCGAAGATGGCGAAAGCGTCCATCGCATGGGGCGCCACCATCAGCCCCAGCAGGTGATCCCGCTCGGTCACATGGGCGTTGACGCGCTGAAAATACGACTTCGCCATCGGCGCCTCGTAGACCGAGGCCAGCTTGATCAGGATGCCGTCCTCGTTGGCCAGGTCGGCGGCAAAACGCATCGCCTCGTCGAAATCCTCGGTGGAAACGAAAATGCCGATCCAGTCATAGGCCGGGGCCAGCGGCATCTCGACCTCGGTGATGATGCCGTTGGTGCCATAGGCATGGGAGACGCGCGGCACTTCCTCGCCGCGAAACTCCAGCACCCGCGGCTCGGCCTCCATCGTCACCACCCGCAGGCGGATGATATTGCCCAGGTCGCGCAATGCCCCCCAGCGGACCGAACCGACCCCGCCGGAACCGCCGGCGATGAAGCCGCCAAGCGTGGCCATCGCATAGGTCGACGGGCTCATCCGCAATTCCTGCCCCGAGGCGGCGCGGATCTCATCGTCCAATTCCTTCATGATGCAGCCGGGCTCGGCGATCACGCCGCCGGGATACACCGATTTCACCTTGTTGAAGTTCTTCATGTGCATCAGGCAGCCACCCGCCAGCGGCATTGCCTGGCCGTAATTGCCGGTTCCCGCCCCGCGCACGGTGACCGGCACATCATGGGCATAGCAGGTCTTCAGCACCTCGATCACCTCGGCCTCCGAGGCCGGGTTGACCACGAAATCGGCCTGCACGTGGTCCAGCCGGTCCTTCAACAGCGGAGAATACCAGAAGAAATCGCGGCTTTTCGACCGGATCGTGGCCGGGTTTTCATCCATTTCGATATGCGACAGGGCGGCCTTGGCAGCGGCGACATTGGGTTTCATCGGGGCAAGCTCATCAGATGGTCAAGTTCACTAAAATCGGGCAGCGCGCGGTCAATCTGTGCGCCGCCCCGAATGACGATGCGGTCGGATTGCGGCCGCGCGAACAGTTCGCTCCAGCCGCGCGCCTTGCAAATCACCAGGTCGGCCTGGCTGCCGGGGGCCAGCGACGGCATCGCAAAGCCGCAGGCCTCGGCAGGCGTGGTGGTAAAGGCGGTGACCCAATCGGCGCGGGAATGGTCCAGATGGGCGATGCGCGTCGCCTCGCGCATCACCTCGATCATGTCGAGATCGCCATAGGCATAAAAGGGATCGCGGGTATTGTCCGAGGCAAAGCTGACCTTGATCCCCCGCGCCCGCATCTCGTGCACCAGCGTCACGCCGCGCAGGCGCGGCGTGCGCTCCGGCTGCCGATCCTGCAGGTACATGTTGCACATCGGCAGGCTGACGACGTCCAGCCCGGCCCTGGCCACCAGGTCCAGAGTCTGCAGCACCTCGGCCTCGTCCTGCACCGACAGCGAACAGCAATGGCCCACCGTCACCGGCGCGTCAAAACCGGTCTCCAGCACCGTGCGGGCGATCTCGCGCAGCGTCGCGGCCGAAGGGTCGACGGCTTCGTCGACATGCAGGTCGGCGGCCAGCCCCCTTTCGCCAGCCATGTCGAAAAACTCCCGCAGCCGCGGTTTCAGATCGGGGATCGGATAGCTGACCGCGCCCAGCACCCCGCCGGTCTCGGCCACGAGATCGGCGGTGCCGCGAAAGGCACCATCCGTCGACACGTTCTCGATCGACACCAGGCAGGCCGCCTGCAGATCGATGCGCCCGGCCCAGTCCGCGCGTGTCTCGCGGAACACGCCAAAGCTGATCTCGTCCTGCGGCGGGCGGCTGTCCAGATGGGTGCGGATCGCCCGCGTGCCATGCGCCCAGGCACAGCGCAGGGCAAAATCCATCCGCGTCCGCACGTCCTCGGCCGACCAATGCGCCATGCGGTCGGATTCCACCGTCGACAGCGCCCCAGCAAAGGTGCCGTCGGGATTGGGCGCGCGGGTCCAGATATGCCCCTTGTCCAGATGCGTGTGCATGTCGACAAAGGCGGGGAACACCATCGCGCCCTGCATGTCGATCACCCTGGCGGCCGGGGTGTCGGACAGCCGCCCGTCGGCAAGGGTCAGGTCGATGCGGGCCAGATCGCCGTCCTGGCCAATCAGGCAGGCCGGGGTGGCCAGATTTCTCAGGGTCACTGCGCCGCTGGGCAGAACGCAAAAATCCATCACCCCTCCCGTTTCAACGCGCTTTCATGCCACTTGCGCAGCATCATGTGGCTTAGAAAGGACAGCGCCATGAAAATCACCACGCCGGTCCCGGCGATCAGCAGCAGCGCCGCGAACATGCGCGGGATGTTCAGGCGATAACCCGCTTCGAGGATGGTAAAGGCCAGCCCCGACCCGATGCCCCCCGTGCCGGCGACATATTCCGCCACCACCGACCCGATCAAGGCCAGCCCGCCGGCAATCCGCAACCCGCCCAGGAAATAGGGCAGCGCCGAGGGCAGTTGCAGGAACCGCAGCCGCTGCCAGCGCGTGGCGCCGTAGATCTTGAATAGATCGCGCAAGTTGTGATCGGCCGAGTTCAGCCCCAGGGTGGTGTTGGACAGGATCGGGAAAAACGCCACGATCCAGGCGCAGATCAGCAGCCCGGCGATCTTGCTGTCGACATAGATGAAGATCAGTGGCGCAATCGACACGATCGGCGTCACCTGCAGGATCACCGCGTAGGGATAGAACGACATCTCGATGAACTTGCTCTGGGTGAACAGCACCGCCAGGCCGACCCCGCCCAGAACCGCCACCGCCAGCGCCAAAAGCGTTGTTTGAAGAGTCACCAACAAGGCGCTGAGAAGGATGGGAAAATCCTTGATCAGCGTCTCTAGAACCAGGCCGGGACGCGGCAGGATGTAATGCGGGATCTCGTTGATCACGCAGATCCGATCCCAGGCGTAGACCGTCAGGACCACCACCAAGATCGGCAGCACCCAGCGGCCGATACGTTCGTTGCGCAGGCGCCGGGCGCGGGCCTGCTCTTCGCGGTCGACCACCAGGCCGGTCTCGGGCGTCACGCTCATGCCGCCTCTCCCATCGCCGCATGCAGCGCATCGCTCGCCTCGCGGCAATGGGCGGCGTAATCGGCCGAGGTGCGGTACTCTTCGCCGCGCGGATAGGGCTGGTTCACCTCCAGCTCGCGGATCACCCGACCGGGCCGCGCCGCCATCACCACGATGCGGTTCGACAGGAACACCGATTCAAACACCGAATGGGTGACGAAGATCACGGTACAGCCGGTCTTGGCCCTGAGTTGCAACAGGTCATTGTTCAGCTTGTGGCGGGTGATCTCGTCCAGCGCCGCAAAGGGTTCGTCCATCAGGATCAGCCGCGGCCGGGTCACCAGCGCCCGCGCAATCGACACCCGCATCTTCATGCCGCCGGACAATTCGCGCGGATAGGCGGTCAGGAATTTCTCCAGACCGACCAGGCGCAGCGCCTCCATCACGTCATCCTTGACCGCGCCATAGCTTTTGCCGCGCAGCCGCAGCGGCAGCCAGACATTCTGCGCCACCGTCGCCCAGGGCATCAGCGTCGGTTCCTGGAACACCACCCCCAGGTCGCCGGCGCCCTGCCCGCCCGACCAGTCGATGCGCCCCGCCGTCGGGTGGATCAGCCCGGCGATCAGCCGCAGCGCCGTGGACTTGCCACAGCCCGACGGCCCCAGCAGCGAGATGAAATCGCCCTGCCGCACTTGCAAAGACATGCCTCTGAGGGCCACCAGGTCGCCGTTGAAGACCTTGGTGACTTCGGACAAAGACAGGATCTGCGCGCCCGCCTGCGGCGCGCCGAAACTCTCCGGCGCGCTGCCCAATGCAAGAGTCACGTTTACTCGCCCAGCAGTGTCTTCTTCACCGGCAGCGCCGCGCCGGTGTTGGCGAAGTCCAGCGTATAGACCTGGCTCAGGTCAAGCCCCGCATCAATCACCCCCGAGTCGACCATCTTGTCGTAAAAGCTGGTGATCGTCGCATCTGTCATCGCGCCGATGCCCATTTCCAGCGAATCGCCGGAATCGACGATGCCGAATTCCTTCATCATCTCGATGGAATAGGCGATCTGCTCGCTGCTCATTTCCGGGTTCTGTTCCTGGATCAGCGCATTGGCCAGCGTCGGGTCGCCATAGAGATAATTGGCCCAGCCGATGGCCGAGCCCTCGACGAAACATTTCACCACCTCCGGCTTCTCGTCGATGGTGTCCTGCATGGTTTCGACCAGCGTCGCATAGGTGTTGAACCCGGCATCGGCGATCACGAAGATATCCGGCTTGAACCCGCCTTCGCGTTCGATGGCAAACGGCTCCGAGGTGACATAGCCCTGCTGCCCCGACTCGGGGTCGGCGATGAACGGCGCCGGGTTGAAGGTATAGGGCACGCGCTGTTCGGCGGTGAAGCCGAACTCGGTGATCATCCACTGGTAGTACGACTGATAGCCGTTATCGCCGATGAACAGCTTGGGCAGGGTCTTCAGCTCCTCGAAACTGCCAACCTTGCCGGGATGGGTCAGGATCACCTGCGGTTCTTTCTGGAAATGCGCCGCGACCACCTTGATCGGAATGCCCTGCTCGACCGCCGAGAAGGGCAACAGCAGGTTGCCGGCCATGTGGAAATCGACCTTGCCCGCCATCAGCAGCGCGCGGTTGTTCACCTGCGGCCCGCCGGGAACGATGGTGACGTCCAGACCGCAGGCCTCATAGGTGCCATCGGCCACCGCCTGGTAATAGCCGCCATGTTCGGCTTGCGGCACCCAGTTGGTTCCGAAAGACACCGCCTCAAGCGCGACGGCGGATGTAGCGGTCAGAGCGAAAGACGCGGCCAGAGCTGCCGGTTTCAGGGTCATCGAAGCCTCCATTGGGAATTTGTGGGGTCGAGCCTAGGGGCGCCCGAATGCGACAGCCAGAAAATGTGCACGGCGCCCGCCCTCTCAAAGTGTACTGCCCAAATATAAGGCAGCCCGGCGCGATGCTGCCCGGCGGCTGATCAGGCGCGAACAGCCGGCGGCAAAGCGATTGCGCGACGGCCGCTCAGGGGCCAAATTGACCCGGCCCGCCAAGCCCTTGCAGAAAGACCGATTTGCGCCGCTTCTCTCCCAGTTCGATCCGCCCGCCCTTTGCCCGTTACGCGCACGGGGTCGAGGTGCCCGCCGGTGCGCGCCTTCTGGTCACCTCGGGCCAGTTGGGCCTGCGCCCGGATGACAGCCTGCCCGAGGATGCCGAGGGCCAGGCGGCGCAATGTTTCGCCAATATCACGGCAATCCTGGCCGAGGCCGGCATGACCCCCGGCGACGTCATCCGCATCAACGCCTTCGTCACCGACCGCGCCCATATGGCCGGCTATATGGCCGCGCGCGACGCCTGGCTGGCCGAGGTGGCGGACCCGCCGGCCTCGACGCTGGTGATCGTCTCGGGCTT
Source organism: Pseudooceanicola lipolyticus (assembly GCF_002786325.1). GTDB lineage: Bacteria > Pseudomonadota > Alphaproteobacteria > Rhodobacterales > Rhodobacteraceae > Pseudooceanicola_C > Pseudooceanicola_C lipolyticus. Next base: position 20,974 of record NZ_PGTB01000037.1, on the reverse strand, counting down.
CACCCGCCCCGACTTCAAGGTCGAGGTCGAAGTGACCGCTGCTGCGGTCTGATTGTCTCGCCCCGCGCGGGGTGCTACCACGGCGGCAAAACCACAGGGGGATCGCGATGAGACGCAAACTGGCGGCGGGCAATTGGAAGATGAACGGCACCGGGGCGGCGCTGTCCGAACTCTCGGCGCTGATCGCGGTGCATCCCCACCCCTCCTGCGAGATGCTGATCTGCCCGCCGGCGCCGCTGATCCACCGCGCCGCCGCGCTGGTGCAGGGCAGCGCGCTGGCCATCGGCGGGCAAGATTGCCATGCCAATGAAACCGGCGCCCATACCGGCGATGTCAGTGCCGCGATGCTGGCCGAGGCCGGCGCGACCCATGTGATCGTCGGCCATTCCGAACGCCGCGAGGACCACGGTGAAAGCGATGCGCAGGTCTGCGCCAAGGCACAGGCCGCCATCGCCGCCGATCTGGTCGCGATCATCTGCGTCGGGGAAAGCCTGGCGCAGCGCGAGGGCGGCCAGACCCTGCAGGTGATCGGCGCGCAGCTGGCCGGCTCGGTCCCCGAACAGGCAACCGGCGCCAATACGGTGATCGCCTATGAACCGATCTGGGCCATCGGTACCGGTAAGGTGCCGACGCTGGCGGAAATTGCCGAGGTGCATGATTTCATCCGCGCCGAGCTGACCGCGCGGTTCGGAGCGGAGCGCGCCGGCGCGGTCCGGCTGCTCTATGGCGGTTCGGTCAAGCCCAGCAACGCCGCCGAGATTTTCGCGGTGTCCAATGTCGATGGCGCGCTGGTCGGCGGTGCCAGCCTGAAGGCGACCGATTTTTCCCCCATCGTGGCGGCGCTGAACGCGGCGTGAGTCGCCGCGCCCGGCTCAGCGCTTGACCACGCCGGCCTCGACCATCTGCCGGAACATCTCGCGCACGGCGCCGTCCACCGGGCGATAGCTCATGCCCAGCTCGCGTTTCGACTTGCCATTGTCGGCGGCCCAGCGATGGCCCATCGACGCGGCGATTTCCGGCCGCGACAGGTTCTTGCTCAGCAGCGGACCGATCAGCCAGATCAGCCATTTCGGCGCCTCGCGTCTGGGCAGCGGATATTCCCCGAACTCGGGGCGCAGCATGTCGGCCAGATCCTTGAAACTGTGCACCTCGGAAAACACGATATGCCGCCCGTTCGCCTCGGGCACGAATGCCGCGCGCATATGCGCCTCGGCCACGTCGCGCACATCGACCATGCCGATTTCCAGCGGCGGCGCGCCGGGGCGCATGGTGCCGTCGCCCAGTTGGCGCATCACGTTAAAGGATTCGCTGGTCTGCGCCGGGGCCAGTCCGGGGCCCAGGATGAAGGCCGGGTTCACCGCCACCAGCCGCCAGCGCGACTGCGCCTCGGCAATCTCCCAGGCGGCGCGTTCCGCCACCGTCTTGGAATAAGAATAGGCCTGGTGATCCAGCCGCGAACTGGTGTTCCACACCGCCTCGGTCAGCTGGCCGCCCGGTGCCTTGGCAACATCGATATTGTCGCCATAGATCGCCGCGCACGACGAGGTCAGCACCACGCGCTGCACGCTGTCGGTTCGGTTGGCGCTGTTCAGCACGTTGCGGGTGCCGTTCAGCGCCGGGTCGACCAGCCCGGTCTGCGCGTCATCGTATTTCGAGGTGAAGGGCGAAGCGGTGTGGAACACCACGCCGCAGCCCGCCATCGCCGCATCATAGCTGCCCTCTTCCAGCAGGTCGGCCCGGAACAGCACCAGCGTGCCCGGATGGCTGTCCCCCAGGGCGCGCAGATGCGCCACCTTGGCGGCGTTGTCCGGGTCGCGCACCGCGGCGTGAACGGTGAACCCCTCTTCCAGCAGCCGCTTGACCAGCCAGCCGGCCAGATAGCCGGTCGCGCCGGTCACCAGCACCGGTTTCGAGCTGTCATAGACCGGGGAACTCATCGGTTCCTCCTTTCAGGCGCCGCCGCCATGCCGATGGACAAAGGCCACCAGCGCCGCGGTCGACCCGTCCTTGCTCGCCGCGCTTTCGCTGCCATCCACGATCGGGCCCAGCGAGGTTGCAAGTTCCTTGCCCAGTTCGACGCCCCACTGGTCATAGGAATTGATACCAAGGATCACGCCTTCGACAAAGACCCGGTGTTCATACAGCGCAATGATCTGGCCCAGCACGAACGGCGTCAGCTGCGGATAGGCCAGCGTCACCGACGGCCGGTTGCCCGGAAACACCCGGTGCCGCGCCTGGCGTTCCAGTTCCGCGCCCTCGAACTTGCCCGCCACCTTGGCGCGCGCCTCTTCCAGCGACCGGCCGCGCATCAGCGCCTCGGACTGGGCCAGGCAATTGGCCACCAGCAGCCGGTGATGATGCGCCAGCTCGGGCTCGTGCCCGGTGGCGGCGACCATGAACTCGCAGGGGATCACCGCGGTGCCCTGGTGGATCAGCTGGTAGAACGCGTGCTGCCCGTTGGTGCCGGGTTCGCCCCACACCACCGGTCCCGACGGCCCGTCCAGCACCGCGCCGTCCATCGACACGCTCTTGCCGTTGCTCTCCATCTCCAGCTGCTGGAAATAGGCCGGCAGCCGCGACAGGCGCTGGTCATAGGGCAGCACCGCGCGGGTGGCATAGCCGCAGACCTGGTGATGCCAGATGCCCGTCAGCGCCAACAGCACCGGCATGTTCTCGTGCCAAGCGGCGGATCGGAAATGCTGGTCCATCGCCTGGCCGCCGCGCAGAAAGGCGTCAAACGCCTTCGGCCCGATCGCCAGCATCAGCGACAACCCGATCGGCCCCCACATGGAATAGCGCCCGCCGACCCAGTCCTCGAAGCCGAAGACATGCGCGGGGTCGATGCCAAAGGCGGCGGTCTTGTCCCCGGCGGTGGACAGCGCCGCGAATTGCGCCGCCGCATCGCCGCCGCCCTCGGTCAGCCAGGCCTTGGCGGTGCGCGCATTGGTCATTGTCTCGATGGTGGTAAAGGTCTTGGACGCGACGATCACCAGCGTCGTTTTCGGATCCAGACCGGCCAGCGTGTCGGCGATATGCGCGCCATCGACATTCGACACGAAATGGCAGCGCGGCCCGTCATGATAAGGCGCCAGCGCCAGCACCGCCATCGCCGGGCCCAGGTCAGAGCCGCCGATGCCGATATTAACCACATCGGTAAAGGCGCCGCCGGCCGCGGGTTTTTCGCCGCCGCGCACCGCCTCGGCAAAGCTGCGCATCCGCGCCAGCGTGTCCAGCACGCCGGGCATCACGTCCTGCCCGTCCACCATCACCGGCCCGCCATCGAGGTTGCGCAGCGCGGTGTGCAGCACCGCCCGCCCCTCGGTCTCGTTGATGGTGCCGCCGCTGAACATCGCCTCGCGCCGGTCGGCCAGACCGGCCGCATCGCATAAATCGATCAGCGCGGCGCGCGCCGCGGCGTCGATCTGGGTTTTGGAATAGTCAAAGCGCAGATCCCCGGTGGTGGTCGAAAACGCCTCGGCCCGGTCACCATCCGCCTTGAAGAGGTCGAGGATATGACGCTCTCCTGCCTGGGCCCTAATGGCCTTCAGTTTGTCCCATTTTGACATGAATTACTCCGCCCAATGCACTGTCATTTCGGAAAGAACCGCCTGAATCGGCGCCTCTTCAGGGGGCAGCGACCTGGCGCGTTCCAGCGCCTCTCGCTTGTCCTGCCCGAAGATCAATAGATGTTTCGACAGTGCCCCGTCCAATACCGGCGCGGTCAGGCTGACACGCACGTCGGGCTGCGATTCCGGCCGCAACAGCGCCACCGGCCCGCCCTTGCCCGCCAGCGCCTCGGCCAGCCCGGGCGCACCGGGAAACAGCGAGGCGGTGTGCATGTCGGGGCCCATCCCCAGCAGCAGGATGGACAGCGGCAGGTTCGGCGCCAGCGCCGCGCCGATCTGCTCCAGCGCCGCCTCCGGCTCCAGGCCGTCGCGATACAATGGCACCAGCACGCCGCCCGCCGCCTTGTCGGTCAGCAGCCGCTGCCGGATCAGCCGCGCGTTCGACCGCTCGTGGCTTTCCGGCACCCAGCGTTCGTCGGTGGGCAGCACATGCACCCGGCCCCAGTCCAGCCCGACGCCGCTCAGCGCGTCGAAAACCGGGCCGGGCGAACTGCCCCCCGGCACCGCCAGCGTGGCGTGATCGTGGTTGAACAGGCAGCTTTCCAGCTCGCCGGCCAGCATGTTGGCCAGATCGATGGCCAACATGTCCCTGTCGGCATATTCTATCAGTTTCATGGGGTTATCCCGCGCCATTCCCGTTTGTCGCGCTGGATCAGCAATTCCGCGTCGCGCGGCCCGGCGCTGCCGCTGTCATAGGGTTTGGGCACATCGTTGCGCGCCTCCCAGCCGGCGATGATCGGGTCGGTCCAGGCCCAGGCCGCCTCGACCTCGTCGCCGCGCATGAACAGGGTCTGGTTGCCGCGGATCACATCCATGATCAAGCGCTCGTAAGCATCCGGAAAATCGGCATCTTCCGGTGCCAGCGTCTCGGAAAACGTCATGTCCAGCGGCACGTCGATCAACCGCATGCCGCCCGGCCCGGGCTCCTTGATGGTCACCTGCAGGGTGATGCCTTCGTTCGGCTGCAACCGGATCGACAGCACATTGGCATGCCGCCCGGCCTCGTCGCCAAAGATCGAATGCGGCGTGTCCTTGAACATCACGTTGATCACGCTCGACCGCGCCTTCAGCCGCTTGCCGGTGCGCAGGTAGAACGGCGTGCCCGCCCACCGCCAGTTGTCGATATGGGTCTTCAGCGCGATATAGCTTTCGGTGCGGCTGCGGGGATTGCCCACCGCATCGCGATAGCTGCCATGTGCCTGCGGCCCCTCGGGGTCGGCTTCGTACTGGCCGCGCACGATGTGATGCGGCAGCACCTCGCCCAGGGCGCGGATCACCTTCAGCTTTTCGTCGCGCACCGCGTCCGGATCGAACTTGGCCGGCGGTTCCATCGCGATCAGGCACAGCAGCTGCATCAGGTGGTTCTGCACCATGTCCCGCATCGCGCCGGACTTGTCATAATATTCGCCGCGCCCGCCGACACCGACGGTTTCGGCCACGGTGATCTGGATGTGGTCGACATATTGTGAATTCCACAGCGGCTCGAACAGCATGTTGCCGAACCGCACCGCCATCAGGTTCTGTACCGTTTCCTTGCCCAGGTAATGGTCGATGCGATAGATCTGGCCTTCGTCGAAATGCGCCGCCAGCGTCTTGTTCAGTTCGCGCGCGGTTGGCAGGTCATGACCAAAGGGTTTTTCCACCACGATCCGGGTGTCATCCGTGACCATGCCATGGGAATGGATGCGCTCGGCCAGGTCGCCGAACAGGCCCGGCCCGACCGAGAAATAAAACGCCCGCACGCGTCGCTCGGTCAGCTTGTCCGCCAGTTCGGCCCAGCCATCCTCGCCCCGGGCGTCGATGGTGACATAATCCAGCCGGTTCAGAAACGCCGTCAGCCCCGCCTCGCTGCAGGCCTGCGGATCGGAAAACTCCTGGATCGCGTCATGGGCAAAGGCGCGGTATTCCTCGGCATCGTGTTCGCTGCGCGCGGCGCCGATGATCTTGGCGTCGCCCGGCATCTGCCCGGCGCAGAACCGGCGGTACAACGCCGGCAGGATCTTGCGTTTGGCCAGATCGCCAGTCCCGCCAAAAATCACCAGGTCGAAGGGATCGACCGGTATCACGCGTGAAGCCATTTACCCGTCCTCTTGTGTCGCCATATCACCCTCTGTGATCCGCGGCGGCGAACTACTGTTAGCGCAAACATACACCAAAAGGGCGACGCTTCACAACTGTGTCAGCCCATCTTGGCGCATCTTTGCTTTCGGGTGGAGCCTAGGCTAGATCAGGCAAGTGCGCCACTGTCAGGAATGGGAAATGAAGGATCTCTCGGCCAAGCCCGCCAATTCAGGCAAGTTTCTGGACAGATACCGCACCGCCGACGGGGCCGAGCGCGCCTCGGTGACGCTGACCCGCCCCGATACGCTGTGGTTCAACACCGGCACGCTGTGCAACATCGCCTGCGCCCATTGCTATATCGAAAGCAGCCCGACCAATGACGCGCTCGTCTACCTGACCGCGGATGAGGTCGCCGATTATCTCGACCAGATCAAAGAGCGCGGCTGGCCGGTGCGCGAGATCGGCTTTACCGGGGGCGAACCCTTCATGAACCCGGACATGCCGGACATGGCACGCCTGGCGCTGCAACGCGGCTATGAAGTGCTGATCCTGACCAACGCGATGCAGCCGATGATGCGCCCCAGGATGCGCGAGGCGCTGACCGCATTGCAGCGCGATTTCGGCGACCGGCTGACGCTGCGCATCTCGCTCGACCATTTCGACCCGGCCCGCCACGACGACGAACGCGGCGACGGCAGTTTCGACCGCAGCCTGGCCGGCATGACCTGGCTGCGCGATGCCGGCATCCGGATGACGGTGGCCGCCCGTCGCATGTGGGAGGACAGCGATGCGGCCACGCGCGCCGGCTTTGCCGCCTTCTTCACCCGCCACGGCTTTGCCATCGACGCCGAGGATCCGGCCCAGACCGTGATCTTCCCCGAGATGGACCTGGGCACGGAAGTGCCCGAAATCACCACCGCGTGCTGGGGCATCCTCGACATCTCGCCCGAGACGGTGATGTGCGCCTCCTCGCGCATGGTGGTCAAGCGCCGCGGCGCCGAAACCCCCTCGGTGGTGGCCTGCACCCTGCTCCCCTACGAGCCCGAATTCGACCTTGGCGCCACCCTGGCCGAAGCCGAGGGCAAGGTGCATCTGAACCACCCGCATTGCGCCAAGTTCTGCGTGCTGGGCGGCGCCAGCTGTTCGGGATAAGCCCGTCGTTCATCCAGACCACCGGCACGGCGGTTTATGCGCCGGCGCAGATCCCTTCACCGGCCACCCCCGCGACTCGCCGGGCGAGACCGCACAACCCGCGTCACCCTGACCGGGCGCAAGATGCGTATCATGCTCGACCGCGGCCGCCGCAACACCTGTGCCGCGGGCCGGCTGGCCACCGGTGGCAACAGCTGTACCACCATGGCCACGAATGGCTGCGTGGCCACGGTCTGGCGCGACGGACCCTGATTCAGTGCAGGGTGAACTCGCCCACCATGTTCTGCCACTGGCCGGGGCTGATCAGCTTGCGGTGGGTAAACCGCACCGAATGCAGCGGCCCGTCGATCTCTTTGTTCCAGAACTCGACAAACTCGAACAGCTTGGGGTGATCCGGCGCCAGGTCATATTCCTGCCAGATGAAACTGTTCAGCACGCTGCGGTAATCGGGCATCCGGTAGAAGAACTCGGCGGTGGTCAGCCCATAGCCCTTGAGCATCAGCTCGGTTTCACTCATATCCATGCACAAACCTCGTTTTTGTTGCCTGTACGATTCCATTGTGAATCCGTTTTGCTTAATTTCAACAAAAACAGTGTGTTAGCAGTCATATTCGCTGGCTGCCAAATTGACCGCCCGGCAGGCATTGCACCCCATATACCGGGTCTGATAGAGTGCCCCCACAAGATGTAGTTCGTGCACAAAGAACAGGCAGAGTACGTGAGCGATACGCCCGAACCCCCTGAAAACATGGATGAAACGCCACCGGAACGTCCGGTGCCCAGCGGTCCGTCCGTGTCAATCGAATCCGAGATGCGCACTTCGTATCTCGATTACGCGATGTCGGTCATCGTGTCCCGCGCGATCCCCGATCTGCGCGACGGCCTAAAACCTGTGCACCGGCGCATCCTCTACGCGATGCACGAGACCGGGAATACCCATGACAAGCCCTATCGCAAATCGGCGCGGCCGGTGGGCGACGTGATGGGTAAATACCACCCGCACGGGGATTCGGCGATCTATGACGCGCTGGTGCGGATGGCGCAGGATTTCTCGATGTCGCTGCCGCTGCTGGATGGCCAGGGCAACTTCGGCTCGATGGACGGCGACAACCCTGCCGCCATGCGCTATACCGAGGTGCGGATGGACAAGCCGGCCGCCTATCTGCTGGCCGATATCGACAAGGAAACCGTCGATTTCCAGGACAACTATGACGGCAAGGACCGCGAACCCTCGGTCCTGCCGGCCCGGTTCCCCAATATGCTGGTCAATGGCGCCGGCGGCATCGCCGTCGGCATGGCCACCAATATCCCGCCGCATAACCTGGGCGAGGTGATCGACGCCTGCCTGGCGCTGATCGAGGATCCGGACCTGACCAGCGAACAGCTGATCGAATACGTGCCCGGCCCCGATTTCCCCACCGGCGGCATCATGCTGGGCCGCTCGGGGGCGCGGAAGGCCTATCTGGAAGGCCGCGGCAGCGTCATCATCCGGTCCAAGACGCGGGTGGAAGAGATCCGCAAGGACCGTTTCGCCATCGTCGTCGACGAGATCCCCTATCAGGTGAACAAGGCCTCGATGATCGAAAAGATCGCCGAGGCGGTGCGCGAAAAGCGGATCGAAGGCGTCGCCCATGTGCAGGACGAAAGCGACCGGTCCGGCGTGCGCGTGGTGATCGAGCTCAAGCGCGACGCGACCCCCGACGTGGTGCTGAACCAGCTCTGGCGCTTTTCGCCGATGCAGGTGCATTTCGGCTGCAACATGCTGGCGCTGAATGGCGGCCGCCCCGAACAGCTGACGCTGCGCCGCTTTTTGACCTGTTTCCTGGAATTCCGCGAAGAGGTGGTGATCCGCCGTACCGCCTTCGAACTGCGCAAGGCCCGCGACCGCAGCCACATCCTCTGCGGTCTGGCCGTCGCGGTGTCCAATGTGGACGAGGTGGTCGCCACCATCCGCTCCTCCGCCGATGCGGCCGAGGCGCGCGAACGGCTGATGGAACGCCGCTGGCCGGCCGCCGAGATTGCCGGCTATATCCGGCTGATCGACGATCCGACCCACAAGATGAACGAGGACGGCACCTATAACCTGTCCGAAACCCAGGCCCGCGCCATCCTCGATCTGCGGCTGCAGCGCCTGACCCAGCTGGGCGTCAAGGAAGTCACCGACGAGCTGGAAGAACTGGCGCGCAAGATCAAGGAATACCTTGAAATCCTGTCCTCGCGCGAACGCATCCTCGGCATCATCGCCGACGAGCTGACCGAGGTGAAGGATCTCTTCGCCGTCCCCCGCCGGACCGAGATTGCCGACTGGTCGGGCGACATGGAGGACGAGGACCTGATCGAGCGCGAGGACATGGTGGTGACCGTGACCTCGGGCGGCTATATCAAGCGTACGCCGCTGGCCGATTACCGCAGCCAGCGCCGCGGCGGCAAGGGCCTGGCCGGGATGCAGACCAAGGAAGAGGACGTGGTCACCACCCTCTTCGTGGCCAACACCCATACCCAGCTGCTGTTCTTCACCACCGATGGCATGGCCTACAAGCTGAAGACCTGGCGCCTGCCGCAGGGCGGACGCACCGCCAAGGGCAAGGCCATCGTCAATATCCTGCCGATCCCCACCGGTGTCTCGATCGCCGCGATCATGCCGGTCGACCGGCCGGAAGAGGAATGGGACGATCTGCAAATCGTCTTCGCCACCTCGGCGGGCGATGTGCGGCGCAACGCGCTCAGCGATTTCACCAATGTCAAACGCAACGGCAAGATCGCGATGAAACTGCCCGAGGCGGTGGAACTGGTGAATGCGCGCATCGCCTCGGAAGACGATGACATGATGCTGGTCACCGATTCCGGCCGCGCCATCCGCTTTCCCACCACCGACGTGCGGGTGTTCAAGGGCCGTGATTCCACCGGCGTGCGCGGCATCCGCCTGAATGACGGCGACCGCGTGGTGTCGATGTCGGTGATCAAGCATTTCGAAGCCAGCCCCGAAGACCGCGCCGCCTATCTCAAGATGCGCCGCGCGGTGGCCGGGCTGACCGACGAGGATGCCGGCGAGGACGAAGAGGTGGTCGCCTCCGACAGCTTCAGCCAGGAGAAATATGCCGCGATGTCGGCGGCGGAAAACCTGATCCTGACGATCACCGCCAAGGGCATGGGCAAGCTCAGCTCGAGCCATGACTATCCGGTGCGGGGCCGCGGCGGCATGGGCGTGGCCGCGATGGACAAGGGCATGCGCGGCGGTGCGCTGGTGGCCTCCTTCCCGGTCGAGATGGACGACCAGATCATGCTGGCCACCTCCACCGGCCAGTCGATCCGCGTGCCGGTCGACGGCATCTCGTTCCGCTCGCGCAGCGCCGGCGGCGTCAAGGTGTTCAACACCTCCAATGGCGAGGAAGTGGTCAGCGTCGCCTGGATCGCCGAACAGGGCGAAGACGTGGCCGAGGGCGGCAGCGACTGATACAGGGCGTCCCGGGCTGGCCCCGGGACGCGGCCGCTATCGCCTAGACCTCCTTGGCGTCATAGCCATAGAGCCAGGACAGATCCGGCGTCACCCGCGTGCCGCCCAGCTTGAGCACCAGATGCGCGATTTCGCGCATCGGTGTCTTCAGGTGGAACCGCCTGCCATTGGACCGCGCCGTCGCCACCACGCGCCGGGCGCGCTCTTGCCGCAGTTGCTGATAGGCGGCAAACCCCGCCTCCACCGTGTCGGCCCGGTCCAGCACCGCCGCCAGCACCCAGGCATCCTCCAGCGCCAGGCAGGCCCCCTGTGCCAGGAACGGCAGGGTTGGATGCGCCGCATCGCCCAGCAGCGCCACCGGCCCCGCATGCCAGCGTGTCGCCACCGGGTGCAGGTACAGCGCCCACAGATAGGTCTGGTCGACCCCGCGTAGCACCCGCCCGGCGCGGCCGCCGAAATCGGCAAAGCGGGTGCGCAGATCTTCCGGGTCGCCGCGGCGGCTCCAGCTTTCGCTGGTCCAGTCGCGCCGCTCCTCGACCGCAACCAGGTTCATCGCCTGCCCGCCGCGCAGCGGATAGGTCACCACATGCCGTCCCGGTCCCATCGCCACCCGCGCCACCGGCTCGGCCTCGCGCCCCTCCCACGGCACCACCGCACGCCAGGCGACATGGCCGGAGAACTTCGCCGCGCCCGGCCCCTCGACCACCTTGCGCGCGACGCTATGGATGCCATCCGCCGCGATCAGGCAGCGGCTGGTCAGGGTGGTGCCGTCGGCCAGGCTCAGAACCGCCGCATCCGTCTCGATCTTGAGCGCCGACACCGTAGTGCCCAGCCGGAGGCTGACCCCCGCCGCCTGCGCCGTGCGGCTCAGCAGCCCCACCAGGTCGGCGCGGTGATAATACCAGGCCGCCCCGGCCTGCGGCGGCGGCTGGGTCAGGATCGACGTGTCATCGCCATAGTCGCAAAGGATCGTGCCCTGGGATTTCATCGCCCCCTTGGCATCGCCATCGACCACGCCAAGCGCGCGCAGCACCGCCATCCCGTTCGGGCTGATCTGGATGCCGGCGCCGACCTCGCGCAGCGCCGGCGCCTGTTCCAGGACCTGCACCCGCGCCCCGCGCCGGGCCAGGGCAGTGGCCACCGCGAGGCCGCCGACCCCGGCGCCCAGCACGGTGATATTTCTCTGCTCCACAGCCATGAACTTTTGCTACAAATAAATACGCCGGGGCGGCAACCCCGGCGTTTACGTACCGTCAACCTATTTTGTGTCAGTCGTCCCGATGGACCTTTTCGCGCCGCTCGTGGCGTTCCTGCGCTTCCAGGCTCATGGTTGCGATCGGCCGGGCATCCAGCCGTTTCAACGAGATCGGCTCGCCGGTCACTTCGCAATAGCCGTATTCGCCGTCTTCGATCCGCCGCAGCGCGGCATCGATCTTGGTGACCAGCTTGCGCTGACGGTCGCGGGTGCGCAGCTCCAGCGCGCGGTCGGTTTCTTCGCTGGCGCGGTCCGCCACGTCGGGGATGTTGCGCGTTCCGTCCTGCAAACCTTCGATGGTGTCTTTGCTTCCCGCCAGCAGCTCATGCTTCCAATGCAACAGCTTGCGGCGAAAATACTCGACCTGTCTTTCATTCATAAACGGCTCATCTTCGGCCGGTCGGTAATCGTCCGGCAGGAAAACGTCCTGTTTCATTTGTGCTCCCTCAGCTCGGCCAAGACACTCGGACATTATTTACTCTCGAAGATCTGGCTTACCATGGCGCTGCGTTTAGCCGAGCCTTCCCAGAATGTCACTACACAATCCTCGCCGGCTCTGGTTTAAAGGCAGCCGAAAATGGACCGCTGGCGCAACAGGCAACAAAGGGTTGGAATAGCATGAAATTTCAGGGCACCAAGGAGTATGTCGCCACCGAGGATCTGACCGTTGCGGTGAATGCCGCGGTGACGCTGGAACGCCCGCTTCTGGTCAAGGGCGAACCCGGCACCGGCAAGACCGAACTGGCCCGCCAGGTTGCCGAAGCCCTGGGCCTGAAGATGATCGAGTGGAACGTCAAATCCACCACCCGTGCCCAGCAGGGCCTGTACGAATATGACGCGGTCAGCCGCCTGCGCGACAGCCAGCTGGGCGATGAACGCGTCTATGACGTGAAAAACTACATCAAGCAGGGCAAGCTGTGGGAGGCGTTCGATTCCGACGAAAAGGTCGTCCTGCTGATCGACGAGATCGACAAGGCCGATATCGAGTTCCCCAACGACCTTTTGCAAGAACTTGATAAGATGGAGTTTTTTGTCTACGAAACCGGCGAGACCATCCGCGCCAGGCAGCGCCCAATCGTCATCATCACCTCGAATAATGAAAAGGAACTGCCCGACGCCTTCCTGCGCCGCTGTTTCTTCCATTACATCCGTTTCCCCGACGAGGCGACGATGCGCAAGATCGTCGAAGTGCACCATCCCGGCATCAAGGAATCGCTGCTGACCTCGGCCCTGACCCAGTTCTACGAGATCCGCGAAGTGCCCGGTTTGAAAAAGAAACCTTCCACATCCGAGGTGCTGGACTGGCTGAAACTGCTGCTCGCCGAAGACCTGTCGCCGGAAGATCTGAAACGCGACGGCGCCAATGCGCTGCCCAAGCTGCATGGCGCGTTGCTGAAAAACGAACAGGACGTGCACCTGTTCGAACGCCTCGCCTTCATGGCCCGTGGCCAGAACCGGTAAAGGGTCTTAGCCCCGCTGTTCGGCGGTGTTTTGATAGGCTTCCAGGACCTGCGACACCGTCGCTTCGGACGTGCCGGTCTGACGGGCGATACGACTAATTGTGCGGTCCAGGGGTGCCGGTTCATTGTGAGACACCGGCGCATATTCTGAACCTAGCCACACTGCCCGCATCTCTGAGAGGCGCGCTACCATCCGGTCGCTCTCGTCAAGTGCCTGATATTTATCATATTTCATGGCCGCACCCATGAACGGTTGTGCCGTCATACGCCGCTTGCTCCCTTTAATATAGCAGCGAGTCCGAGGCTTTTCAAAATGCCTTCGGTCGGTTTGGCCTTGTCAGGCACCCGGACCCCGCCGATCGTCACAACGATCACATCGCGGTCGCGGGCAACGAAAAAGATGATGTCATAGCCCTCCAGCAGCCGCACCCTTACATCGCCGACAACCCGGTCCTCCGGCGAAAACACAACCGCGCACAATCGCCCCGCTATCCGCTCCATCATCGCCGTACCGATCTGATAGCCCCTGATGTCGAATTCGGCTTTCTCAGTGGTATCGACAACCACCCGTAAACCGCGATGACGAAAGGCGCTTTCGGTCACTATTGCCGGCCCTGAAAATTAATTGCCGCAAGGCAATGACGCGTCGCCATTCCCTGAACAACACTCGAAATACCGCCTTATTGTTGCCTGAAAGTTAATAGATCCTCGAATCAGCCGAAACTGTATTGAGCTCATCGGGCCTCTCTGCCACTTTCTTTGCCATGTGCGCCGCCTCCATCAGCATCCGCCCCCTGCAGGCCCAGGATCGTCCTGTCTGGGCCGAGATGTGGCAGGCCTATCTGGCCTTCTACGAAACCTCGGTGCCGCAGGCGGTGTATGACAGCACCTTCGCGCGGCTGCTGGGCGACGACCCGCAGGATTTCAGCGGCCTGATCGCCGAGGTCGACGGCGCCCCGGCCGGGCTGGTCCATTTCCTGTTCCACCGCCACGCCTGGAAAATCGAGAATGTCTGCTACCTGCAGGATCTCTTCGCACGGCCCGAATTTCGCGGCACGGGTGTCGGCCGGGCGCTGATCCAGGCGGTCTATGATGTCGCCGATGCCAATGGCACCCCCGCCGTCTACTGGCTGACCCAGGATTTCAACACCACCGCCCGCCGGCTCTATGACCGTATCGGGGTCAAGACCCCCTTCATCAGGTATAATCGCCCATGATCCGCCCCGCCGTCCTGTTCTTGTCCCTGGCCCTGGCCGCCTGTTCCGCCCCGACCATTTCGGACACGCCGACGCGCGCGCGCATCGCCGACAGCAGCCTGCCACCGATGAAGATGTTCGGCGCTACCCAGGTCTTTCCCACAGCCGAATCCAACGCCAATATCGCCGCCGATTTCCTGGCGCTGCATTTCGCGCTGGAAAGCGGCCGCGCCCTGCCCGCCTTCACCCGCTTCGAAGGCCCGATCACCGTGCGCGTCACCGGCGCGCCGCCGCCCAGCCTGCGCCCGGATCTGACCGCGCTGCTGAACCGGCTGCGCCGCGAGGCCGGGATCGACATCCGCGAGGTGCGCGGCAGCAGTGCCAATATCACCATCGAGGCGGTCAGCCGCGACGAGATCCGCCGCGCCCTGCCCCAGGCCGCCTGTTTCGTGGTGCCCAATGTCACCAGCATCGCCGAATACCGCCGAAACCGGCGCCAGCAGGTCACCAACTGGTCCTTCCTGCGCGAACGCGGCAAGCTGGGGGTCTTCGTGCCCAATGATGCCGCCCCGCAAGAGCTGCGCGACTGCCTGCACGAAGAGCTGGCCCAGGCCATCGGCCCGCTGAACGACCTCTACCGCCTGCCGGATTCGGTGTTCAACGACGACAATGTGCACACCGTGCTGACCGGCTTTGACATGTTGATCCTGCGCGCCACCTACGCGCCCGAACTGCACAGCGGCATGTCGCGCTCCGAGGTGGCCGCACAGCTGCCGGCGATCCTCAGCCGGCTCAACCCGCGCGGCGACAGCGAACCGTCGCGCGCGATCTCGGAAACCCCGCGCAGCTGGATCGAAGAGGTGCAGACCGCGCTGGGCCCCGGCGCCACCCCCACCGCGCGGCGCACCGCCGCCGCCGCCGCCGCCCGCACCGCGCAGGAGCTCGGCTGGCAAGACCACCGCCGCGCCTTTGCCCATTACATGCTGGGCCGGATGATCCAGGGCCACGACCCCGCCCTGGCGCAGCAGCATTACCAAAGCGCGCTGGGCTATCTCGCCCATATGCCCGGCACCGACCTGCACCGCGCCTTCATCACCACCCAGACCGCCGCCTTTGCCGTGGCCCAGGGCGAAGGCGCCACCGCGCTGCGCCAGATCGAACCGCATCTGGCGATCGCCGCCAAGGCCGAGAACGCGGCGCTGCTTTCGACGCTGATGCTGCTCAAGGCCGAGGCGCTGGACCTGGTCGGCCGCCACCCCGAGGCCGAGGCGGTCAGGCTGGACAGCATCGGCTGGGCACGCTACGGCTTTGGTTCGGACATCGCGGTCCGGGCCAAGATGCGCGAGATCGCCGCGCTGTCGCCGCGGCCGCGCCCAAGCTGAGCGGGACAGGACAGGACTAGACATGCTGGTGATCGGCGGCGCCCTGCTGGGCGCCATTCTCGGCGGGCTCACCGCCCGGCGGCGCAACGGCGCCAAGCTCGACATCGCGCAATACGCGGCGGCCTATGCCATTGCCTTCGCGGTGCTGGGGATGATAGCCACGGTGGTGATCGACCGCTTTCTCGTCTAGGCCCATGTTCCTGCCCTTCTTCGACAACCTGCGCAAACACGGCGTGCCGGTCTCGCTGCGGGAATTCCTCAGCTTTCTCGAGGCGATGAAGGAAGGGCTGGCCACCTATGATGTCGAGGCGTTCTATTACCTCGCCCGCATCACCATGGTGAAGGACGAGCGCAATCTCGACAAGTTCGACCGCGCCTTTGCCGCCACCTTCAAGGGGCTGGAGGAGATCGGCTTCGAACAGGTGCTGAACGCGGTCGAACTGCCGGCCGACTGGCTGACCAAGATGGCCGAGAAGCACCTTTCCGAAGAGGAGAAGGCGCAGATCGAGGCGCTGGGCGGCTTTGACAAGCTGATGGAGACGCTGCGCCAGCGGCTGAAAGAGCAGCAGGGCCGCCACCAGGGCGGCAACAAGTGGATCGGCACCGCCGGCACCTCGCCCTTCGGCGCCGAGGGCTACAACCCCGAGGGCGTGCGCATCGGCCAGGAGAAAAGCCGCCACCAGCGCGCCGTCAAGGTCTGGGATAAGCGCGAGTTCAAGAATCTCGACGACACCGTCGAGCTGGGCACCCGCAACATCAAGGTGGCGCTGAAACGCCTGCGCCGCTGGGCCCGCGAGGGCGCGGCGGACGAGCTCGACCTCGACGGCACCATCCGCGCCACCGCCGAACACGGCTATCTCGACGTGAAAACCCGGCCCGAGCGGCACAATGCCGTCAAGGTGGTGCTGTTCCTCGATGTCGGCGGCTCGATGGATCCGCATGTGAAGGTGGTGGAAGAGCTGTTCTCGGCCGCCCGCACCGAGTTCAAGCATCTCGAACATTACTATTTCCACAACTGCCTTTACGAGGGCGTCTGGCGCGACAACCGCCGCCGCTGGGACCGGCAGACGCCGACCTGGGAGGTGCTGCGCACCTACGGGCCGGATTACAAATGCATCTTCGTCGGCGATGCCTCGATGAGCCCCTACGAGATCGCCTATCCGGGCGGCGCCAATGAACATTGGAACGCCGAATCCGGCCAAGTCTGGCTGACCCGCGCGCGCGAGCAATGGCCCGCCAGCCTGTGGATCAACCCGGTGCCCGAGAAATACTGGTCCTATACCCATTCCATCGAGATGATCCGAGAGATCTTCGAGGACCGCATGGTGCCGATGACGCTGGCGGGGCTGGAAAAGGGCATGAAAGAGCTGACCCGGTAACACCGCCCTGCGTGCTCCCCACCCAACAGACGACCTCTCCCCCTGTCCTCCCCGCGCCAGCGGGGACCTCTCCTCACCCCAGCCGCGCCAGCGCCGGCCCGCGGGATGGCGACCCAACGCCCGAACCGCGCGCTTTATCCCGCCACACCCGGAAGACCCCGACCCCCCGCGCAAATGTCACCAAATCGCCAGCCCGTCCGGGCGGGCCGGCGATGGCGCGGCGGCGCTGCGCGCCTTGTTCCGCGCCTTGGGGGTTGTGCGGATGATGGTTATAGGTATTTATGTTTGACCTTGAGCGGCCCACAGCTGAAGTACGAATGTGCAATAGAGTGTGACCGTTCTTAGCTCTTTATGGACGGTCGTGACGCTCGCGGCATGATACCCTCTACGAACACAACGGATAGAGAACAGCCATTCGATGTTGAAGGCACGCATGACAACATCGCGCGGCAACCGGGCGGTACCTGTTGGTCCATGGTTAGGAGATACGAGCAAAACGATAAGTTTCTCTGGCTCAAATATTGGGATGTCCAACCCCTCTAAGCGCTACCTTTAGTGCCTCAGAGAAAGTCCTGAAACTCGGGACCTGCAATAGCAAATCTATATTCTGTTCTTGTGCAATATTCTCAAAAGGCCAGCGCAGACGCTTTCGGCGCGCCGTGCCAGATACAACCTCAAGAAATTCTTGAGTAACCCTTTTAGGATCTTGGATGTGTTCAACCTGTGTTGGTGTCGTTGGGATATTGTTCAGATGCGCGTCCGCGGTGAAGCCGAAAACTCGCCTTACCGCGGAAATGTCTGCTAAAGTCCACGCTTCGGTTTCGCGATTGGGGGCGATGACTATACATCGATCCCTCCGAAAATCACAAGAAGCTTGAATACGTTCGCAAAGAGCGCAAGTTCGATGTTCCAGTTGCTCTGCCACTGCTCGACCGCCAGTGTCACCGTGGACAAAAAAAAGATGAAAGGCTTCGCTTCCCTCGCAAACCTTCTCCGTGATTGCATCCAAGTTCAAACGAGGTATGCCAAAAGTATGTGCGGGCAAATCAGGAACGAGGGAAATTGGGCCATCCGATCCACGCAGTAGATGTGTGATCATTCGTGGTATCAAAACATTGAAGTAATCAGCATCAGTGCGCCCCTCGACATATAGACCCCATGATATATATGTCATGCGGAATCTCCCGCGGTTCGAAGAAGATTTTCAACCTCAAAACGCGTAAGATGATGTTCTGAATTGAACATATCGGTTTGGCTTTTTATGCCCCTTCTCATTCGTGTGGATTTTCGGGGCGAAGTTCCCTCAGTCCGGCTAACCACATCCGCCGCAATAACTTCAAAGTCCTTAAGGCAACTCATTACCGCGGGTGAGTGCGTGTTGATAATGATTTGAAGACAGTCTTCTAAGTCAAACTCTGAGGCTTCGCGAAGTGTTTCCACCAAGGCTGATATGCGACCTTCGTGGACACCGTTCTCGGGTTCCTCGAAACATAACAAGCCACTCCTTTTGGGGTCAAAAAGAAACGTAATTAGCGCAAGAAGTCGCAAAGTTCCATCAGAGATAACTCTGGAGCTAAACTTCTCTCCATCAGCCATCTGGATTTCAAAGGAAAACTCCTTCTTATCTGTGGAGGTTATGCTGATAACTTTTCTCACCGAGGGTATTAGGCGCGATAGTCCATGAGAAACTTCGTTAAGCGCCCCATCCGGCCTAAGTTCTGAAGATGTCTCTTCTTTGATTCTCGCTAGAACCGCAGATAGATTTGATGCATCCGGTCGCATTGTTTGCTTCTCAAATCTATCATTTTCACTTCTAGCGGCCTTGGCGTTAATTTCCAAAAAATTGATTCCAGATAGAAAACTTCTCACTGCCCATAGATGTGGAAACTCAGCGTTCGGGATTGTAGATATTGCTGACTTGGATGCATCCCGAGCCGGAATTATTCGCGGCTTTCCGCTGCCGCCATCTTGACGCATCTTAAATATTGGTGCGCCGCTATCATCAAATTCAGTCAGAAGAAAATCACCGATGTTTCCTCCGTAGCTCAGCCCCTTATTGACTCCCCGTACAAATTCTGACACATCCTCGGACTTCTTAATTCTCAAGCATTGCTCGCGTGAAACAAATATGCCCGCGACACCACCATCCCCTCCTATACGCATCTGAAGGTCGATCTCATATCTGAGTCGTCTCGCTTTCACTTCAAATTCAACTCCAAATGGGTCGGTGCCACTTGCCGGCAGGAGCAATTCAACAGCAAAGGACATAGTATCGCACTGCCCTCCAGGTGTTCTGCGGAATAACTCTTCAGGCTCTCCCCGAAGGCCCAAGAGTGCAGATCTCACATCTTGCTCCACCAGATGTGATATTAACTGTATCGCATCGAACAAATTAGATTTCCCACTGGCATTGGGACCGACGACCGCGGAAAAAGGGCTAAAGTCAATCGAGAAACCTTCGAACGACTTGAAACCATCAATTTCGAGGCGTGTTATCATTATTTAACCTCAATCTATCTGCGCAAATGCGACGTCTTCTTCCAAGCGTACTGAATGCCAAGCATCTATCTGGATTGACACGCTTCTACCTATTTTCAGAACTAGCACATCTAGACGACATGGGAAGAAAAATGCAGCGTTTGGGAGGGCCAACGGCTGTGGTTGCGCGCTGGTGGTTCGTACACGATACTACTAATGTCCGCTTTCGGCCGGTAGAGCCGGGCCGCGCGCGACTAGATGCTTCCTCGAACAACGTCCGATTCCTGCGCATCCTGCTCATTCACACGCTGCGCATCGAACGGCAACTCTCCGGCCTTCTTTCACATTCACTGCCCAGAACCGCATGGCCATTCCCGCCACCCTCAACCTTTTCACCACCTTCCCCCCCTGTCCCAGCCGGGACATCCGCAAAACCCGCACCCCACGCCCGATCCATCTTGCCCCGTCCCGCCCGGATCCCCATATCCGGATCATGCTGCGATTCACGCCCATCCTGCTGGCGATTCTCTATGCCCTGGTGCTCTACCGGATCTCGGTCTGGCGGACCCATCGCGAGCTTGACCGCCGCTCCACCCGGCTGGCCGATCCCGCGCTCAAGCGGCTGACCGACCGGCTGGCCGGCGCGCTCGACCTGCCGCAGATCCCGGTCTTCATCTACGAGATCGACCCGGTGAACGGCCTCGCCGCCCCGGACGGGCGCATCTTCATCACCCGCGGCTTCTATCGCAAGTTCCTCAGCGGCGAGGTCACCGGCGAGGAGATGGCCAGCGTCATCGCCCACGAGCTCGGCCATGTCGCCCTCGGCCATGCCCGGCGTCGGATGATCGATTTCTCCGGTCAGAACGCCCTACGCACCGCGCTGATGTTACTGCTGGGCCGCTTCATCCCCTTCATCGGCCCCTGGATCGCCGGGGTGCTGACCTCGCTGATCGCCGCCCGCCTGTCGCGCGGCGACGAATACGAGGCCGACGCCTATGCCGCCGCCCTGCTGACCAAGGCCGGCATCGGCACCGGCCCGCAGAAATCGCTGTTCACCAAGCTCGAGGCGCTCACCCAGCAACGCGCCGGCATGGCCCCGGCCTGGCTGATGAGCCACCCGAAAACCGGCGAGCGCATCGCCGCGCTGGAAAAGCTGGAGAGCGACTGGGGGGTCTGAACCGGGGGGCTGGCCCTATCCCAGCGCCTTGCCCAGCCGGGGTAGCCGCGCCTTGCGCAGCAGCGCCCGCATCTCCCAGGTGCCGCCCGACAGCCGGTTGGCCTGGTCCAGCACCCCCTGCGCCGCTGCCGCCACCAGTTCCGGCTGCGCCAACCACTGGGCGTGCAGGAAACCGTCGGGATCGAGCCTCTGCAGCCCCTCCTCAGCCAGCAGTTGCCGCGGGAAATCCTTGGCGTTCACCGTCATGATCGCCTCGGCCGACCCGGCCACCGCCACCGCCAGCACATGCAGGTCGGCGGCATCGGGCAGCCACAGCCGCGCCTCCAGGCCGGGGGCCGGCGGCAGCTCGGCCTG
>NZ_PGTB01000359.1 GCF_002786325.1 Pseudooceanicola lipolyticus | reverse complement strand
CGACAGCGCCCGCGCCTCGGCCAGCGCGATCGCCGCGGGACAGCCGGGCAGGGGATGGCCGACCAGCCGCAGGTCATAGCGGCCCACCTGCTGGCGCAGCACGTTGGCGGCGGTGGCCGAGACCCCGGTGAAGTTGCGGTTGAAATTGGTCACGAACAGTTCAGCCATCGTCCGGCTCCCGTGCCAGCGCCGCGCACAGCATTTCGACAATCCCGTCCAGCGAGGCGCTTTGCCCCGCCACAAAGCGGCGGGCGGCGTCGCGGGCCTGGTCCAGCCGCTCGGGCGCGTCCAGCCAGCCTGAAACCGCCTGCGCCAGCGCGCCTGCATCCGCCACTTCCCGCGCCCCGCCCAGCGCGATCAGCGGGCCATAGGTTTCGGTAAAGTTGAAATAGCCCGGCCCGGTCAGTACTGCCGCGCCGGCCTGGGCCGGTTCGAACGGGTTATGCCCGCCGATGGGCTTCAGCGATCCGCCCAGGAAAACGATCGGCGCGGCGGCATACCAGGTGCCGGTCTCTCCCAGCGTGTCGGCCAGATAGACCTGGCTGTCCTGCTCGGGCCATTCCCCGGCCGAACGGCGGGCCAGGCTAAGCCCGGCGCGCCGGGTCAGCGCCGCGATCTCGTCGCCGCGGTCGGGATGGCGCGGGATCAGCAGCAGCAGCAGGTCGGGGTGGCGGGCCAGCGCTTGGCGATGCGCCTCCAGCACTGCCTCTTCCTCGCCCGGATGGGTCGAGGAGGCGATCCAGAGCGGTCGGGATCCCAATGCGGCGCGCAGCTGCGCCAGCACATCCTGCACCACCGGCAGCGGCGCTGCGGTGGCTTTCAGGTTGCCGCCGATGCGGACCCGTGCGGGATCGGCGCCCATCAGCTTGAGGTTCGCGCTGGCGCCGGGGTTCTGCGCCAGCAGGATGGCGAATTGGTCCAGCACGAAACTCGCGGTGTCGGGGAACTTGCTCCAGCCGCGCACCGAACTGGTCGACAGCCGCGCATTGACCAGCGCCAGCCGGGCGCCGCGGGCGCGGGTTTCGGCCAGCGTCAGCGGCCACAGCTCGCTGTCGACGAAGATCGCCGCGTCGGGGCGCCAATGGTCGAGGAACCGCGCCACCGGCCGCGGCGCATCCAGCGGCGCGAATTGGTGGCGCGCGCGGGGCGGCATCCGTTTGGCAATCAGCTCGGCCGCGGTGGCGGTGCCCGAGGTGATCA
>NZ_PGTB01000358.1 GCF_002786325.1 Pseudooceanicola lipolyticus | reverse complement strand
GCAGCGGATGGCCGTCCGGCAGCACCAGCTGCGCCAGCAGAACCGCCGCAAATAGCAGCGCCAGCAACAGCAGCCGGTGGCGGCGCGGCATGCCGATCAACAGGCCCAGCCCCCACAGCAGCGCCGCCAGTGCCAGCACCAGCAGCATCAGCCTGTCCCGGTCGAGCCGAAGCCGCCCGCGCCCCGCGCCGTGCCGCTCAGCGTCTGGGCCAGTTCGAATTCGGCGCGCAGCACCGGCGCCACCACCATCTGCGCGATCCGCTCGCCATGAGCGATGGTAAAGGGCGCCTCGCCGGCATTCATCACGATCACCCCCAGCGGCCCGCGATAGTCGCTGTCGATGGTGCCCGGCGTGTTCGGCAGGGTGATGCCGTGTTTCAGCGCCAGACCCGAACGCGGCCGCACCTGCACCTCGTAGCCTTCGGGAATCTCGATGCGCAGCCCGGTCGGCACCAGCGCCCGCGCCCCCGGCGCCAGCGTCACGCTGCCCCGGTCCGGCAGGTTGGCGCGCAGGTCGGCCCCCGCCGCGCCACCGCTTTCGTAAGACGGCAGCGGCACCGCGGTATCGGCGCCCTCGTCATACTGCACCCGGATCACGACCATTTGCGCCCCCTGCTTGCTCTCTTTGGTAAATACGTCCGCCAGAGGCGGCATCCCGATCAGGCCAGCGCCGCGGCGATACGCTCGGCCAGCCGCTGCGCCACCGCGTCCTTGCCCATGCGCGGCCACGCCTCGGCACCCTCGGCGGTGATCAGAACGATCGCGTTCTCGCTCCCCCCCATGATGCCGGTTGCCGGGCTGACATCATTGGCGACGATCCAGTCGCAGCCCTTGCGCGCCCGCTTGGCGGTGGCATGGGCCACCACCTCGTCGGTTTCGGCGGCAAAGCCCACCACCAGCGCCGGCCGGCCCTCGGTCAGCTGCGAAATCCGCGCCAGGATGTCCGGGTTCTCGGCGAACTCCAGCGCCGGCATGCCGTCGCGGGTTTTCTTCAGCTTGCGATCGGAGGCGGTTTTCACCCGCCAATCCGCCACCGCCGCCGCGAACACCCCGGCATCGGCAGGCAGCGCCGCGTCCACCGCCGCCGACATCTGCAGCGCGGTTTCAACCGGCACCACCGTGACCCCCGGCGGCGGCGGCACGCTGGCCGGGCCGGTGACAAAGATCACCTCGGCCCCCAGCGCCGCCAGTGCCCGGGCAA
>NZ_PGTB01000357.1 GCF_002786325.1 Pseudooceanicola lipolyticus | reverse complement strand
GCCGCCGGCGGTGGCGCGCACGCTGGTGGTGATCTCGTCCAGCGCCGCAGCCGTCTGTTCCAGCGTCGCGGCCTGGGTCTCGGTGCGCCGGGCCAGGTTGTCCGAGGCCTGGGCGATCGCGGTGGCGCCCGCGCCGATCTTGTCGGCGGCGGTGATCAGCAGCGCGATTGCCCCGGTCAGCTTTTCCCGGGCGGCGTTGTAATCCAGGCGCAGCTGGTCGAGCTCGGCCGAAAACGGCGTTTCCAGCACCGCGGTCAGGTCGCCCTCGGCCAGCGCCGCAAGGCCGCGGCGCAATTCCGCCACCACCAGGTCCTGGGCGGCCGCGTTGCGGGCGCGCTCGGCTTCGGCATCCAGCCGGGCGCGTTCGATGCGGGTGACATCGGTGCCGACCTCGATCACCCGGTCCAGCGCGCCGTGCCGGTCCATGATCGGCGTCATCGACAGTTCGACCCAGACGCGGCCGCCGCTTTTGCTGCGCCGCTCGATCTTGCGGGTCACCTTGCGCCCCTCGGTCAGCCGCTGCATCTGGATCCTGGTATCCTCGCTGGCGCCGAACAGTTCCTCCAGGCTCTGGCCGATCGCCTCGTCGCCCCAGCCGAAAAACCGGGTGAAGGTTTCGTTAAGTGCGGTGATGCGGAACCGGGTGTCGAACTCGACCATGCTCTGATTCTGCCGGATCGCGTCGAGGATCGAGGCATCGGCGCGGGCCTGGCGCACATCCTGCCACTGCAGCGAGGCGCCGATATATTGGCCATCGTCATCGCAAATCGCGGCGATATTCAGCTGCAACCGGGCAGAACCCACCGAGATGTCGGCGCTATGGGGCAGGTTGGCAGGGTCGGAGCGCAACGCGCGCGGCGGCGGCGGATCACCGAGGAACCGGTCGATCGTTTCGCCGCACAGCGCCTCGGGGTCGAAATCCGGCCACCGGCTGCGCAGCGCTGCCAGATTGTCGCGGAAGATGTCGGCCAGGGCGGCGTTGTATTCGACGATAGTGAGATCGCGATCCACCAGCATCATCGCCGCCGACGAGCCGGAAAAGGCGCGCGCCTTGAACAGGGCCATCTGCGCCGATGCCTCGCCCTGCGCCAGCGCGTCGCGGCAGCGCGCCAGGTCGCGGGCCAGCGCGCCGATCTCGTCCGCCCGTCCATCGTCGACGATCGCAACCGCATAGTCCTGCTGTGCCACTTGCGCCATCGCGCCGCGCAGCCGTCGCAACGCC
>NZ_PGTB01000356.1 GCF_002786325.1 Pseudooceanicola lipolyticus | reverse complement strand
GGCCCAAGGAACCCGGTGACCCGGTTGATCGAGTTGATCAGGTGATAGCCCTGGTCGGACATCTCCATATGCACCAGTGGGGCGAGACCCCAGAGGTTCAGCCAGGCCGCCGGGGGCAGGCCGAAGCCGTGAATCCGGTGCCCGGGCGAGGCGGCATAGAGCGGCAGCGACCCGCAGGCGAAGGCGTCGAACAGTTTCTCGGTGAGGTAATCGGGGTGATGGGTGTTCTCGATCGCCGCCAGGCAGCGGGCATGCCCGTCCAGGCGCACCAGCTTGTCCAGGTGCCAGTTCTCCAGCTCGAACCGGGACGGCCCGCCCTGCCAGCTGCGGCCGCGCCGCTCGACGCGGCCGGTGTTGCAGGCCTCGGCCAGCTCGGTGCGCCAGGAGCACAGCCCGGCGAGGTCGGCCTCGGGCCAGCGCAGGGCGTGATGTGGCTCGGGGCGGCGTTCGAACATGAAGGTGACATCGACCCTGCGCGCGGCAAACCGCGCCTGCCACGCGGCCGGGGTGAGCGCGGCATTGCGGGCGAAGCGGGCGCCATAGGCAGTGGCAAAGCGGTGATCGCTCAGCAGGTAATAGGGGATGCGGTCGAAGGCGAAGATGCGGCTGGTGACATGGTTCAGCTGGATCACCGGCAGCGCCCCCCAGGCGGTGTCGATCACCCGCTGGCGGGTGGTCGGGCGGCGGCCCCAGATGGTGTCCCAGAACGGCTCTTCGGACAGGATCACCACCGGGCGGCGGCGGCGGCGCCAGTCCTCGACCAGCGCGCGCGGCGCCTCCTCGACATCCAGCGAATGGGCAAAGACATAGAGATCGGCCTGCTCCGGCCGGGCCACCACCTGCAGGCTGTCGGCAAAGAGCGGCGCCAGCGCCGGATAGCTCAGCGGCATGCGCCGGGCATGGGCGCCGGTCCTGAATATCCTGATCATCCGCCGGTCATCCCTGGCCGTCCGTGGTGGTTTGCCGCTTCTGTTACCGCAATCGCACGCCCCGGGATACCGCGATTCCGGGGCGTGGCCGGTTGCTTGCCTTCCCGCGTTCCCTGTCTGTAGAAAGGCCGGGATCCGCACGATCCCAGGGATGGCCCACCGCCGCAATGACAAAGCCGACATGATGACAAAACCTGCAAACGGCCCGGCCGTGGCCGCCGCCCCGGACCGCGCGCCGATGATCCTGTGGCGCACCGGGGCGCCGGAGGCCGCGGCGGTGCTGGCGGCGCTGGAACAGCGCTATGCG
>NZ_PGTB01000355.1 GCF_002786325.1 Pseudooceanicola lipolyticus | reverse complement strand
CGCACCACTCAGGCCGCCGAGGTCGAGCGGCGCCGGGCCGACGCCGAGGCTGCCCGGCGAAGGCAGACTGCGCCGGCGGAGGCGGCGCAGAAGCTCGCAGCACGGCTGGGGCTGGACGCGGATGCCGTCCCTTCTGTCTTCGCCGAGCGGCTCGAGGCTGTGAAGACAGCTCTCGAGGCGGTGCTCCTGGCGGAGCAGGCGATGGTGCATTTGCATGAGGCGCAGAAGGCGCGCTCGGAGGCTGAGCAGACGGTCTTTCGCTTGGCCGAAGGTATTGCAGGCGATCCGCCTGCCGGACAGGATGCCGTCGCCGCCGCGCGGCGCCTGGACAGGGCATTGGAGGAGAGGCGGATCCGCATCCTCGGCCGGCAGGACTCCGAGAAAATGGTCCGCGGCCTCGAGGCGCAGAAAAAGACGAAAGAGAAAGCCCACGCCGATGCCGTGGCCGCCTACGAGGCGCGGGTGTCCGGACTTTGGTGCGCGGACCTGGGCGTCGAAAGGATACTTCGGATCGGCGACGATCTTGCCGAGCTCGTGGAGTTGCACGGGAAGGCGCGGGACCTCGACCGCCGGGTGGGCCTACTGGAAGCCGCCCGCGCAGCTTTCGACGGGCGGGCAGCAGCGCTGCGCGACAAGCTCGGGCTGCGCGAGGACAGCCCGGTGGACGATACGCTGCGCCTCGCCCGAGAGCGAACGAAGAGCGCGGCGGAAACCGCCCGCCGGATCGAGGAGACCCGCAGGACGCGCGAAAAGGTAGAGGCGGAACGCGAGCGTCAGGTCCGCTCGGTGGAGCGAGCCGCCGAAGAGATCGCCACTGTCTTCCAGGGCCAGGAGATCGCTCCCGGGGACGACCCGCTGGGTGCTCTGCGCCGCCTTCTGGACCGGGATGGGCTGCGCACCGAGATCGCTGAACTGACGGCAGAGCGCGCCAGGGCCGCCGAGGGGTTCGATGCCGACGCGCTATCCGCCGAGGAGGCCGAAACCGACCCAGTCCGCACCGACACTTTGCGCGAGGCCGTGGAGGATGCGGAGACGGACCGGGAGGAGGCCATCGGCCGACGGGGCGAGGCGCGGCAGGCGTTGAACGGCGCGCTCGGCACCGCCGGCGGCGTGGACCAGGGACAAACGCGGGCTGCCCTTCTGGAAGAGCTGCGCGAGGCCGCGCGCCGTGCCGCCGAGACCCGGATCGGCCTGATGGCGGCATCCGGAGCGCTGCGCCGTCTTCGGGAGGACCGG
>NZ_PGTB01000354.1 GCF_002786325.1 Pseudooceanicola lipolyticus | reverse complement strand
CGGCCCGAGGTGCTGGCCCGGCGGCTGACCACCCGCGGCCGGGAAAGCGCGGACGAGATCGCACGGCGGCTGGCCCGCCCGGCACCGCCGCTTGCGGCCGGGCTGAAGGTGATCGAAATTGACAATTCGGGGCAGCTGGAGGCGGCACTGGCCGCGCTGTTGGCCGCGCTCGACCCGGTAAAGGCCTGACCCATGCAGATGCGACACGAGATTTCCGAACTGATCCTGACCAATGCCGAACTGGTGCTGCCCGGCGAGGTGTGCCGCGGCACGGTTCGGATATCCCAGGGCCATATCGCCGCGGTCGATCCCGGCACCACGCGGGTGCCGGGCGCGGTGGATTGCGAGGGCGATCTGCTGATCCCCGGCCTGATCGAGCTGCATACCGACAATCTTGAACGCCACATCCAGCCGCGCCCCAAGGTCGACTGGC
This sequence comes from Pseudooceanicola lipolyticus, assembly GCF_002786325.1. Lineage (GTDB taxonomy): Bacteria > Pseudomonadota > Alphaproteobacteria > Rhodobacterales > Rhodobacteraceae > Pseudooceanicola_C > Pseudooceanicola_C lipolyticus. Next base: position 804 of record NZ_PGTB01000354.1, on the reverse strand, counting down.
CCCATGCCGCGGCGATCCTGGCCCATGACGGCGAATTGGCCAGCACCGGCATCACCACCGTGTTCGACGCGATGCGCGTCGGCTCGGTGATGTCCGGCGCGCGCACGGATTACCGCGAATATGCCCGCCCGCTGGCCAGCGAATTGCTGGAGGTGCGCGCCCGTGGCCTGCTGCGGATCAGCCATTTCCTGCATCTGCGGGCCGAGATCTGCTCGGAAACCCTGATCGACGAACTGGACCGCTTCGGCCCCGAGGACCGGGTTGGCATCTTGTCGCTGATGGACCACACGCCGGGACAGCGGCAGTTCCGCGATCTCAGCAAGCTCAAGGCCTATGTCTGTGGCAAGCACGGGCTGACGGACGACCAATTCGCCGATCACGTGGCGTCGCAGATCGCGGTGCGCAACCGGCTGGGCGAGGCGCATGAGGCGGCGGCGCTGGCGGCGGCGCAACGGTTCGGCGCGGTCCTGGCCAGCCATGACGACACCACCGCCGAACAGGTCGCGGTCAGCGCCGGCCACGGTATCCGGCTGGCCGAGTTCCCCACCACGGTCGAGGCGGCGCAGGCCTGCCATGATCACGGCATCGCGGTGATGATGGGGGCGCCCAACCTGATCCGGGGCGGGTCGCATTCCGGCAATGTGGCGGCGGCCGATCTGGCCCGGGCCGACCTGCTGGACATCGTTTCGTCCGATTACGTGCCTTCGGCGCTGTTGCTGGCCGCCTTCCGCCTCGCCGATCTGTGGGGCGACCTGCCGCGCGGCATCGCCACCGTCAGCGCCGCGCCCGCGGCGGCGGCGGGCC
>NZ_PGTB01000353.1 GCF_002786325.1 Pseudooceanicola lipolyticus | reverse complement strand
TGACCTGCCCCCCTTCGGTCCCTCGTTCATAACGAGAGTCTGCGGGTTTGATCTTGATAATCATGGGTTTCGGTTTGGGCAAGCGCGCCGGGCGCGGAGCCCTCAAATTGCTCAAGCGCTCGGCGCGCTTGCAGTGGCGTCTGGTTTCCGAGCGACGAATGCGGCCTGACGGCATTGTAGTCATATCGCCATAGCGCCAGCTTTCGCCGGGCATCGTTCAGGGTGTCAAAGATCTCCTCGTTCAATAGCTCGTCGCGCAGGCTGCCGTTGAACGACTCGATGAAGGCGTTCTGCTGTGGCTTCCCTGGGTCGATGTAATGCCACGGCACATCGTTCTGGTCGGCCCATTTCAGGATGGCCCGGCTTGTGAACTCCGTGCCGTTATCACTGACGATGCAACCTGGTTTTCCGTAGACCCGCACCAGCGCATCCAGCTCGCGGGCGACACGGGCTCCCGAGATACTGGTGTCGGCCATGAGGCACAGGTTTTCGCGGCAGCAATCGTCGATCACTGCCAGGATGCGGAACTTGCGTGAAGCACCAAAGCTGTCCGACAGAAAGTCCAGCGACCACCGCGCATTTGGGCGCGCCGCCTCCGGCATCGGTGTGCGTGTGCCGCGGGCCCGTTTGCGGCCACGTCGTCGCTTCACCGAGAGACCTTCCTCCCGGTAGAGCCGATACAGCTTCTTGTGGTTCATGATCATGCCCTTGCGTTCGAGCAGGACGCCGATCCGACGATAGCCGAACCGACGTCGCTTGCCTGCAATCTCCTGCATCTCTTTGCGGATCTCGGGGCAATCCGGCGGGCGTTCGCGCCGGACCGTCTTTGGATCGACACCGACAAGCCGGCAGGCCCGGCGCTGCGAGATGTCGTGATCCCGCATCGCTCTGAGCGCTGCCTCTCGCCGCTTGGTCAGCGTCGTCAGTTCTTTCCCAAAAGATCTTTCAGGACCACGTTGTCGAGCATCGTATCGGCCAGCAGGCGCTTGAGCTTGGTGTTCTCGTCTTCCAGCGCCTTCAGCCGGGCGGCTTCTGACACCTCCATGCCGCCGTATTTGGCTTTCAGCTTGTAAAACGTGGACGGGCTCAGCCCGTGACGACGGCACAGTTCGGCCGTCGGCATGCCCGCCTCTTGCTCCTTGATCATCCCGATAATCTGCGCCTCGGTAAAACGGCTCTTTCGCATTCGTCTGCTCCTTCAAGGTTGGGCAGACTCTACATCATGATGAGGGATTTCGCGGGGGGCAGGTCA
>NZ_PGTB01000352.1 GCF_002786325.1 Pseudooceanicola lipolyticus | reverse complement strand
GTGCGCCGGGTGTCGCGCGCCAGTGCGGCGCGGGCCTCGGCATCGGCGGTGGCATCCAGCACCGCCATCCGGGCCTGTTGTGCGGCCAGTTCCGCGCGCAGCGCGCGCTCGGTGCCGGACAGGAAGTCCAGCGTCGCCTGCGCCTCGCTGATGCGCATCGCGGCGCTCAGCCGGATCAGCCGGTGCGACAGTTCCTGGGCGATCAGCCGGGCCTGTTCCGGCACCGGCAGTTCCGCCGAGATCACCACCACGGTCGACTCGGATGCGCCACCGCCCCAGTCGATGCGCAGCGCCTCGCGCAGCTGCGCCGCCTTTTGCGCCCCGCTCAGCTGCGGCTGGTCGGGAAACAGGTCATAAGCGCGGGCGATCTCGGACAGGGTGGCGGTGGTCAGCAGCCGTTCGCGCAGCAGCGGCAGTCCGGTGGCCAGCGGCGCGCCGACACTGGTGGCGGCCAGGTCGTCCGAGACCTTGGGCGGCGCGATCTGCAGCACCTCGACCGAGCGGTAGACCGGGGCCTGTGACAGGCCGAAGGTGGCCGAGACAAGGAAGCCGACCACCATGATGAGAATCATCATGGCCGCACGGCGCTGCACCATATCGGCGATGTCGTCGAAAGAAGCGATGGGGCCCATCAGTATTCTACCTTTTGCCCGGAGCAGTGCGCCGGGGTCTTCATCTTACGCGTGAATCGGGGTTGGCCCCGCCAGCCGGGCCTGGTTCAGCACCACGCCCAGCACCTTGGTTTGTCCGTTCAGCCCGCGTTCGCAGGCGGCGATGTGGTCCGGCAGCGTCTGGGTGCCATCGGCAACCAGCAGCACGCCATCGACCTGCGGCAGGAAAGCGGCAAGGTCGTCATGGTCCAGCAGCGGCGGCAGGTCGCAGAGCAGCACATCGGGCATCAGCCGGTCCATCAAATCGCCGATGGCGGCGGCGCAGCTGTCGCTTTGCAGCAGGTCGGCGGGATCGGCTTCGGTGGCCTGGGTCAGGCCCAGCGCCAGCCGGTCGCTGATTCGCAGCATGTGGTCGGCCGGCCGCACCTGCCCGCGCAGAAAGCCCCCCATGTCGCCGGCGCGGTGCAGTTCGAGCGCCGTGGCCAGGCCGGGGCGGCGCAGGTTCAGGTCCAGCAGCGCGGTGCGGCTGCCGGGCACGCGGGCCAGGCTGAGTGCCAGGTGAATCGCCGAAAAGGTGGTGCCGCAGCCGCGCGTCGGCGCGGCGATGGCCACCCGGCTCCAGCCATGCGACTTCAGCGTCTTCAGCAG
>NZ_PGTB01000036.1 GCF_002786325.1 Pseudooceanicola lipolyticus | reverse complement strand
CGGCGATCAGCTGCCGCGCGGCGGCGATCGCCTGCGGCAGCGTATCGGTGGCTTGCCCGGTCAGCCAGCCCAGCTCAAACGCGTTCGGGGTCAGCGTGTCGGCCAGCGGCACCAGCCGGTCGCGCGTGGCCGTGGCCGCGGCCTCGGCGATGTAAAGGCCGGTGGCGTCATCGCCCAGGATCGGATCGGTGATCACCCTGATCTGCGGGTTCAGCCGGCGCAGCCGGTCGATCAGCTGGCAGGCCAGCTCGACATGCGCGGGGCTGGGCAGATAGCCGGTCAACAGCGCGTCGTGATCGCCCAGCCAGCCATTGGCGGCCATCGCCTGAACCATGCCGTCCAGCTGATCCGGTGGCACCTGTGCGCCGGAAACATGGGCAAATCCGGGATGGTTCGACAGGATGACGGTGGGCAGCTGCGTCACGCGATGCCCCAGCGCCTGCAGCACCGGGGCCGCGGCGGACAAGCCGACATGGCCGGTGGCCACCCAGCTGGACAGCGCAAGTACCTTGGTCAAATTCACCCCCCCCCGGATATGCGTGGCAGGGTGCCGTGCCGGGGCCGTCAAGACAAGGGGAAACACCCCGGCCAGCTGCGGGAAACGCCACGGTGGGAGCGCCGTCCGGACTCAGCCGCCGATCTCGGCCTTCCGGGTGGCCAGGAAATCGCGGATATCCAGCAGCGATTTTTCATCCATCGACACGTAAACCAGCGCCATATTGGTGCGTTCGCGGATCATCGGGCCGGGGAAGGGCAGATAGCTCAACTCGCGCGAGCCAAAGGACGGCGCGGCGGTGCCGACCTGCCATTCGGTTTTCAACTCGACATCCACCAGCTTCAGCACCTTGTCGCCGCCGGCGCCGGGCCGCTCGAAGGGGACGCCGGCCAACCGCAGATAGGCGGCCTTGTCGGCGGCCTGCACGAAGCCGTCGATAAACTGGGTGGCGAGGATTTGCAGATCGGCGGCCTCGTCCTCGGGCTGGAGATGCGAATGCAGGTGATCGGCCTGGGCATGGTTGTGGCCCTGCCCGTGCGGGTGGGGATGATCGTCGTGATGGTGGTGGTGATGGTGCGGGTGATCATGTGGCATAGGCGTGGCTCGTGTAGAAATATGTCGGCCGGGCGCGGCCCGGGCGGGGCGCCCGGGCCGGGGGCAGGCTGTGTCGGGGCACCGGATTTCCCTGGACGTTACCTGGCATTCGACCACCGGTGGCCTTCGAATTCGCCATGCGGAATGCTGACCGGCTTGTCGATATGCGCCTTGTGCTTGCCCAGCGTGCCGTTGCTGACCATCGCGCCCAGCACATCGACGATCACCCGCGTGCCCATCAGCGCGGTGATGTCCGAGGTGTCGTAGGGCGGGCTGACCTCGACCAGTTCCATGCCGCAAATCCCCTCGGCCGCAACCTTCGAGGCCAGCGCCAGCGCCTCGCGCGGCAGGAAGCCGCCGGGCTCGGGCCAGCCGGTGCCGGGAACAAAGCCGCAATCGATGCTGTCGATGTCGAAGGACATATAGACCATGTCGACCCCGTCCCAGGCCATTTCCAGCGCCATCTCGGCGGTCTTGTCGATGCCCATCTCCTCCATGTCGGACATGGTGATGATGTTGGTCTGCCGCTCGCGCGCCACCTTCACCGCCTCGCGCGGCACCTGCCAGCCGCCGATGCCGACCTGCACCAGGTTCTTGGCCGGCACGTTGGGCATGTTGGTGGCGTGGAACCAGGGGGTGGTGTGCATCCGCTCGTCCAGATCCTTTTCCTGGATGTCGGCATGGCGGTCGAAATGCACGATCCCGATCTTCTTCGAGGTGCATTCGGCGATGCCGCGCACGCAGGGAAAGCCGATGGAATGGTCGCCACCGATCATGATCGGCAGCGAGCCCGAGGAAAACACATGGCTGACCGCGCGGCTGATCTGGTCGAAGGATTTTTCCAGGTTGGCCGGGATGGTGAACACGTCGCCGGCGTCGCACAGCGTCATCTGTTCGCGCAGATCGACGCCCAGCTCGTAATTATACGGCGTGTACAGCGCCGAGATCTTGCGCACGCCCTGCGGGCCAAAGCGGGTGCCGGGGCGATAGGTGGTGCCGCCGTCAAACGGGATGCCCAGCACGGTGGCGTCGTAATGCTGCACCTCGGTCACGTCCTCGGCATAGGGCGCCTTGAGGAAGGTGTTGATGCCGGCGTAATGCGGCAGTTCACCCCGCGCGAAGGTGGGGATCGACTTGTCCTCGATGCTGTCGGCGCCGGTCAGGCCCATGCGCAGCGCCCAGCGGCGTTCCTCGTCCCAGCGGCCCTCGGGCAGTTCGCCCTCCTTTTGCAGCGCCTTCCAGCCGCGCAGCTTGGTCAGGTCCGGGTGATGGTGCCGCGCCTCGCTGCGGCGCTGGTCGGCCGGATGATGCGAGCGGCTGCGTTCAGGCGGGAAGCGGAACATGGGTCTTCTCCTTGATCGTCTGGAAAGGGATGCCGCCATTGCGGGCATCGAAATCGTAAGTGATGGTGGCGCCGAAGGCTTCGGGGTCGTCCGGGTCCCAGCGCGGCTTGTCGAACACCAGCACGCGGTCGCCCAGCTTGAAGCCTTCGGACAGGTCATGGGTGACCATGAACACGGTCATGCCGGTTTCGGCCCGCAGTTCGGTCAGGAAATCATGCATCGACAGGCGGGTGCCCGGATCGAGCGCGCCAAAGGGTTCGTCCAGCAGCAGGATCCGCGGCCGCGCGGTCAGCGCCTGGCCGATGGCCAGCCGCTGCTGCATCCCGCCCGACAGGGTGGCGGGGTACTGGTCGGCCACATGCGCCAGGCCGATCCGCGCCAGCACGGTATCCGCGCGTTCGCGTGCCGCGCGTTTTTCGGCGCCGAAAAAGCGGCCCCAGCGGTGCTGGAACGCCTCGCCGGCGACGATATTGTCGCGCACGGTCATATGCGGGAACACCGAATACCGCTGGAACACCACGCCGCGTTCCAGTCCCGGTTCCACCGCCGGCGGGTTGCCATCGATGCGGATCTCGCCGCGGCTGGGCCGTTCCTGCGCCAGCAACAGCCGCAAGAAGGTGGATTTGCCGCAGCCCGAGGCGCCGACGATCGAGATGAACTCGCCTTCCTCGACGGTGACGTTCACCCGGTCGAGGATCGGCCGCGGCCCGTAGGACTGGAACAGGTTTTCGACGGTCACGAAACTCATAGCCCCGCCTCCATCCATGGAAACGCCTTGCGGCTGAGCTGTTTCAGCAGCCAGTCGATGACGAAGGCCAGCAGCGTGATCCACAGCACATAGGTCAGGATCACATCCATGGCGAGATAGCGGCGCACCAGGAAGATGCGATAGCCCAGCCCGAGATCCGAGGCGATGGCCTCGGCCGCAATCAGGAACAGCCAGGCCGGCCCCAGCGACAGGCGGATCGACTGGATCAGCCGCGGCAGGATCTGCGGCAGCGCCACCCGCGCGGCGATGGTCAGGGTCGAGGCGCCCAGCGTCTCGGCCTTGACGATCTGTTCGCGCGGGATGTCCAGTACCCGCTGGCTCAGATCGCGGATCAGGAACGGGGTGATGCCGATCACGATCAGCACGATTTTCGAGGTCTCGCCGAGGCCGAAGATGATGAACAGGATCGGCAGGATCGAGAGCGGCGGGATCATCGACAGCACCGCGACAAACCCGGTCAGCGTGGCGCGCACATGCGGCAGCAGCCCGATCGCCAGCCCGGCGATCAGCCCGGTCAGGGCGGCGATGGCTGCACCGACGGCCAGCCGCAGCAGGCTCATCCCGGTGTCGTGCCAGAACAGGATGCGGCCCGAGCGCCGGTCGGGCTCGGTCAGCAGCCGCTGCGCGGTTTCGCCGATGGTGGCCAGCGACGGAAGCAGCTTGTCCTGCGGATTGGCGGCGAGGCGGAGTTCCGAGCCGACGCTATAGGCGCCGATCAGCAGCGCGAACGGCACCATGGCAAGGAACAGCGTCAGGGCGCGGCCCGGACGGCGGTTGATCAGGCGCATGCGGGTAATCCCTTGGGAAGCGGCCCCCTCCCTGACCCTCCCCCTGATCGGGGGAGGGAAGGCGCTTGGTTGACATCGTTGAGCAATACCCCCTCACGCGGGCGGCGGCGCAGGTTGCGCCCCGCTCCGGCGCGATCCCGTCCCTCGTCCAGAGGGCGGGACAGGGTGGGGGTGTTGCAGCCCATCGCGCGCGGCTCAGAGCGCGCCGTCCGCCGCCATCTGCATATAGGTCGGATCATAGCGGAACTGCACATTGCCGGCATCGCCGGTGGTCGAGCCGTCGGGATAGGCGACGCCGACATAATCTGCCGATGGCGCCCCTTCGCCCAGGATGCCCTTGTCGAACAGGAACTCGGCCACGCTTACCATCGTCGTTTTCAGCGCATCGCTTTCCACGAAGGCGACCGCCTCGGCCGGGTCATAGAACATCGCGGTGGCATCCAGCTGGGCCTTGTAGCCGGCCAGGTCGGTTCCCGCCGCCTCGGCCATCTCGGTCAGCGCCGCCTCGTCGCCCGCCGCCATCAGGCCCATCACCTCGTACCAGGCGCCGGTCAGCGCCTTGCCGAAGGCCGGGTTGTCGGCCAGCGTCTGGGTGTTGACGAACATGATGTCGATGATCTCGCCGGGGATGTCGGCGCTGTCGTAAAGTTTCTTGGCATTGGGGTCTTCCAGGATGGTCGAGACCAGCGGGTTCCAGGTGACCACCGCCTCGACATCGTCGGTCTGGAAGGCGGCGACCAGGTCGGCATCCGAGGTGTTGATGACCCCGCCCAGATCGGCCTCGCTCATGCCGATCTGGTCCAGCGCGCGGGCCAGCAGGTAATGCGACACCGACAGTTCGACCAGGTTCACCGGCTTGCCCGCCAGCGAACCGAGGTCGCCATCGCCCTTGACGATGATCGCGTCATTGCCGTTGGAATAGTCGCCCACGATCAGTGCGGTGGTGTCCACCCCGCCGCCGGCCGGAATCGACAGCGTGTCCATATTGGTGGCGCTGACCCCGTCAAAGGCGCCGGCGGTATATTGATTGATCGACTCGATATAGTCGTTGATCTGCACGATCTCGACGTCGATCTCGTATTTGTCGGCCCATTTGTCCATGATGCCCGAGCTTTCCAGATAGCCCCAGGGCATCCAGCCGGCATAGATCGACCAGGCCACCCGGAACTCGGATTTCTCTTCGGCCATGACGGGCGCCGCCATGACGGCCGCGATCAGTGCGGCGGACAGCATCTTGGCTTTGTGCATATTTGAACTCCCTGTTGTCGTTCCGCCAAAATTGTGCTGTCGGTCCGCTGGCGGAATTGGAGATAGGCGCGGTCGAACCGACGCAGTACTCTCCCGGGATTTTGGCCCGCCGTGTACCGGCGCGGAATTTGCCGCGCCGGCGGCATCTCTCGGACCTGGCTTTCCCGGTCGGGAAACGGAACCCTAGACGCCCTGCACCCTCAGCATGTCGCGGCCTGGGCCGTCGCACACAGCGCCCAACAGGGGGCGAGGGTGATTTTGCGTAAATCTGCCCAATTTATCGGCGGAATCGCCGGATCTGACCAAAGGCGCGCCGCTTCCGGTGCGCCGCCGCCGCCACGCCGGTGCGAATCCGCGGGCCACGCCCGATCAGAATTCGAGATAGCGATGGCGGATTTCGGGGTCGCCGTTCAGCTGGTCGCTGGTCCCGCTCCAGGCCACCTTGCCGCGCTGGATGATGTAATGCCGGTCGGCGATCTTCATCAGGTCGGCCAGGTTCTTGTCCACCAGCAGGATCGACATGCCCTGTTGCCGGATCGCCGTCAGCGCCTCCCAGATGCGCTTGCGCACCAGCGGCGCCAGCCCCTCGGTGGCCTCGTCCAGCACCAGAAGCTTCGGGTTGGTCATCAGTGCGCGGCCGATGGCCAGCATCTGCTGTTCGCCGCCGGACAGCAGGTTGCCCATCGATGCGGCGCGGGCCTCCAGTTCGGGGAACAGCGCATAGACCTTTTCGACGGTCCAGGGATCGGGCAGGCCCAGGTGGTTGCTGGCGGTGGCGATCAGGTTTTCCCTCAGCGACAGGTTGGGAAAGATCTGCCGCCCCTCGGGCACCAGCCCCAGACCCAGATTGGCGGTGCGGAAGCTGGGCATGGTGGTCACATCCTGCCCGTCGAACCGGATCGAGCCGCCGCTGGCCTTCACGATGCCCATGATCGCGTTGATCGTGGTGGTCTTGCCCATGCCGTTGCGGCCCAGCAGCGTCGCCACCTGGCCGGCCTGCAGGTCCAGGGTGATGCCGAACAGCGCCTGCGAGGTGCCGTAGTGGGCAGTGACGTCCTTCAGCTCAAGCATGCGTCACTCCTCGCCCAGATAGGCGTGCTGCACCGCCTCGTTGTCGCGGATCTCCTGCGGCGTGCCGGTGGCGATGATATGGCCATACACCAGCACCGAGATGCGGTCGGCCAGGGCAAAGACCGCGTCCATGTCATGTTCGATCAACAGGATCGAATGTTTGCCCTTGAGGGTGCGCAGCAGGTCGACCATCTCGTGCGATTCCTGGCTGCCGAGGCCGGCCATCGGCTCGTCCAGCAACATCAGCTCGGCTTCCGAGGCCAGCGCGATGGCCAATTCCATGCGCCGGTGTTCGCCATGGCTGAGCGCCACGGTCTGCTGCTCGGCCTTGTCGGCCAGGCCGACCCGGTCGAGATAGTCCAGCCCCTTGCGGCGCAGCCCGTCGACCGAGCGTGCCGCCTGCACGAAACGGAACGAATGCCCCTCGCGCGCCTGCAGCGCCAGCGCGACGTTGTCCAGCACGCTCATATCCATGATCAGCGAGGTGATCTGGAACGACCGGGTGATGCCCAGATGCGCGCGGCGGTGGGTGGGCAGGGCGGTGATGTCGCGGCCCTTGAACAGGATGCGCCCGGTATCCGGGCGCTGGGCGCCCGAGAGCTGGCTGATCAGCGTGGTCTTGCCGGCGCCGTTGGGGCCGATCACCGCGTGCAATTCGCCGGTTTCGACCGCCAGCGTCAGGTTGTCGGTGGCCTTGATGCCGCCGAAGCTTTTGTTCAGGCCCTGGATCTGCAGAATGTCGCCCATCTCAGCGGTCCTTGTTCCGGCTCAGCATGCCGGCCAGGCCGCCGCGCACGAACAGGACGACCCCCATCAGCAGCAGGCCGAAGGGCAGGTGCCAATAGATGGTGATGGTCGACAGCGCCTGTTCCAGCACGATGAAGACGATGGCGCCCAGCACCGGGCCCACCGTGGTGGCGGCGCCGCCGAGGATGACCATGAACATCAATTCGCCCGAGCGCGACCAGTCCATCATTTCCGGGCTGATGAAGGTGGTGAAATTGCCCAGCAGCGCCCCGGCATAACCCGCCATCGCCCCCGAGATGACATAGGCGACCAGCCGGAAGGCATAGGTGTTGAACCCCATCGTCGCCATGCGTTCGGGGTTGTTCTTGGCGCCTTGCACAACCATGCCGAACCGGGAATTCACGATCATCCGCACCAGCAGCATCGCCACCAGCAACGAGACATAGGCCAGCCCGAACAGCTGCAGCGGATTGTCCAGATTCAGCAGGCCCAGCTCGGACCGGGTGTCGATCACCAGCCCGTCATCGCCGCCATATTCCTCGATCGAGACGATCAGGTAAAAGATCATCTGCGCGAAGGCCATGGTGATCATGATGAAATAGACGCCCTTGGTGCGCAGGCAGACCAGCCCGGTGACCAGCGCGAACAGCGCGGTGACCGCGATGGCCAGCGGGAACTGGACATAGCCCGAGACCGTGGCCAGCCCGAGGCTTTCCAAACCGCCATACAGCCAGTGATGCGCCGGGATGCCCACCGCATAGGCGCCCAGGCCCACATAGGCGGCGTGGCCAAAGCTGACCAGGCCGCCATAGCCCAGGATCAGGTTCAGGCTGACCGCGGCGATGGCCAGGATCACCAGCCGTGTCGCCAGATCAAGGTAAAAGGGATTTCCGGTCCAGTAGAATACCGGCGGCAGCGCCGCCAGCAGCACCATCACCGCGATCGTCAGTCCGCCGCGCCCGCTCATCAGCGCACCTTGGGCGGGAACAGGCCCTGCGGGCGCAGCGCCAGTACACAGGCCATGATGATATAGATCAGCATCGCCGAGATCGCCGGCGCCGAGTTTTCCGCCGCGATCGGCGACATGAACAGTTTGAAGATGTCATCCAGGAAGGACCGGCCCAGCGTGTCGATCAGGCCGATCATCAGCGCCGCCAGGAAGGCGCCTTTCATCGAGCCGATGCCGCCGACGATGATCACCACGAAGGCGGTGATGATGATCGAGTTGCCCATGCCGATATTGGCCTCGGTGATCGGCGCCACCAGCATTCCGGCCAGCCCCGCCAGCATCGCCCCCAGCGCGAAGACCAGCGAGAACAGCAGCTGGATGTTGATCCCTAGCGCCGACACCATGGTCCGGTTCGACGCGCCGGCGCGGATCAACATGCCCAGCCGGGTATAGTTCACCAGCCAGAACAGCCCGCCGGCGGCGGCCAGCCCGGTGGCGATGATCAGCAGGCGGTAGGTGGGCAGAACCAGATCGCCGGTCAGCGTGACCTGGCCCTGCAGGAACGGTGGCAGGGGGACGGCAATGCCCTGGGGGCCCCAGATCAGATGCGCGGCGGTGTCCATCACCAGGATCAGGCCGAAGGTGGCCAGCACCTGGTCAAGATGGTCGCGGGTATAGAGCGTGCGCGCCACCAGCCGTTCCACCGCAAAGCCCAGCAGGCCGGTGATCGGCAGCGCGACCAGCACCGCCCACAGGAAATTGCCCAGGGCAAAAGTCAGCGTGGCGCAGATGAAGGCGCCGAACATGTAAAGCGCGCCATGCGCAAGGTTCACGAAGTCCAGAATGCCGAAGACCAGCGTCAGCCCCGACGCGACCAGAAACAGCAACAGGCCAAGCTGTAGCCCGTTCAGCAACTGTATGATGAAAAGCGAAATGTCCAACTGTCCTGCCTCTTGTGAAAATCGGCCGGAACGCGGGGCTCCGGCCGATTTCCTTACCCGGTTGCGATCAGTTCATCGAACATTCAGAGGCATAGCTGTCCTGGTGGTTCTCGTAGACGGTTTCGACCACCTTGGTGGTCCACATCCCGTCGGCATCCTCGATCACTTCGCGCAGATAAAAGTTCTGCACCGGCAGGTGGTTGTTGCCATAGGTGAATTTGCCGCGAACGCTGTCGAAATCGGCGGCTTTCATCGCGGCGCGGATGCCGTCCTGGTCGGACAGGTCGCCGCCCACCGCCTCGACCGCCGAGGCGATCAGCATGATCGCGTCATAGGATTGCGCCCCGTAAAAGGACGGGTAGGCGCCATGCTTGGCCTTGTAATCCTCCACGAACTTCTTGTTGGCGGCATTGTCCAGGGTCGGATCCCATTGCTGCGTGGTGCGCGAGCCCAGAACCGAGGTAAAGCCCGCCGCCTGCAGCTTGGGCAGGGACAGCGCGTCGACGGTGAACACCGAATACAGCGGCAGCGTGTCCTTCAGGCCGGCCTGGTCATATTGCTTGATAAAGGCACCGCCCGCGGCACCGGGGTAGAACACGAACAGCCCGTCCGCGCCCGAGGCCTTGGCCTTGGCCAGTTCGGCGGAAAAGTCGAGCTGCGCATCGGCGCCCCACTTGGTCAGGTCCTTGCCGGCGATTTCCCCCTTGAAGGTGCGTTCAACCCCGGCGGTCATGTCCTTGCCGGCGGCATAGTTCGGCGCCATCAGATAGAGCGATTTCACCCCCTGCCGGTTCAGCACCTCGCCCATTGCCATCGGCGTCTGGTCGTTCTGCCAGGAGGTCGAGAAGAAGTTCTTGTCGCACAGCTTGCCCGCCATCTGGCTGGGGCCGGCATTTGCCGAGATCAGGAACTTGCCGGCATCCAGCACCGATTTGCGCGAGGCCAGCAGCACATGCGACCAGATATAGCCGGCGACAAAATCGACATCGTCCTGCTTGACCAGCTTGTCGGTCACCTGTTTGCCGGTTTCCGGGGCAAAGGCGTCGTCTTCGAAGATCACCTCGATGTCGAGGTCGCCGATCTTGCCCCCCAGATGTTCGACGGCCAGTTCGACCGAATTCTTCATGTCGTTGCCGATCACCGCCGCGCCGGTGGTCAGGGTGGTGACAAATCCGATCTTGACGCTTTCGGCGCTGACGGCGCCCGCAAGGAAAGTGGCGGCCATGGCCGCCGTCAAATAAGTTCTCATGATTCCTCCCATTGGCTTACCCGGTTTGCCCGAGTCACACTGGTTCTTTTGTGCATTATATTGCCCATTTAGGCAATATCTTTCGCTTCTTGTTTCAGCCGCTGCCCCACCGCCTGCCGGTCGATCTTGCCGGTTCCGGTTTTGGGGAGATCGTCTGAAAAAACGATCAATCGCGGATATTTATGGGGTAAGAGTGCAGATTTTACGTAATCCTGCAACTGCTTTGCGGTCTCGCCTCCGCGGGCCTCGCCCGCACGCAGGCTGATCATGGCGCTGAGCGTCATGCGCCGGTCACCCAGTTCATGCGCGATCACCGCCGCCTCGTGCACCAGCGGGTGTTCGTTCAGACAGCGCTCCACCTCCAGCGGCCAGACCCATTGGCCCGACACTTTCACCAGGTCGTCGGCGCGGCCCTGGAAGTAAAAGAACCCGTCCCGTTCGACAAAGCGGTCGCCGGTATACAGCCAGTCGCCGCGCATGGTGTCCGCGGTTTTGTCCGGCCGGTTCCAATAGCAGGGGGCCGAGGAATCGCCGCGCACATGCATGATCCCGTCCGCGCCCGGCGGCACCGGTGCGCCGTCGCGGTCCAGCAGCTTGATCTCGTAACCGGGAACCGCCTTGCCTGCCGCGCCGAGGCGCTGCTCTTCGGCGGTGTTGGACAGGTAGACATGCAGCATCTCGGTCGATCCCAGCCCTTCGATCGGCGGCAGGCCGGTCAGCGCCTTCCAGTCGTTGAACACGTCTTCCGACAGGATCTCGGCCGCCGACATGCATTGCCGCAGGCTGGACAGGTCGTGCTGGCCCGGCGTCTCGGCCCGGCACAGCGCGGTGTACAGCGTCGGCAAGCCGAAAAACACCGTGGGTTTCCAGGTGTCGATCAGGTCGAGGATGCGCGCCGGGTCGGGCCGCCCCGGCATCAACAGGGTGGTTGCGCCGACCGAAAAGGGGAAGGTGACCGCATTGCCGAAACCATAGGCAAAGAACATCTTGGGCACCGAAAAGCAGATGTCATCGGCGGTCAGCTTCAGCACATGCGCGCCGAAGCTCTGCTGCGAATAGGCCATGTCGTGATGCAGATGGACGATGCCCTTGGGCCGCCCGGTGCTGCCCGAGGAATACATCCAGAACGCCATGTCATCCGGTGCGGTATCGGCGCAGTCCAGACTGTCGGGCTGACCATCCAGAAACTCCGCTTCGGGCACCGTCAATTTGCCTTCGGCATCACCGTTGACGATGACGATCTTGTCCAGCCCGGTGCCTGCCGTGGCCTCGTCCGAAAAACGCCGGGCAAATTCGGCCTCGCAGACCGCGATGCGGGCACCGGTATCGGCAAGGTAGAAATTCAGCAGGTCAGGCGTGGTCAGTGTATTCAGCAGTACCGGGACAAAGCCCGCGCGCACCGCGCCGAAAAACGCCGCCGGATAGGCCGGCGTGTCATCCAGGAACAGCGCCACCCGGTCGCCGCGTGCGAGCCCGGCATCGCGGAACGCGTGGCCCCATCGCGCCGCCTGGGCGCAAAGCGCGGCATAGCTCAGCGTGCCGGCCGGGCCGGTGAGTGCCGCCTTGTCGGGGTCGCGGTTCAGATTGTCCCACAACACCGCGCTGCAATTCGGGTGATCCGATTTCCTGAACCCGATCTGGCGCGCCGCCGGGCACTCGCCCACCGGATCGGTCACGAACTTCTGTTGCGCCTCGTAAGCGGCGATAAAACGCGGCGACAGCCTGCGCAGGCGCGCCATGTCGACCCGACCCGAACGGGTGACATAGTCAAAGGCGAACTCCAGCGGCGGTTTCGACATCTTGCCGGCGAAAACCTCGTACCAGGCGCAGGAGGTATTGGCCGCTTCGACGATCTTCCTGGCAATCGGCTGGCGCACCGCCTGATAGGTCTCCAGTGTTTCGGGCAGATCGCGATGGGTCTTCAGCGCCGCGACCAGGGCGATGGCATCTTCCAGCGCCAGCCGCGTGCCGGAACCGATGGAGAAATGGGCGGTATGCACCGCGTCGCCCAGCAGCACACGGTTGCCGCTGTACCAGCGGTCACACCACAGCTTGGGGAATTGCCGCCAGACCGATTTGTTGGCGACCAGCGGCGCGCCCTCCAGCACATCGGCAAACACGGTTTCGCAGCGCGCGGCGGTCTGCGCCTCGTCCATCTTGTCGAACCCCTCGGCGAAGAAACTCGCCCGGTCGCATTCGACGATGAACGTGCTCATATCCGGCGCATAGCGATAGTGATGCGCGTTCATCGCGCCCTTTTCGGTGGCGCGGAAGGTCTGGGTCAGCGTGTCGAAGGGCCGCCGGGCGCCGAACCAGGCAAAGCGGTTTTCCATATGGGACACGGTTGTGCCGAATGCTTCGGGATCCGCGCCGCGCACCAGCGAGTTCAGCCCATCCGCCCCGATGATCAGGTCGCCGTCCAATTCACCGAGCGAGGTGACGTGCTGGCCAAAGCGCAGTTCGGCCCCCAGGGCGCGCGCCCGTGCCTCGAGGATCAGCAGCAGCTGCAGCCGCCCGATGGCGGAAAAGCCGATGCCGTCCAGAACCACCTGTCCGGCCGGGTGGTTCAACGTCATGTTCTGCCAGCGTTCCATTTCCGGCGCGATCAGGTCATGGGTTTCCGGGTCGTCCGCCTTCAGAAAATCGAGCGCCTGGTCCGAGAACACCACGCCAAATCCCCAGGTCACCCCGCTGGGATTGGTCTCGGTCACGCGGACCGCCACATCGGGCAGGGCGCGGCGCAGCAGGATCGCGGTGTAGAGCCCCGCTGGCCCGCCTCCCAAAATATCAACGCGCTTCAAACTCATCGCGGCCTCCCTCCGAGAATCATGCTTTGCGCTTGGAGACGACTCTGCTAAGTTTTTCCATATTATGCAATTGATATTGCGGAGCAGAAAAATGAGCGATATTTCCGAGCCGGCAGACGCAACCGCGTCAGGGCCCTCGGGCGGGCTTCAATCCCTTGATTCCGCGCTGTTTCTTCTGGCTGTCCTGGCCGAATGTCCGGGGCCTGCGGCGCTGTCCGACCTGGCCAGGCGTGCGGGTATGCCGGTCAGCAAGGTGCACCGCTATTTGGCCTCCTTCGCGCAGGCGGGGCTGGTGCGGCAGACGGCGAAATCGGGGAAATACGACCTCGGACCGCAGGCGCTGAAGCTGGGGCTGGCGGCGATGGCGCGGCAGGATTTCGTCAACCAGACCGCCGACCGGCTGCCCGACCTGGTGGCCGAAACCGGGCTGACCGCGCTGTTATGTGTCTGGGGTAGCCACGGGCCAACCGTGGTCCGCTGGGAGCGGTCGGCAAATTACATCGTCACCGCGCTGGGGCTGGGATCCACCCTGCATTTGCTGAACTCGGCCACCGGCCGCGTGTTCCTGGCCTTTGCGCCGTCTTCGGTGATTGCCGAGGTGCTGGCGCGCGACGGCACGGCCTGGCCCGGCGATGTCGCGGCGCTGCGCGACCAGACCCGCGCCGATGGCTATGCCAGCGTGGCCGGAGACCTGATCCCCGGCCTTGCGGCGGTGGGCGCGCCGGTGCTGGACTGGCAGGGCGAGGCGCAGGCGGCGGTCACGCTGATCGGCACCGACCCGGCGATCGCTGCCCCCGGCGCCCCGGCCATCGCCGCGCTGACACGGTTCTGCGCGGCGCAGAGCGTCCAGCGCGCAGGGTAGGGGCGCCTGAGAAACAACTGGCTGGCCGGGCGTGTTTTCGTTATCTGCGCCGCAATTGCGGTGACGCGCCGCACAGCAGGGGACCGCCGCGATGATCCTGGGCATCGGCACCGATCTGGCCAATATCGAGCGTATCCAGAACACCCTGGACCGGTTCGGCGACCGGTTCCGCAACCGCGTCTTCACCGAGATCGAACAGGCCAAGGCGGAACGCCGCGCCGATACCGCCGGCACCTATGCCAAGCGCTGGGCGGCGAAAGAGGCCTGTTCCAAGGCGCTGGGCACCGGGCTGCGCATGGGCATCGCCTGGAAGGACATGGCGGTGTCGAACCTGCGGACCGGCCAGCCGGTGATGCAGGTGACCGGCTGGGCCAAAGACCGGCTGGATCAGATGACCCCGCCGGGGCACGAGGCGGTGATCCATGTCACCCTGACCGACGATCATCCCTGGGCGCAGGCCTTCGTGGTGATCGAGGCACGGCCGCTGGCCGCGACCGGCCCGGATGTCGTGCCTTGACTCGCGCCAGCCCGGGTCGCATGTAACCGCAAACGCGACAAGGGGCGGGCAGCATGACGGGCGAGAAGAAAAGCGGCTTTGTGGCCGAGACGGTGAAGACCATTGTGTACGCGCTGCTGATCGCGGGGGTGTTCCGGACCGTCTTTTTCCAGCCCTTCTGGATCCCGTCCGGGTCGATGAAGGAAACCCTGCTGATCGGCGATTTCCTGTTCGTCAACAAGATGAGCTATGGCTATTCCTATGCCTCGTGTCCCAGCGTGAGAATCCCGCAAATCGGCCTGGACGTCGATGCCGAGGACCTGTGCGGCTGGATGCGCGGCGGCAACAGCCGGCTGCTCGGCGGCGAGCCCGAGCGCGGTGACGTGGTGGTGTTCCGCCACCCGGTCAGCGGCAATGATTTCATCAAGCGCCTGATCGGCCTGCCGGGCGACCGGATCCAGATGGTACAGGGGCGGCTTCACATCAACGACCAGCCGGTACAGGTTGAAGAGGCTGGCATTTTTGCCGAACCCATGATGCCGCAGGGGCCCGAGGGCTCGCCCCCGCGCTGCGCCAATGCCCCGGTCGGCATGGGCGGCACCTGCGAGAAAGAGCGCGCCATCGAAACCCTGCCCAACGGGGTCAGCCACACCATCCTGAACATTGGCAACCAAAGCACCGACAATACCGGCGTCTTCGTGGTGCCCGAGGGGCATTACTTCTTCATGGGTGACAACCGCGACAATTCCACCGACAGCCGGGTCGACCAGATCGCCGGCGGCGTCGGCTATGTGCCCTATGAAAACCTGATCGGCCGGGCCGACCGGGTGATGTTCTCTTCTGCCGGACGCTCGATGCTGTATTTCTGGACCTGGCGCGGCAACCGTTTCTTCAAGGCGATCGAGTGAAGTTGTCGGCGGATCTGCAGGCGTTCGAACAGCGGATCGGGCACCGCTTCAACAAGTCCGAGCTGCTGATCCGGGCGCTGACCCACGGCTCGGCCTCGTCCTCGGCGCGGCCGGACAACCAGCGGCTGGAATTCCTCGGCGACCGGGTGCTGGGGCTGGTAATGGCCGAAGCGCTGCTGGAACAGGATACGCAGGCCAGCGAGGGGCAATTGGCGCCCCGCTTCAACGCGCTGGTGCGCAAGGAAGCCTGCGCCGAGGTGGCCCGCGAGATCGGCTTGGGTGAGGTGCTGAAACTGGGCCGCTCCGAGATGATGTCGGGCGGGCGGCGCAAACAGGCGCTGCTGGGCGACGCGATGGAGGCGGTGATCGCCGCCGTCTATCGCGATGCGGGGCTGTCGGCGGCACGGGCGATGATCCTGCGCCTGTGGGGGGACCGGGTTGCCCATGTCGACACCGATGCCCGCGATGCCAAGACAGCGTTGCAGGAATGGGCGCAGGCGCGCGGCCAGCAGCCGCCCAGTTACCAGGAACTGGCCCGCGAAGGCCCCGATCACGCCCCGGTCTTCACCGTGGGCGTGCGGCTGGAGGATGGCCGCACCGCCAAGGCGCAGGCCAATTCGAAACGCCAGGCCGAACAGGCCGCCGCTGCGGCACTGATGGCGAAACTGGGCAAGCGCTGAGCGGTTTCGCTGCTGGCACAAGTGCCGCGCGGCGCGCAGATTTCGCGCTCTGGCCCAGCCGGCGCAAATCCTGTACAGCATCTGGATTGCAACGCGGAACGGTCCCATGGAAAAACGCGCCGGATTTGTCGCCCTGATCGGCGAGCCCAATGCGGGCAAATCCACCCTGCTCAACCGGATGGTCGGGGCCAAGGTCTCGATCGTCACCCACAAGGTGCAGACAACGCGGGCGCGCATCCGCGGCGTCGCCCTGGAAGGCGAGGCGCAAATCGTCTTTGTCGACACGCCGGGCCTGTTCCGGCCGCGTCGCCGGCTGGACCGCGCCATGGTCGCCGCCGCCTGGGGCGGCGCTTCGGATGCCGATATCGTGGTGCTGCTGGTCGAGGCGCAGCGCGGTGTCACCGATGGGGTCGAGGCGATCCTGCAACAACTGGCCGAGATCGGCACCGGGCGCACCGTGGCCCTGGCCATCAACAAGATCGACCGGGTGCAATCCGGCGCGCTGCTGGCGCTCAGCAAGGAATTGAATGACCGGTTCGCCTTTGCCGAGACCTTCATGATCTCGGCCGAGAAGGGGCACGGGGTGGACGATCTGCGCCGCTGGCTGGCCGGGTCGCTGCCCGAGGGGCCGTGGCTCTATCCCGAGGATCAGATCGCCGACCTGCCGCTGCGGATGATCGCGGCGGAAATGACGCGAGAGAAGCTGACGCTGCGGCTGCACCAGGAACTGCCTTATCAGTTGACCGTCGAGACCGAGGCCTGGGAAGAGCGCGAGGACGGCTCGGCCCGGATCAACCAGGTGGTCTATGTCGCCCGCGAGGGGCACAAGGGCATCCTGCTGGGGCGCAAGGGCGAGACGATCAAGAATGTCGGCCAGGCGGCCCGGACCGAGCTGGAAAACTTCCTGGGCCGCCGCGTGCACCTGTTCCTGACGGTCAAGGTGCGGCCCAACTGGCTGGAAGAGGCGGAACGCTATTCCGAGATGGGGCTGGAGTTCCGGGACGGCAATGCCTGATCGGGCGGCGGGGGGTCTCTCCCAAATGTCTTCTTGCCCGAGGCGCCCCCTGGCAGGGCGGGCGGGCAGATGACCCGGCTGACGGCGGAATTCTGGGTGCATGCCTATCTGGCGCGGCTGCGGCTGGTCGGGATCCCGGCCTTCGTGGTGGCCCATGGCGATGACACCGGCGGCGCGGTCCTGGTCAAGCTCAACACGCTGGATGGGCAGGCCACCGTCTACCAGCGCTCCTTCGACCTGATGACCGGCGATCGCGCCTGGATCGCGCTGTCTTCCGGGGCCGAGGCCGAGGTCGACGCGGCGGTGAAGCGGCAGCGCAGCTTCGATCCCGATCTCTGGGTGATCGAGGTCGAGGACCGGGCCGGGCGCCACCTGCTGGACGAACCGGGGCTCAGCGACTGATGGAATGGCGCGACCATGGCATCCTGCTGAGCACGCGGCGCCATGGCGAGACGGCGGCCATCATCGAGGTGTTCACCGAAGACCACGGGCGC
Source organism: Pseudooceanicola lipolyticus (assembly GCF_002786325.1). Taxonomy (GTDB): domain Bacteria; phylum Pseudomonadota; class Alphaproteobacteria; order Rhodobacterales; family Rhodobacteraceae; genus Pseudooceanicola_C; species Pseudooceanicola_C lipolyticus. The sequence continues at coordinate 14,273 of NZ_PGTB01000036.1, read as the reverse complement.
CATGCCGGCGTGGTGCGCGGCGGCGCCAGCCGCAAGATCGCCCCGGTGCTGCAACCGGGCGCACAGCTGGATCTGGCCTGGCGGGCGCGGCTTGAGGATCATATCGGCACCTTTCATGTGGAACCGCTGCGCAGCCGCGCCGCGGCGGCGATGTCCGGGCGGCTGGCGCTGGCCGGGTTGAACGCGGTCTGTGCGCTGGTCGGCTTCTGCCTGCCCGAACGCGAGGCGCATGGCCGGCTGTACCGGCAGACCGAACGGTTGCTCGACCTGCTGGGGCAGGACGAGATCTGGCCGCTAGCCTATCTGCGCTGGGAACTGGCGCTGCTGGAGGAAACCGGCTTTGGGCTGGATCTCAGCGCCTGCGCGGTGACCGGGGCGCAGGACGATCTGGTCTATGTCTCGCCGAAATCGGGTCGCGCGGTGTCGCGCGCCGGCGCCGGTGACTGGGCTGCGCGGATGCTGCCGCTGCCGCCCTGCCTGCGCGGCGAGGGCACCGCGCCCGATGCCGAGGTGGTGCAGGCGCTGCGCACCACCGGCTATTTCCTGGAACAGAAGCTGGCGCCGGAACTGGGGCACAGGCCGCTGCCCGAGGCGCGGGCGCGCTTTGTCGCCGCCTTCAGCCGAACGGTGCAGGGGGCCGCAAAAGGAGATGGGGATGAGTGACACCGGGATCCGCGGCGGCGAGACGCTGCTGGGCTTTGATCCGGCGGCGCAAGACGATGCCAGCCTCGCCTTTATCGGCGTGCTGCGCTCGGATTGGCAGCCGGGCAGTTGCCCGCGCAACATCCGCCAGGCCCGCGAAGCCGGCGGTGGCGGGGCGCGGATCGAACTGGCGCCCGGCTATGCTTCGGCACTGGCTGGCCTGCAGGTGGGCCAGGTGATCTGGCTGCTGACCTGGATGGACCGGTCGCGCCGCGACCTGGCACTGCAATCCCCGGCCCATGCCGACGGGCCGCGCGGCACCTTCTCGCTGCGCTCGCCGGCGCGGCCCAACCCGGTGGCGATGTCGGCGGTGCGCATCACCGCGCTGGTCGCCGAGGCCGGGGTGATTGGCATCGACGCCAGCGATGCCTATGACGGCACGCCGGTGATCGACCTGAAACCTTGGATCGCAACGGTGGATGTGCCGCCGGAAGAGCAACCGGGCTGACCGCCGAACCGCCTGGCCCGTGGCGGATCTGAGTATTTATCCAAGCGAAAAAGCCACCGGCGCGGCCCGGATCCGTCTTTTCGACACATCCTAAAAATCCGGTTCTGCCCGTTTTCCCGGTCAGGCGGGCAATTCGGCGACGGCGCGGATTTCCATCAGCCCGCCGGGCACCGCCAGTTCGGCCACGCCAATGGCGGTCCAGGCCGGGTAGGGCGGTGACAGATAGCGGTCCTTCACCCGGGTGAAGGCGGCCATATGGGTGCGCATGTCGACATGGTAGGTGGTGATCTCGACAAGATCGGACAGGTCGGCCCCGGCTTCGGTCAGGATCGCGCGCAGCGCCTCGAAGGCGGTGGCGAATTGCGCTTCGGGGTCGCGGACCGCCTGCAGCGCGGCGATTTCGGCGGTGCCGGTTTCCGTGGTGCGGCGTGCGCCTTCCAGCCCGGCGCCAAGATCGGGCGGTGCGCCATCGGGGCTGGTGCCGATGATGCCCGAGCAGAAGATCAGGCCGCGGCTGATCACGGCGGGGGCGAAGTGCCAGCTGTCATAGACGCCCTGCAAGGCGGGCGGGATGATGCGGGTGGCGGTCATGAATTTCCCTTCCTGTCGGCCCGGGCCAGGATGCACCAGCCCGGAACCAAGCGAAAGGGCCTCAGCCCAGCAGGCGGCGGGCGATCACCTGGGCCTGGATTTCGGCGGCGCCTTCGAAGATGTTCAGGATCCGCGCGTCGCAGAGGATGCGGCTGATCTTGTATTCCAGCGCAAAGCCGTTGCCGCCATGGATCTGCAGCCCGTTATCGGCCGCCGCCCAGGCGACGCGGGCGCCCAGCAGCTTGGCCATGCCGGCCTCAAGGTCGCAGCGGTGGCCGTGGTCTTTCTCCCAGGCCGAGAAATAGGTCAGCTGACGGGCGATCATGATCTCGACCGCCATCATCGCCAGCTTGGAGGACACGCGCGGGAAGGCGATCAGCGGCTTGCCGAACTGCTTGCGGTCCTGGGCATATTGCAGCGCGGTGTCCAGCGCCGATTGCGCCACGCCGATGGCGCGGGCAGCGGTCTGGATGCGGGCGGATTCGAAGGTTTCCATCAGCTGCTTGAAACCCTTGCCCTCTTCTCCGCCCAGCAGGTTCTCGGCCTTGACCTTGAAATTGTCGAAGCCCAACTCGTATTCCTTCATGCCGCGATAGCCCAGCACCTCGATCTCGCCGCCGGTCATGCCCTCGGTCGGGAAGGGGTCGGCATCGGTGCCTGGAGTCTTTTCCGCCAGGAACATGCTGAGACCCTTGTAATTGTCGGTGGCCGGGTCGGTGCGGGCCAGCAGGGTCATCACATGGGTGCGGGCGGCATGGGTGATCCAGGTCTTGTTGCCGGTGACCCGGTAGTCGCCGTTTTCGTCCTTGACCGCGCGGGTGCGCAGCGATCCGAGATCCGAGCCGGTATTGGGCTCGGTGAACACCGCGGTGGGCAGGATCTCGCCACTGGCGATGCGCGGCAGCCAATGTTCCTTCTGGGCATCGGTGCCGCCGGCCAGGATCAGTTCGGCGGCGATCTCGGAGCGGGTGCCCAGCGAGCCGACGCCGATATAGCCGCGCGACAATTCCTCGGACACCACCACCATCGAGGCCTTGGACAGGCCGAAGCCGCCCAGGTTTTCCGGGATGGTCAGGCCGAACACGCCCATCTCGGCCAGTTCGGAAATGATCTCCATCGGGATCAGCTCGTCCTTGAGGTGCCAGTCATGCGCGAAGGGCTCGACCTTTTCGACGGCGAAGCGGCGGAACTGGTCGCGGATCATCTCCAGTTCCTCGTCGAGGCCCGAGGCGCCGACGGTGGCATTGGCGGCCTGCTCCTGCATCAGTTCAACGAGGCGGCTGCGCGCCGCCTGGCTGTTGCCGCGCGCCATCAGCGTCTGGATCTCGGTGCCCTGGAACGGTGCCAGCGCCTCCCAGCCCAGCCCCAGATCCTGCATCCGCACGATCTCGCCCTGGCTCATCGGGATGCCGCCGGCGATCTGGTGCAGGTATTCGCCAAAGGCGATCTGCTGGATCAGCTGCTCGGTCTCGCCGAACCGGCCTTCGGAGTCGAGCTTTTCCGCCCATTTCTGCATCTGCCGCAGGCTTTCGGCATAGGTTCCGAGCCAGGACAGCGCATGGGCCGCGCCCTGGTTGGCCTCGATCAAGGCCGACGAAATCTTGCCGTCGGCACTGACCATCTCGCGCAGGCGTTCGCGGGCAGAGGCGAACACGGTTTCAACCGGCGCAATCGCCGCGCGGGTCAGGCTCAGCAGATCGGGCAGGATGATGTCGGTCACCGGCTGGTCCTGGCCATCATGGGGCATGAATCAACTCCTCGTCTGGTGTCGCCCGGTCCTAATCATTTCGCAGGTGCAGCGCAACAAAAATACATGGGATGGGGCGCTGAAGATCAAAAGTTGCGCAGTGTTTTTCGCGTGCGGCCGGCGGGCGGGATGATATGAAGGCGGGATGTCGATGCTGTTTTCACTGATTTCGCCGCTGGACTTCGTGCTGGTCTGCCTGGTGGCCGCGGTGGCCGGGGTGATCAAGGGCATGGTGGGATTCGCCATGCCGATGATCATGATTTCCGGCCTGGGCATGATCCTGTCGCCGGAACTGGCGCTGGCGGGGCTGATCCTGCCGACGGTTCTGGCCAACGGGGTGCAGGCGCTGCGCCAGGGCTGGCGCGCGGCGCTGGAGTCGATCCGGCGGTTCCGGGTGTTCCTGCTGGTGGGGTTCGTGTTTCTGATCTCCAGTGCCCAGCTGGTGCGGGTGCTGCCGGCCTCGACCCTGTTGCTGATGCTGGGCATTCCGGTGACCGGCTTTGCGCTGATCCAGCTGCTGGGCCTGCGGCTGAAACTGGCCGCCCCCAGCGCGCGGGTCGAGGGCGGGGTGGGCGCCGTGGCCGGGTTTATCGGCGGGCTGTCGGGGGTTTGGGGGCCGCCGACGGTGATGTACCTGACCGCGCTGGACACCCCCAAGGCCGAGCAGATCCGGGTGCAGGGGGTGATCTACGGGCTGGGCTCGATCGCGCTGTTGGCGGCGCATCTGGGCTCCGGGGTGCTGAACCGCGAGACCCTGCCGTTTTCACTGGTGCTGATCGTGCCGGCGATGCTGGGCGTGCAGATCGGCGCGCGGCTCTCCGACCGCATCGACCAGGCAACGTTCCGGCGGGCGACGCTGGCGGTGCTGCTGGTGGCCGGGCTGAACCTGGTGCGGCGGGCGCTGGTGGTGTGAGGGGGGCAAAAGTCTTCAGAAGACTTTTGCCAAGAGTTTCTAGGAAACTCTTGCGCGTGCCGCACCGTTCCGCGAGATGAATTCCTTGCCGCATTCGGCGCCGATCTCGGGCGCCATGTCGGGCGGCACCACCTCGAAGCGCACCTCGTACAGCGGCTTGCCATTGTGCCAGGCGCGGAAGGTCCAGGGGCCGGTCACCATCTCTTCGCGCAGGTCGAAGCTGTAGGCGTTGATCGAGGCGCCTTCGCCGCCCAGCTGGGTGACATAGCTTTGCCGGGTGGTGCCCGAGCCGGCAAAGGGCGGGTGCGTCACCTCGATCAGCACCGGGCTGTAGACCGCGTCGCCGGCGGTCTGGGTGCGGATGCCGAAGGAGATACCGGGAGTTGCCGGGATGCGGTTGGTCTGCCAGCGGATCTCGGGCGCGCCGGGCAGCAGGTCGATCTTTTCGGCGGCGGTGTCGGGTGCGGGCACTTCGCCCACCGATTGCTGCTGGCAGAAGGCGCCATAGGTGATGCTGATCACCTCGGCATCGTAAACCGCGGCGTCATTGCGCGCCTGTGCCGCAAGCGGCAGCAGCAGGGTCAGGGTCAGGGACAGGAGGGCAGGGCGCAGCATGGCGACAAGTGGCGCCTGTGGCGTCCGGTTGTCAAGGGCGGCGGCCCCTCCCCCGGGCGGGGGAGGGGCGGTGTTGCGCAGAGCGCGTCAGCCGATCGCGGCGGCTTTCACGTCGTCGTCGATATAGGGCACGTATTGTTCGAAATTGTCGGCGAACATCTGCACCAGCTTGGCGGCCTGCTTGTCATAGCCGGCCGTGTCGCCCCAGGTGCGACGCGGATCCAGCAGCACCTGCGGCACGCCGGGCACGTCGACCGGCACGTCAAAGCCGAAATTCGGATCCTTGCGGAACTGGACCTCGGCCAGCGTGCCGTCCAGCGCCGCGGTCAGCAGCGCGCGGGTGGCCTTGATCGGCATCCGGTTGCCGGTGCCATAGGCGCCGCCGGTCCAGCCGGTGTTGACCAGCCAGCAGGTGGCGCCGTGCTGGGCGATCTTCTCGCGCAGCAGGTTGCCGTAGACTTCCGGGCGGCGCGGCATGAAGGGGGCGCCGAAGCAGGTCGAGAAGGTCGGCTCGGGCTCGGTCACGCCGCGCTCGGTGCCGGCCACCTTCGAGGTGAAGCCGGACAGGAAGTGGTACATCGCCTGCGCCGGGGTCAGCCGCGCGATCGGCGGCAGCACGCCAAAGGCGTCGCAGGTCAGCATGATGATGTTCTTCGGGTGACCGCCCAGCGCGGTGCTGGAGGCGTTGGAGATATATTCCAGCGGGTAGGCACAGCGCATGTTGGCGGTCAGGCTGTCATCTTCGAAGTCGAGCTCGAAGGTTTCCGGATCGAAGACCATGTTCTCGATCACGGTGCCGAACTTGCTGGTGGTGGCATAGATCTCGGGCTCGGCCTCGGGGCTGAGCGAGATGGTCTTGGCATAGCAGCCGCCTTCGAAGTTGAAGGTGCCGCGGTCGGACCAGCCATGTTCGTCATCGCCGATCAGCACCCGGTCGGGATCGGCCGACAGGGTGGTCTTGCCGGTGCCGGAGAGACCGAAGAACACCGCGGTGTCCACCGGGTTGCCCTTGGCGTGATTGGCCGAGCAGTGCATCGGCATGATGCCCTTGCCGGGCAGCAGGTAGTTCAGCAGGGTGAAGACCGATTTCTTGTTCTCGCCGGCATATTCGGTGCCGCCGATCAGGATCATCTTGCGGTCGAAGTTCAGCGCGATCACGGTGTCCGAGCGGCAGTTGTGGCGTTCCGGGTCGGCTTTGAAGCTGGGGCAGTTGATGACGGTGAAATCGGCGGTGAACTCGTCGAGATCGGCACGTTCGGGACGGCGCAGCATGTGGCGGATGAACAGACCGTGCCAGGCCAGTTCGGTGATCATCCGCACGTCGATCGAATTGGCCGGGTCGGCGCCGCCCACCAGATCCTGCACGAAATAGTCGCGGCCCTTCATGTGTTCGATCATGTCGGCATAGAGCGCGTCGAAGCCTTCGGGCGTCATCGGGGCATTGTTGTCCCACCAGATGCTGTCGGCGACGCTGTCGGTCTTGACGACATGCTTGTCCTTGGGCGAACGGCCGGTGAACTTGCCGGTCGAGACCAGGAAGGCGCCGCCATTGCCCAGGGTGCCTTCGCCGCGTTTCAGCGCCGCTTCCACCAGCGCCGGCTCGGTCAGGTTGTAGTAGACGTTCCCAAGCCCTTCGATCCCTTGATCTTCAAGGCGGAAATTCGGGTTTACCCGTCCAGTTGTCATGTGTCTTCTCCCAATGCCGGCGCCTGCCGCTGCACTTGTACCTACGCCGAACAGAGCGGCGAGGAGCGTCTTATCACGGTGCTTTGACGCTTGAACAGGTCGCATTGGCGTAGTTAGCGCCACCAGACCGATGTTTAGCGCAACCATGGGTGGCAGGCCCGCGGGACGGGTGACGAATGTGCGACAATTCAATCAATCCTAACGCTTTTTTGCCGCAATGCGATGGCAAGATCGTGACGATTCGCACTTAAGGATTGATTCGGATGAGCAAAGCAGCGATGTATAGCGGAAAATTATAAATAAACGAGCAGCACGAAGGACATATATAAAATGTCGAAAATCGCATTGGTGGACGACGACAGGAATATCCTGACGTCGGTGGCGATGACTCTCGAAGCCGAAGGGTTCGAGGTCGAGACGTATAATGACGGGCAGGCCGCACTGGACGCCTTCAACAAGAAATTGCCGGACATGGCGGTCCTGGACATCAAGATGCCACGCATGGACGGCATGGACCTGTTGCAGCGGCTGCGCCAGAAAACCCAGATGCCGGTCATCTTCCTGACCTCCAAGGATGACGAGATCGACGAGGTTCTCGGGCTGCGCATGGGCGCGGATGACTATGTAAAGAAACCATTTTCCCAACGTCTTCTGGTGGAACGCATCCGCGCGCTGCTGCGTCGGCAGGACGCGATGGAGGGCGATGCCGTGGGCGCCGGCCCCGAGGCCAAGGTGATGGAGCGCGGCCATCTGCGGATGGACCCGCTGCGCCACGCGGTGACCTGGAAGGGCAAGGACGTGTCGCTGACGGTCACCGAATTCCTGCTGCTGCAGGCGCTGGCCCAACGCCCCGGCTTTGTCAAAAGCCGCGACCAGCTGATGGACGTGGCCTATGACGACCAGGTCTATGTCGACGACCGTACCATCGACAGTCACATCAAGCGCCTGCGCAAGAAGATGCGCAGCGCCGATGACGATTTTTCAGCGATCGAGACCCTGTACGGGATCGGCTATAGATATAACGAAGAATAGACCGCTCGGATGAGCATCGTCGACAGAAGCCTTGTGAAAGAGACCGCGTCCTCCCCCGCGCCGCGCAGCGGCGATGTCGTTCTTGGCGACGACTGGGTCGTGCCCGACAGCACGGTGGCCGAAGAGCTCAAGGTCAGGCGGGCGCGGCGCAACTTCTTCTCGTTGAAGGGGTCGCCGCTTACCCGCAAGATCATCATGTTCAACCTGATCGCGCTGATCATTCTCGCGGCGGGTATCCTGTATCTGAACGGCACGCGCGACAGCCTGGTGCTGCAACGCGCCCGCGCCCTGGTGGGCGAGGCGGGGCTGATCACCAACGTGTTCCAGGCCGGGCTGGATGGCGGTGCCGAAACGCTGCAGGCCGGTGACGCCCGGCAGACGCTGGACCTGTTGAACCTGCGCAAGGGGGTCGAGGTTTTTGTCTTTGACCCCGACGGGCGGCTGCTGGGCCGGATGACCGGAAGCGCGCAAAGCGAGGCCTTTACCGGGACCCAGCAGAGCGATGACCGCCGCACGGTGATCACCGACGGGCTCAGCCGGGTGTGGAGCGGCACATCGGCGCTGTTGTCGCCCGGTGCCGCCAGCGGCATCGCCACGCTGGAGGATCAGCTGCGCGCGGAGGTGGCCGGCACCATCGCCAGCGGCATGATCCGCGAGACCGGGCTGGAAACCGTCAGCGGCACGGTGCTGGCGGCCACGGCACCGATTTTGCGCAACGGCACCGCGCTGGGCGTGGTGGCGGTGGCCAGCCCCTCGGGCGAGATCGATGCGTTGGTACGCGGCGAACGCGAGCGGGTGCTGGAGATGTTCGTCATCGCCATCCTGGTCTCGATCGGCCTCAGCCTGGTGCTGGCCTCGACCATCGCCAACCCGCTGGCCGACCTGGCCGAGGCGGCCGAGCTGGGCCGCGACCGCAATGCGCGCCGGATGAATCCGGGCCGCATCCGCATTCCCGACCTGTCGGCACGCCCGGACGAGATCGGCCGGCTCAGCCGGGCGCTGCGCGGCATGGTCTCGGCGCTGTACAACCGCATCGACGGCAACGAACAATTCGCCGCCGACGTGGCGCATGAAATCAAGAACCCGCTGGCCAGCCTGCAATCGGCGGTGGGCACCCTGCGGCTGGTCACCCGCGAGGATCAACGGGAAAAGCTGCTGGACGTGATCGAACACGATGTGCGGCGGCTGGACCGGCTGGTCAGCGACATATCCAACGCCTCGCGGCTGGATGCCGAACTGGTCAAGGAGGACGAAGAACCCTTTGACCTGCTGGCGATGCTGGGCAACCTGAACCGCTATCTGGGTGAAGACGCCCGCGGCAAAGGGGTGGATTACATCACCGACCTGCCGAAAGGCCCGATCCAGGTGCACGGGCTGGAGGCGCGGCTGGCGCAGGTCTTCGTCAACCTGATCACCAACGCGATCTCGTTCTGCGAAGAGGGCGACGCGATCCGCGTCTGGGTGCGCAAACGCGAGAACCGGGTGCTGGTGGTGGTCGAGGATACCGGCCCCGGCATTCCCGACGAGGCGCTGCACAAGGTGTTCAAGCGCTTCTACTCGCAACGCCCGGAAGAGCATTTCGGCAACAATTCCGGCCTGGGCCTGGCGATTTCGAAACAGATCGTCGAAGCCCACGGCGGCGTGATCTGGGCCGAGAACATCCGCCCGACCGAGGCCGACATCACCTCGGACCCGCTGGGCGCGCGTTTTGTCGTCGGCCTGCCGGTCTAGGCCGGGGGCCGGGGCGCGGGGCTGATCCGTCATGCCGCCGGAGACCATCCTGCACGCCACCTGCATCGCCTGGCAGGGCCGGGGTGTGCTGATCCGCGGGCCGTCGGGCAGCGGCAAGTCGGCGCTGGCGCTGGGGCTGATGGCGCATGGCGCGGTCCTGGTGGCTGATGACCGGGTCAAACTGAGCCTGCAAAACGGACAGGTGATCGCCGCGGCGCCACCGGCGCTGCGCGGCCTGATCGAGGCGCGCGGACTGGGCCTGTTGAACGCCGATCCCGCCGACCCGGTGCCGCTGTCGCTGGTGGTCGAGATGGGCCAGGGCCGCCCGGCGCGGCTGCCGGAACCGGATCACACCACGTTGTTGGGGGTGGCATTGCCCTTGCTTCACGGCTGGGACACCCCACATCTCACCCCTGCGTTGCTGCAATATTTGAAGGCGGGACGCCGCGAGGATATCTGAAGGCGAGGATGCGGACCGAGACGGCAAAAACCAATCTGGTGCTGGTCACCGGCCCTTCGGGCGCCGGGCGGTCGACTGCGATCAACGTGCTGGAAGACCTCGGGTTCGAGACCATCGACAACCTGCCGTTGCGGCTGATCCCGCGGCTGCTGGAAGGTCCGGCGGAACGGCCGCTGGCGCTGGGCTTCGACGTGCGCAACCGCGACTTTTCCACCAACGGCTTCCTCGCCCTGATTGAGGAACTGGGCACGCGGCCCGATGCCGGCCTCAGCGTGTTGTACCTGGATTGCCGGGCCGAGGTGCTGCTGCGCCGGTTTTCCGAAACCCGCCGCCGCCATCCGCTGGCCCCGGCCGAAAGCCCCGAGGCCGGAGTTGCGCGCGAGCTGAACCTGCTGGCGGCCATCCGTGACCGCGCCGACACGCTGATCGACACCTCGGACCTGAACGTGCACGAGCTGCGCGCCGAGATCGAGCGCGGCTTTGCCGCCGACCGTCTGGACCGGCTGGCGGTGTCGGTGCAGTCGTTTTCCTACAAACGTGGCCTGCCGCCATCGATCGACATGGTGTTCGATTGCCGGTTCCTGGCCAACCCCTATTGGCAGCCCCATCTGCGCGGGCTTGACGGGCGTGATCCGGCGGTGGCCGATTACGTCGCCGGCGATCCGCGCTTTGCCGGGTTTTTCGACCGGGTGCTGGATCTGACCCGCCTGCTGCTGCCCGCCTATGCGGAAGAGGGCAAGGCGCACCTGTCCATCGCCTTCGGGTGTACCGGCGGGCAACACCGTTCGGTTGCTGTATCTGAAAGGCTGGCCAAGGCCCTTGCAGAGGATGGTCAGCAGGTGTCAATTAGGCACCGCGAGCTTCTGGGCCGCGCCATCGCCGATGAGAGTAGAGTGTGATTGGAATTGTGATCGTGGCACATGGAGGCTTGGCCAGAGAGTATCTGGCCGCGATCGAACACGTCGTGGGCGTCCAACCGGGGATGCAAGCCGTGTCCATCGAGGCCGACCATGATCGGGACGCCAAGCAGCAGGAGATCTGCGCTGCCGCCGACGCGGTGGACAAGGGCGACGGCGTGGTGGTGGTGACCGACCTGTTCGGCGGCTCGCCGTCCAACCTGAGCCTGCTGGCCTGCCGGCCCGACAACCGGCGCATCCTGTATGGCGCCAACCTTCCGATGCTGATCAAACTGGCGAAAAGCCGCCAGTTGCCGGTGGCCGATGCGGTGCGCAGCGCGATGGACGCCGGCAAGAAATATATCGACACGCAGAATATCAGCGCGGGATGACAAACGGCCCTGGAATGACTCGCAGAGCACTGAAAATCGTGAACGAAAAGGGCCTGCACGCGCGGGCCTCGGCCAAGCTGGTCGAGGTGGTCGAAGGATTCGACGCCCATGCCGAGATCTGCCGCGACGGTATGTCGGCCTCGGGCGACAGCATTATGGGCCTTTTGATGTTGGCAGCATCGAAAGGAACGACTATTGAGGTCGAAACGGCCGGGCCCGATGCCGACGCCCTGGCCGATGCAATCGAGGCGCTGGTGGCCGACAGGTTCGGCGAGGGCTTTTGAGCCACGGGCGCAAGTGGCGTTGAACCGGGACGGGGGTGCCCTGTGGCCGACAGTTATCACGAAACCTCCGTCGCCGCGGGCGGCCTCGCGGGCCAGGGGCAGCCGACGGTCAAGTTCAAGAAATACGACCGCAGTACCATATCTTACGCGACCACCTTCGAGGATCCGTGGAAGGCGCGGACCATCCGGTTTATCGAGTTGTTGACCGGCAAGCTGACCATCCTGCGCCTGCTGACCGAGTTCGAGAAGAAAGGCGTGCCGCAGGGGCAGCCGTTCTGGCGCGCCTGTCTCGACGTCATGGGCATCGACCTGACCACCCCGCAGCATCAGCTGAACCGGATCCCCAAAGAAGGGCCGGTGATCGTGGTGGCGAACCATCCCCATGGCATGGTCGACGGCATGATCTTTGCCGACCTGATCGGCCGGGTGCGTCCCGATTACCGCATCCTGACCCGGTCGCTGCTGACCGCGATCGACGATGTTGCCGGCAGCTACATGATCCCGGTGCCGTTCCCGCATGACCAGGACGCGCAGCGCAAGGGCGTGGAGATGCGCGCCAAGGCGATGGAGCATCTGAAGAATGGCGGTGTCGTGGCGCTGTTCCCCTCGGGTGTGGTGGCGTCGTCGCAGACCTGGTGGGGCCCGGCGGTCGAGGCGGAATGGAACGTGTTCACCGCCAAGATGATCCGCCGTTCGGGGGCGACGGTGGTGCCGATGAAATTCCCCGGCAGCAATTCGCGCGCCTACATGATTGCCAACAAGGTGTCGCCGATCCTGCGCCAGGGGCTGCTGCTGCACGAGATCGTGCATTCGCTGAACAAGCCGCAGGGCCCGATTGTCGGCCATCCGATCGCGCGGGAAACGGTGGACAGCTTTGCCGACGACCCGCGTGGTTTCATGGCCTGGCTGCGGCAGCACACCCTGGACCTGACCGATTAGGGCAGGGGCCCGCCACAACCGGGTGCAGAGTAAACAGGTTTAACGCCAAAACAGCGACGGCAGCCCCGGAAATGCTCCGGGGGCTGGTCTGATATCGCTATTTGGAGATTGCCCTAGCTGAACGCCCTGAGCCGCGCCTGGTCGATCACCGTGATCTCTTGCGCCGCCGGGGAGAGCGGCACGAAGGACACGCTCAATCCCGTTGGCCGCCAGGTGCAGATGGCAAAGCCGGTGCCCTCGACAATGCGCAGATCCTTGCGTTCGAGCAGGTCGACCGTCGAGTGCTGGCCATTTGACACCACGATGGGGATGCCGTGCCAGTGGTTGACCTGGTTGATATGGATATGCCCGCTGAGGATGCCGATCACCGGCTGGCCCGCGAGAATACCGGACAGCCGTTCCGAGCTCTCCGCATCCAGGCTGCCCCAGGGCAGGCCGTCCGGGTCGGTGCGCGGCGGGTGATGCGCCACCAGCAGCTTGGGCAGGTCCGGATGCCGGGCCAGCGCCTCGGTCAGAAAGGTGAACTGGTCGTCCTCCAGCCCGCCGCCGACGCGGCCGGGCACGGCGGTGTCGAGGGTGATCACATGCAGGCCGCCCAGCGCCACGTCATGGTCGTAGGGTTGCTCGCCCGGCGTGCCGCTGAACACCTGGTGAAAGGCGGGGCGCCGGTCGTGATTGCCCAGCGCCAGCACGGCGGGCACCGTCAGCTTGGCCAGGATCTGCTGGACCAACTGATAGCTGCGCAGATCGCCGTGGTTGGTCAGGTCTCCGCTGGCCACGACGAAATCAGGGGCAGGCTGCATGGCGTTGATGATCTCGACCACCCGGCGCAGCGTGCCGGGGGTGTCCGAATGCAGCCCCGGATCGCTCAGCTCGGGATGCGAGAGATGCAGATCGGTGAGGTGGATAAAGCGGGTCATGTCAGGCTCCTGCGGCGGTCAGCAGTGACCGGGTATAGGGATGGTCGGGGGCGTTCAGCACGCGCGGCGCGGGGCCGGATTCCAATACGCGGCCCTGTTGCATCACCAGCACGTCGTCACAGATGCTGGCCACCACCGCCATGTCATGGCTGATGAACAACAGCCCGAGCCCCAATTCGTCCTGCAGATCCAGCAGCAGGTTCAGGATCTGCGCCTGCACCGACACGTCCAGTGCCGACACCGCCTCGTCCGCGACCAGCAGGGCGGGGCGGGTGACGATGGCGCGGGCGATGGCGATGCGCTGGCGCTGGCCGCCGGAAAACTCATGCGGGTATTTCGCCGCGTCGGTGGTCTGCAGCCCGACCTGTTGCAGCACTTCGTCGATCCGGCGGCCCGGCGGTTCACCCAGCGCGCGCAGTGGTTCGGCAATCGACCAGCCGATGGTGCGGCGCGGGTCAAGCGAGCCATAGGGGTCCTGGAACACCATCTGGAACTGCCGCCGCAGCCGGCGCAGTGCCGCCGGTGCCTGGCGGTTCAGGTCCTGACCCTGGAACAGGATGCGGCCCGCATCCGGCGCCTCGAAGGCCATCACCATGCGCGCCAGCGTGGATTTCCCCGAGCCGGATTCGCCGACAATGCCCAGCGTGCGGCCGCGCTCGAGGGTAAAGCTGACGCGGTCGACCGCCGTCAGCCTGGGCGGCGCGCCCAGCAAGGTGGTGCGCGGCAGGCGATAGTGGCGGCTGACGGTTTCGGCCTGGAGCAGCAGGGTCATCGCGCCGCCTCGTTCTGGAGCAGGGCGTGACAGATCGCGTCGCGTCCGGTTCCGGGTTCTGACGACGGCGGGCGTGTCTCGGCGCAAGGCGGCAACTCGACCGGGCAGCGCCCGGCGAAACGGCAGCCGGCGGGCAGCGCCGCCA
>NZ_PGTB01000351.1 GCF_002786325.1 Pseudooceanicola lipolyticus | reverse complement strand
GGCGGACCTGACCACCGCGCTGTGGCAGGAGGCGCGGGCGCTGCTGCGGCTGGAGGTCTGAGCGCCGGGCGGCGGAACCGCCCGCCGCGCATGGGATCGGAAGCGACCGGTTGGCGGCGCGCTAGATGGGCCGCCGATGTTTTTTCCGGAGCGCGGGGCACCGGCCCGCCTGCCATCGGCAGCGCCCTCGATTGCCACCCTTCTGTCTATTCCCCTGGTGCATCCAGATGGCCGGTGGCACGAGATCTGGCGGCTGCTCCGGCGGTTCACGCCTTTGCCGTCGCAGAGGCTGCAGGCCCTCAGCCACTGCATTGCCGCTTTCCCCTGGTGCATCCGGATGCCCGGTGGCACGAGATCGCGCGGCAGAACCGACGGTATCGCCGCAGTTCGGTGCGGGCCGCACGCCTGCGATCGCCGAACACCTCCAGTTGCCGCTTATCCCCGGCGCCGCCCGATTGCCGGTGTTGCGACTTCGCGTTGCTTATGCGCGGCGATCCAGTCCAGCGTGGCCTCGAAGGGCATCGGCTGGGCGATGGCAAAGCCCTGCACATAGCCGCAGCCAAGCTGCGACAGCAGGGCATATTCGCCCGGCGTCTCGACGCCTTCGGCCAGCGTCGCCACCTCCAGCCGTTCGGCCATGGTCAGGATGGCCGCGATCATCTTTTGCTGTTCCGGGTCCTGGTCGGCCTTCAGCACGAAACCGCGGTCGATCTTGATGCGGTGGATGCCGAAACGGCGGATCGCGGCAATCGAGGCCTGCCCGACGCCGAAATCGTCCAAGTCGATGCGGCAGCCGAGCCGGTGCAGGGCGCGGATGGTGCGGGTGGTCACATCATCGGGGCTGCGGGCGACCACGGTTTCCAGGATCTCGGCCACCAGCCGTTCGGGGGCGATTCCGTGCCGTTCCAGTTCCCAGGCGACGCGGTCGGGCAGGTCGGGGGCCGACAATTCGCCGGGTGAAAAATTGACCGAGACAGCGGGTACGTTCAGCCCGGCGCTGTCCCAGGCGGCCAGCGCGGTCAGCGCCTGGGTCAGCATCACCTGGCCCAGCCGCTGCATCTGGTCCGCGTCCTCGATCACCTGCAGGAACTCGGCGGGGGCGATGATGCCGTGGTCGGGGTGGTTCCAGCGCGCCAGCGCCTCCCAGCCCGTCAGCGCGCCGGTCTCGGTGCTGAGCTGCGGCTGGAAATGGGCGAGGATCTGGCCGTTCTCCAGCGCCGTCGCCACATCGTGGCGCAGGCTGCTGCGGGTGGCGGCGCGGCGGTGCTGGCCGGGCGCATAGGCGCGGATCGACGCCGG
>NZ_PGTB01000350.1 GCF_002786325.1 Pseudooceanicola lipolyticus | reverse complement strand
CGACTGGCCCTCAACTGGGGCCGGGTGGCCCTCGGCCGCCGGCAGCGGCGCCGGGGCGGTCCAGTTGTCCTGGGTGACCTGCCGGTCGGGAGCGCAGAAGCGGGGCAGGTAATGCGGCCCGCCGGCCTTGGGGCCGGTACCCGACAGCCCCTCGCCGCCGAAGGGTTGCGAGCCGACGATGGCGCCGATCTGGTTGCGATTGACATAGATATTGCCGGCCTGTACCGCCTCGGTCACGTGCTGTACGCGGTCGTCGATGCGGCTGTGCAGCCCGAAGGTCAGCCCATAGCCGGTGGCGTTGATCTCGGCGATCACCCGGTCGATCTGGCCGGCGCGGAAGCGGGCGACATGCAGCACCGGCCCGAACACCTCGCGCTCGAGCGCGGCGATGCCGGGGATCTCAATCAGCACCGGCGCGACAAAGCTGCCACCCTGCGGCGGCGCCAGTTCCTTCAGCACGCGGCCCTCGTGGCGGGCGCGGTCGATATGGGCGCGGATGCCGCTCTGGGCCTCGGCATCGATCACCGGGCCGCTGTCGGTGGCCAGCTGCCAGGGGTCGCCAAGACGCAGCGCGTCCATCGCACCGGTCAGCATCTTCAGCAGATCCTCGGCGATGTCCTCCTGCACATAGAGGCAGCGCAGGGCGGAACAGCGCTGGCCTGCCGACTGAAAGGCGCTTTCGATGATGGATTGCACCGCCTGTTCCGGCAATGCGGTGGAATCGACGATCATCGCGTTCAGGCCGCCGGTTTCGGCGATCAGCGGCGTGCCCGGTTCCAGATGCGCGGCCATGGCGCTCCGGATCAGCCGCGCGGTGTCGGTCGAGCCGGTGAAGGCGACGCCATTGATCCGGGCATCCGAGGTCAGCGCGGCGCCGACCCGGCCGTCGCCGGGCAGCAGCTGCAGCACCTCGCGCGGCACCCCGGCGCGGTGCATCAGCGTCACCGCCAGATGGGCGATCAGCGGCGTCTGTTCGGCCGGCTTGGCCAGCACCGCATTGCCGGTGGCCAGCGCGGCCGAGACCTGGCCGGTGAAGATGGCCAGCGGAAAGTTCCACGGGCTGATGCAGGCAAAGCGGCCCGCCGGCGGCGCGTCGGGGATATGGGCGGCGTAATAGCGCAGGAAATCCACCGCCTCGCGCAGCTCGGCCACCGCATCGGGCAGGGTCTTTCCGGCCTCGCGGGCGAGGATGGCGAAAATCTCCCCGAAATTTTCCTCATAGAGGTCGGCGGCGCGGTTCAGGATCGCGGCGCGCGCGGGCGCCGGCGCCTGCCAGGGGTGCGCCGCGGCAAGCGCGGTTTCGATATCCGCCGCGCTG
>NZ_PGTB01000349.1 GCF_002786325.1 Pseudooceanicola lipolyticus | reverse complement strand
AGCGCAACCGCCCGCTGGCCGACCGGCTGCGCCCCCGGGCGCTGGCCGAGGTGATCGGGCAGCAGCAGATCCTCGGCCCTGAAGGGCCGCTGGGCGCGATGCTGGCCGCCGGCAGCCTGGGCAGCCTGATCCTGTGGGGGCCGCCGGGGGTGGGCAAGACCACCATCGCGCGGCTGCTGGCGGATGAGAGCGACCTACATTTCGTGCAGATCAGCGCGATCTTCTCCGGCGTGCCCGAGCTGAAGAAGGTGTTCGAGGCGGCCAAGATCCGCCGCGGCAACGGCCAGGGCACGCTGCTTTTCGTCGACGAGATCCACCGCTTCAACAAGGCGCAGCAGGACGGGTTCCTGCCGCATATGGAAGACGGCACCATCCTGTTGGTGGGGGCAACCACCGAAAACCCGTCTTTCGAACTGAACGCGGCGCTGCTGAGCCGGGCGCAGGTGCTGGTGCTGGAACGGCTGACCCTGGCCGAGCTGGAATTGCTGACCCAGCGCGCCGAGGCCGAGCTGGGCCGCGCTCTGCCGCTGACCGGCGCGGCGCGCGAGGCGCTGCAGGAGATGGCCGATGGTGACGGTCGGGCGCTGCTGAACCTGGTCGAGCAGGTGGCGGCCTGGCGCAGCGATACCCAGCTGGACCCGCAGGCGCTGGGGGCGCGGCTGATGCGGCGGGCGGCGAAATACGACAAGTCGGGCGAGGAACATTACAACCTGATCTCGGCGCTGCACAAATCGGTGCGCGGTTCGGACCCGGACGCGGCGCTGTACTGGCTGGCGCGGATGCTCGAGGGCGGCGAGGATCCGCGCTATCTGGCGCGGCGCATCACTCGCATGGCGGTCGAGGATATCGGCCTCGCCGACCCGCAGGCACAGACCCTCTGCCTGCATGCCTGGGAACTCTACGAGCGCCTCGGCAGCCCCGAGGGCGAACTGGCGCTGGGCCAGGCGGTGATCTATCTGGCGCTCGCCCCCAAGTCGAACGCGGGTTACATGGCCTATAACGCGGCCCGCCGGCTGGCACGCGAGACCGGCAGCCTGATGCCGCCGAAACATATCCTGAACGCGCCGACAAAGATGATGAAAGAGCACGGCTATGGCGCCGGGTATAATTACGACCACGATGCCGAGGACGGATTTTCCGGGCAGAACTATTTCCCCGACGGCATCAGCCGCCCGGACCTCTACGCGCCGGTAGAGCGCGGTTTCGAGCGTGACCTGAAAAAGCGGCTGGACTGGTTCGCCAAGCTGAGGGCGCGCCGTGGCGGATAGGGGGCAGCCCGCCACGCCCGGACCCGCCCGCGCCTCGGGAGGCCCCGGCGCGGCGGCCG
>NZ_PGTB01000348.1 GCF_002786325.1 Pseudooceanicola lipolyticus | reverse complement strand
CAGGGCGCCGCCCCGGCACTGGTGGTGACCGATGCGCTGTGGACGGGCCAGGACGGGCTGGTCAGCGGCACCCGCGACCGCGCCGGCCTGTTCCGGGCGCAGACGCCGCAGGGGTTCCGGTTTGACGAGATCCGCGCCGCCCATGCCGCCCATCCCGGCGGGGCCGCCGATGATGTGGAGGTGGCGCGCGCCTATGGCATCGATGTCGCCATCGTGCCCGGCGATCCGGACAATCTGAAAGTGACCCTGCCCGGCGATTTCACCCGGGCCGAACGAATATTGAGAGGCGCAATGACCGTCAGACTGGGCAATGGCTTTGACGTGCACCGGTTCGGACCGGGCGACCACGTGACGCTGTGTGGCATCGCGGTGCCGCATGGGCGCGGGCTGCAGGGGCATTCGGACGCGGATGTGGGTATGCACGCGATCACCGATGCGATCTATGGCGCGCTGGCCCAGGGCGATATCGGCCAGCATTTCCCGCCCTCCGATCCGCAATGGAAAGGCGCGGCAAGCGAGATCTTCCTGCGCCATGCCGCCGACCTGGCCCGCGAGATGGGCTATCGCATAGGCAATATCGACTGCACGCTGATCTGTGAACAGCCCAAGATCGGCCCCCATTCGGCGGCGATGCGACAGGCGCTGGCGCGGATCATCGGGATCGAGGCCGGCGCGGTTTCGGTCAAGGCCACCACCTCCGAGCGGCTGGGCTTTACCGGGCGCGAGGAAGGGATCGCCGCCATCGCCACCGCCACGCTGGTGGCGGCATGAGTATCCTGGCGCGCATGGCCGGCACCGTGTTCGGCATCGGTTATCTGGCCCCGGCCTCGGGCACCTGGGGATCGCTGGCGGCGCTGCCGCTGGGCTGGGCACTGCATGTGCTGGGCGGCTTTCCCCTGCTGCTGCTGGCCACGGCGGCGATCTTTATCGTCGGCATTTGGGCCACCACCGTCATGACCGAGGGCAGCGAGGACGAGGATCCTTCGGAAATCGTCATCGACGAGGTGGCCGGCCAGCTGATCGCGCTGCTGCCGCTGTCCTACCCGGCCTGGTCGATGGGCATTCCGATCACCGCGCTCTGGCCCGGCTGGATCACCGCCTTTGTCTTCTTCCGGCTGTTCGACATCTGGAAACCCGGCCCGGTGGGATGGGCCGACCGGCGCGGCGATCCGCTGGGCGTGATGCTGGACGACGTGATCGCCGGGGTGCTGGCCGCGCTCTGCGTGGTGATCGGCGCCGCAATCGCCCACGGGATGATGGCGGCATGACCGCGGCGCGGATCCTCGAGCTGGCGCGGCAGGCCGGCCGGCTGATCGCCACCGCCGAAAGCT
>NZ_PGTB01000347.1 GCF_002786325.1 Pseudooceanicola lipolyticus | reverse complement strand
GCGCCGAGGCCGAAGCCGGGCGCCTGCCCGCGTTGCTGGCGCGCGCCGACCAATTGGCCGGCACCGTGCTGCTGGGCGATCACGGGCGGCGGCGCGCCGGGCTGGGTGATGATTTCTGGCAGTATCGCCCGGCGCAGATGGGCGACAGCAAGCGGATGATCGACCACCGCCGCTCGGCGCGGGGCGACCAGCAATTCGTGCGCGAACGCGAATGGCAGATCGCGCAATCAGTGATGCTGTGGATCGACCAGGGTGCGTCGATGCGGTTCTGCTCGGAGGAGACCCGGCTGCCCAGCAAGATCGAACGCGCGCGCCTGCTGGGCCTGGCCGTGGCGATCCTGCTGGTGCGCGGGGGCGAACGGGTGGGCCTGACCGGTACCACCCTGCCGCCGCGGCGCGGCAATGCGCAGATTTTGCGGCTGGCGCAATCCTTCTCGGTCGATGCGCCGCAGGATTACGCGCCGCCCGAACACCGGGCGATGATTCCCCATGCACGGGCGGTTTTCATCTCGGATTTCCTGGGCGACCTGGCCGAGGTGCGGCTGGCGCTGACCAAGGCCGCCGACCGCGGCGTGCGCGGCGTGGTATTGCAGGTGCTGGACCCCAGCGAGGAACAGTTCCCGTTTCGCGGGCGGACCATCTTTGAAAGCGTCGGCGGCACCCTGCGCCACGAGACGCTGAAGGCAAACGAGCTGCGCGAGCGTTACCTGACCCGGCTGGCCGAACGGCGCGACGAGCTGATGACGCTGTGCCGCGCGACCGGCTGGCAATTCGGCCTGCACCATACCGGTGAAAGCGCGCAACAGGCTCTGTTATGGCTGTATCGCGCGCTGGACGGGGGCACGTCATGACGGTTCTGGGCGGTATCGGTTTCGCCTCTCCCTGGCTGCTGCTGGCGCTGCTGGCGCTGCCGGTGCTGTGGCTGATTCTGCGCGCGGTGCCGCCGGCGCCGATCCGCCGGCGGTTTCCCGGCGTCGCGCTGCTGCTGGGGCTGAAGGATGACGAAAGCGTTTCGGACCGCACGCCGTGGTGGCTGCTGCTGCTGCGGATGCTGGCGGTGGCGGCGGTGATCCTGGGGCTGGCCGGACCGGTGCTGAACCCGAACCGGGCGCAGGAGGGCAGCGGGCCGCTGCTGATCGTGCTGGATGCCAGCTGGGCCGGGGCGACGCATTGGTCCGACAAGATGGAACTGATCGAATCGCAGCTGACCGAGGCGGGCCGCGCCGGCCGCCCGGTGGCGGTGCTGCGGTTGACCGCGCCGGAACCGCTGCAATTCCAGGCCGCCGATGTCTGGCGCAACCGGTTGCCCGGCCTGTTGCCGGCGCCCTGGGC
>NZ_PGTB01000346.1 GCF_002786325.1 Pseudooceanicola lipolyticus | reverse complement strand
CGCAGGGCCCCCGCCGCGCGGTGACTGGCAGTGCAACAGAAACGGGCGGCCAACCGGCCGCCCGTCTGCGTAAGCCCTAAAGCAGGCGAGGGCGTCTCAGGCCTTGCGGCGGCGGCGCATCAATCCGAGCCCGCCAAGCGCGCCGACCAGCAGAAGGCCACCCGCAGGCAGCGGCACCGGGGCAACCGGGGCGGATGCAACCACCTCGAACATGATCCGCTTCACGTTAAAGTCGTCATTATCTCCCAGCGCGCCAATCGCAAAAATGCTGCTCGGGCTGACCGAGTAGTTACTGGACCAAGCGTAAGCGACGCCGTCGGCAAGGTTGCGGTCCAGGCTCATTTCCGTCGCCGGCGAATTCGCTCCGTTTCCGAAGCTCAGAACGCTGAATCTATCGTCGTCATCCACATTGGAAAAGTGAATTGCCTGCAAATTCACGGTGAGCGGGCCGAAATCGAGCAGAACGAATTCATTCGCCCCAAGACCATCGAGATAGGCCGCGTCGCCCGTGCACCCACCCAGTTGCCAGCCGCCCAACTGTGCCGCTCCGCTGCACACGGCAAGACCCTTGTGAGGGATATTGGCCACGCTGACATTGGAACTGATTGCGCCAGCACTCACGGTGACACCACGCACGCTGACCGACTCCGAGCCATTATCAAAGGCAAGGGCTCCGTTGGTCCAGCCATTGCTGGTCGAGAAATCGATGTAGGCTGCGGATGCACCGCTTCCGCAGAACACACTGGCTGCCATAACCGCAGCCGCAACAAAACCTGTCTTCAAAACACAATCCTCTTTCAAACTGGTTACTGCGGGCAACACAACCCCATGTCGGATATTGTGCCTCACGAACTGATTAGTATCAGTAACACGAAATTCCCCATTTTCGCCACATTACGAGCCTTTTTCGGGTAAATTGGAGTTTTCGCCCGGGAAAATGCCAATTAAACGAAAACAGTCTGGCATTGGTGATGGCATTGTTTCCAGCGGTTTCCGAAGCCGGTAGACGGACAAGAATCTCCTGAATGCACCGGGCCCAAAATCGCCGCTCAGGCCATCCCGAGTGTTGCCGCTCACCGAACTTCCGGAATGTTGTCCGCCCGTTTCGCGCCCGCCCCCCCTCAAACCCGGTAGGTCAGGCTGCCCGAGATCGCCGCGCTGCCGCTGGTCAGGGCGGCGACATCCAGCGGGGTGGCGCTGCCGCCGGAGATGTTCTGCACCAGCTGCAGCGCGCTCTGGCCGGCCGGCAGCACCAGGCAGGGGGGCTGGGCGAAGGTGACCTGGTCCAGCCGCGCCGCGCCGGTGAAGCCGGCGCTGGCATGGTCCTGGGCAGCATAGGGCAG
>NZ_PGTB01000035.1 GCF_002786325.1 Pseudooceanicola lipolyticus | reverse complement strand
CGGGATCTACCTCCCCGGGATGGAACGGGGTCCCACCTGCATTCTCAGTATGCCCGATCTTGAACACACAAGGATGGAGCATCATGAGCAAGACGACGAACAAGTATTCCCCCGAAGTGCGCGAGCGTGCTGTTCGCCTGGTTTTGGACAATCCCGGGCAGCATGAGAGCCGCTGGGCCGCAATTGTGTCGGTATCGGCGAAGATCGGCTGCGCGGCGAACACGCTAAACGAGTGGGTCAAGAAGGCCGAAGTTGAGTGCGGCGACCGGGCCGGAGTCACCTCAGAGATGGCCGAGAAGATGAAGGCGCTGGAGCGCGAGAACCGCGAGCTGAAGCAGGCGAATGAGATCTTGCGCAAGGCATCGGCGTATTTTGCCCCCGCTCTCATCGCCGCAAGCGGCGACTGCCCCGCAGCGGGACGGAGCTCGACCGCCGGTCCAAGACATGATCGCCTTCATCGAAGAACACCGTGACGATATCGGGGTCGAGCCGATCTGCAGGCACCTGCCGATTGCCCCTTCAACGTTCTACGATCACATGGCCAAGCGGGCGAACCCTGACTTGTTGCCGGATCGGGCCAAGCGCGATGCCGTTCTGCGCCCCGAGATCGAGCGGGTGTTCGATGAGAACTACAAGGTCTACGGGGTGCGCAAGGTCTGGCTTCAGATGCGCCGCGAAGGCTTTGATGTGGCCCGATGCACGGTGGCACGGCTGATGAAGGACTTGGGGCTGGAAGGGGTTATTCGCGGCAAGAAGGCCAGGACGACAATAGCTGACAAGTCGCAGCCATGCCCGCTGGACAAGGTGAACCGCCAGTTCCGCGTGCCTGCGCCGGACATGCTCTGGGTCAGCGATTTCACTTACGTGGCGACATGGCAGGGCTTTGTTTATGTGGCGTTCGTCATCGATGCCTTTGCCCGCCGCATCGTGGGTTGGCGGGTGAGCCGGACAGCAAACGCCGGCTTCGTGCTCGATGCTCTGGAACAGGCCGTTCACCAGCGGCAGCCTGGCTCAGGGCTGGTGCATCACTCGGACCGCGGATCGCAATATCTGTCGATCAAATACACCGAGCGCCTGGCCGTGGCCGGGATCGAACCTTCGGTCGGCAGTGTCGGCGACAGTTACGACAATGCCCTGGCCGAAACGATCAATGGCCTGTTCAAAGCAGAGGTCATCCACCGCCGTGGCCCATGGCGCGGCTTCGATGCCGTGGAACACGCCACCCTCGAATGGGTCGATTGGTTCAACCACCGCCGCCTGCTGGAACCCATCGGAAACATCCCGCCAGCAGAGGCCGAAGCAAACTACCACGCGGCTCTGGAAACTCAGACAATGGCCGCGTAACTTACATCAACCTGCCTCCGGCAAACCCGGTGCGGTTCAAACGTCCGCACCATCAAGGACGCCACGGTCAAACGGTATCATGACGAGAGCCACGATCAGCTTCGTAGCCACCTCAGTGACGCCCTGGACGCTTACAACTTCGCGCGCCGCCTCAAGACGCTGAAATGCCTAACGCCGCCCTACGAATACATCAGCAAAATCTGGACTGCAGAACCAAATCATTTATCCTAAATCCGATCCACCAGATGCTGCGATGAACCCCTTGGGTCAGGCCGTTCGACATCGGCAGCGCGAAACGCCGACCTGCACTACTGTCTTGACTGGCTCAACACCGCAAGGCCACACTCGGCCCTTTAAGGCCTCTCCCCCGCGCTCGGCGTTGAGCAACCCGATGGGATCCAACACCTAGGTGCCGAGCGGCATTGCGCAAGTGCATACAGTCCCTTTTGTCGAGGGAATCACCCCCAGTTCAATTGATTCGAATTCCTCGCTGGCGAGCAGGATGTCTTCTTTGTGTGTCAGCGCCTCGACATGCCCGCAAAGAATACGCGAATAAGACCATTTCGATTCGGCGACCACCGTTCCGTCCCTGCGGCACAACTGAATGATCAATGGTGCGTCCTGACCATTGGCCGAGCAGGATTGAAAGCCATCGCCGATACCAAATGCCTCGACGCGGCAATGCCCCTCGGAAAGGCATTGAATGCTGAGTTCAATCTCAACCATCCCGACAGCGGCGTCGAAATTTTGGTCATAGAAATAGACGCTCCCGATCCGGCCATAGCGGACTTTGCCGAGGGATGCATCATGGGGAACCTGCGGATCTGCGCGATCCGGCATCCGCGGTGGAAGCATGCCAAGACTGCAGCTTTGATACCCGCTAACAACCTGTATTTTATCACTATCTTCTGCTTTTTGCGACATAACTGTGCGCCTCCCTGATTTTCGTGCATTGACAAACAGTCTAACCTGTTTGTAAATTCTTGGCAAGAAAGTTGACCGGCCGGGAGGTGGCCGGAGAAGGGGGGAGAGAATGCAGACCGACAATTACAGAAATGCTCCGGGCGTGGCCTGCAGGTTCGTTGGCCGCCCATGACCGAACGAGTCGTTGTCGTTGGCGCCGGTCAGGCCGGGGCCCGAGTCGCGCTGGAACTCCGTTCGGCGGGATTCTCCGGTTCGGTCGTTCTGGTCGGGGCGGAGCCGCATCTGCCCTATGAGCGACCCCAGCTATCCAAGGAAATGCTGACAGATCCGGCTTGGTCGACTCGTTTCATGAAGGCGCAGGGCGACTGGAGCGCCGCCGAAATAGATTTGCGGCTGGGCAGCCCCGTCGTCGACGCCGATCCCAACGCTCGGGTCGTGGCGCTCGCCGGGGGCGAGGAGCTTTCCTATGATCATCTGGTTTTGGCGACGGGTACCAGCGCCCGGCAATGTGATCAGCTTGCCGGGTTGACCGTGCCGATCCATGTCCTGCGCACGATCGAGGACGCTGCTGCCATCCGCGAACGGATGGCTATGGGTGGAAAGATCTTGATCGTGGGCGGCGGGATCATCGGACTGGAAGTTGCCGCAGCGGCAGCGGGGACCTGCGACGTGACTGTGGTCGAGGCCGGCTCACGTCTATTTGAACGGGGACTGCCCGCGGAGGCGTCCGAACATCTGGAACGGCTACACGCCGGGAACGGCGTTCGTTTCCGGTATGATGTAAGGCCGGTCTCGGCGTCGGGGTGCGACACCACGCTGAGCGATGGATCGGTGGAAAGCGCCGATCTTGTAGTAGTCGGCATCGGGGTGGAGCCGCCGCGCGGGATTGCCGCCATGATCGGTTTGCCAGAGGGCGCGCAGGGGCTTCGGGTCGACGACAGGGCCGTCACCGAAAGCAGCGGTGTGCTGGCGGTCGGGGATGCGACCGAACAGTTCAGCCGGTGTCACAATCGCTGGATGCGGATCGAGACCTGGGCGAATGCCAACCAGCAGGCCGCCATCGCCGCGGCGTCCATAACAGGCACGGCGCAGCCGGCAAAGGCTGCGCCGTGGTTTTGGTCCGATCAGTATAGCATGAACATTCAGGTGGCGGGCGACAGCATCGGTGAAGAGACCGTCTTGCGCGGTGATCCTGCCAGCGGTCGCTTCGCCGTCATCGCCTTGCGGGGCGGTGAAATCGTCGGGGGCACCACAATCAATGTTCCCAAGGACATGGCCGCAATACGTAAACTGGTCGGAAACGGCATCCGGCTGGAGCGGGCCGCCATCGAGGACCCCGCTTACAAACTCAGACAGGCAATTCCCGCCTGAAACCCATCAACCGGAGGAGGATAAGACGCAATGAAGCCCAACGGAAACGATCCCTTGGTGATGATCGACAACGATCGGCATCTCTTCAAGGTTTCCAGAAACAACTTTACTGACCCGGATGTGTTCGTAAAAGAGCGCGAGCGTATCTTTTCCACTTGCTGGCTTTATCTCGGCCACGAATCGGAACTAAAGAAACCGGGTGACTTTGTGACCCGAGTGGTCGGCGGCCGCAGCATTCTGTTCAACAAGGACCGCCAGGGCAACATCCGGGCGCTGTTCAATTCCTGTCCCCACCGGGGTTCCCAAGTCTGCCGTGAACGCAAAGGCAACGCCAAGTCCTTTCAGTGTTTCTATCACGGTTGGGTCTTCGGCCAGGACGGCGCGCTGAGAAATCAGCCGGGCGAAGAAAGCTATGGGCACGACTTCAAGAACGACCCTGATTCCAACATGCGTCAGGTGCCCCGGCTGGAAAGTTATCGCGGGCTGTATTTCTTGTGCTACGACCCTGAAGTAATCCCGCTTGTTGATTACCTTGGCAACGCCAAGGAATATCTGGATGTGATCTTCGATCAGTCGGTTGACGGCATGGAGGTCATTGGCGGCACCCAGGAATACGCGATGAACGCGAACTGGAAGCTGCTGGTAGAAAACAGCATCGACGGCTATCACGCGACGAGCACCCATGCGACCTACCTGGACTACCTTAAGTCCATGGAAGGCGGCCTGACCAATGTCGCGTTGAGCGGTGTTGGAAAGGATCTAGGCAATGGCCACGGCGTGATCGAATATAGCGCCCCCTGGGGACGGCCTGCCGGTCAATGGGTGTCACTCTGGGGCGATGAAGGGAAGAAAGAGATCGACGCTCTTAACGCCCGGAACGAAAAACTATACGGCAAGGAGAAAGCAGACCGGATCGCTTACAAGAACCGCAACCTGCTGATTTTCCCTAACCTGATCATCAACGACATCATGTCGCTGACGATCCGCACCTTCTTCCCGCAATCGCCAAACCTGCTTCACGTCAATGCCTGGGCGGCCGGACCGCAGGAAGAGAGCGCGGCGGCTCGCAAGTTCCGCCTGTCGAACTTTCTGGAGTTCCTCGGGCCCGGCGGCTTTGCCACTCCGGATGACGTAGAGGCGCTGGAACATTGCCAGCTGGGCTATCGTAATAGTCAGGAAGTGCGGTGGAACGACATATCAAAGGGCATGGGCTTGGAACAGCCAGCGATGGACGACGAAGAGCAGATGCGTGCGTTCTGGCGCGAATGGAGCCGCCGCCTTACCGGCCCTGAACAAATCCAGGGAGAGCGGACATGAACGTTGCAACAGAAAAGGGATCTGACGCCGGGACGCTCACGCGGTCGGAAGTAGAGGATTTTCTTTACGCCGAAGCCGAGCTTCTTGACGAATGGCGGCTGCCGGAATGGCTGGATCTATTCACCGACGATGCGACCTATCAGATTCCGCCGACGGACATTCCCGCCGATGCGTCACCCGACAACAACCTGTTTTACATCGCGGATGACAGGTACCGGCTGGGCGAACGGGTCAAGCGATTGATGAAGCGGACCGCCCATGCGGAGTATCCGCATTCAAAAACCCGCCATCAGGTGTCGAATGTTCGTATCCTTTCGCAAGATGACGGTCAGGTTGAAGTCGCGTGTAATTTTTTGACCTATCGAACCAAGGATGACTTCAGCAACATCTTCTTTGGCAAGCTCCTGTACGGTCTGGAGGTTTCGGACGGCAAAATCCGGATCAGGTCCAAGCGTGTTGTTCTTGATACCAACGGCCTCCGTAATCAGGGCCGGATCAGCATAATTTTGTAACACGAACGGATCGCGCCCCGGTCTTGCAGGGGCGCGATCGACGAAGAATGAGGGGACCGACTATGAGTGGAAAACTGTCAGGCAAGGTTGCCCTGATAACGGGAGCGGGGCGCGGAATTGGTCTGGTCATCGCTGAACGTCTGATGGCAGACGGGGCGCGGCTGGTGATCGCCAATTTCGACGAGACCGAAGCGACCGCGGCGGCCGAGGAAATGGCAGCGCGACATTTTCAAGGAAAGCCCCCGGTGGTCGTTCCCGGAAACCTCGCGGACGAATCCGTTGCGAAGACGGCTGTCGATGCGGCCATTGACGCATACGGACGGCTCGACATTCTGGTCAATAATGCAGGTGGCGGGATCATCAGAGCATTTGCCGAACATACGCCCGACACCCTTCGTGAAACCATTGACCGAAATCTTTGGACGGCGATCTGGTGCTGCTGGCACGCGTTGCCTGTCATGCGCGAACAGCGTGGCGGGCGGATCGTGAACGTTGGTGCGGATTCCGTGCGAAACGGTCTGTGGGATCATGCCGCCTATAATGCGGCCAAGGGCGGCATGCACGGCATGACCACCGGATTGGCCCGGGAGTACGCCCTTGACGGGATTACCGTGAATACGGTGGCCCCTTGCGCGACCAACACACCGCAAATGGCCGAGATTACCGAACGCGATCCTATATTGGCAGAGAAATTTCTCAGTGTGATCCCGATGGGGCGACCGGCGGAAATGAGCGAAGTCGCTTCGATGGTAAGTTACCTGGCCTCGGACGAAGCGAGTTTCGTGACCGGACAGGTGATTTCGGTAAATGGCGGGAGCACGATGCTATGAGTGAAGATACAAAAAGGATCTTGGCTCTTTTCCCCGCCGAAGATTTGCCGGAAGGCGAAATACGTGCCGAGACCCTGCCGAATGGAGACGTCATCGCCGTCTACAATGTCGATGGCAACTTCTTTGCCACTCAGGACCAATGCTCGCATGGCGAGGCTTCGCTGTCCGAAGAAGGCGAATTGTGCGGAAAGTTTGTCGAATGCTCGTGGCACTTCGGAACCTTCGACGTGACCACGGGCGAACCCGGACTGATGCCCTGCGAAATTCCGTTGAAAACCTACGCTGTTTTCGTCGCGGATGGAAAGGTATCCATTGAATACTAAAATTTCCTCCAACAAACAGAGCGACAAGGCGGACGCCGATGTGGTCAATGCCTCACGGTCGCAAGACGAACGCAGCCTAGAAATGCGATCACGCCTCATATCGGCCTCAATCGAAGTGTTGCGCGAACGTGGGTTTTCCGGGTTCAGCACCGAAGCGGTGGTGCAAAACGCCGGGGTATCGAGGGGCGCACTGCTGCATCATTACCGTCACAAACGGGATTTGATCCTGGCAGTTCACGAGCACCTCTACCAAATTGCCGTCGACAAAAGCGTCGAGGGCGCTGAAGCAGCGACCGACCAGAGCAAAATTTTCGACGAGATGCTTAGGGATGCAGAAAGCTTCTTTCTGGGGGAGCATTTCTTCAGCGTTCTGGACATTGTTCTGTCCGCGAACACGGATCCCGATCTGAAGACCGAGATCCTGGAGGCGTCGCAGAAAGCGCGTCTGCCGATCGAGGCCGCATGGGTCAAAGTCATGTCCAAATACATGCCGCCGCCTTTAGCCGAGAACCTGGTCTACATGACCTTCAATATGGTCCGGGGTTACGCAATGCGGACGCTCTGGGACAGCAATGCCGAAAAATATGCCGAAGTCACCGCCATCTGGAAAACCATGATGGTCGATGCGTTGAAACGCGAAAACATCGATTGGCCCGTCGAACAGTCATGACGGCAAGGGCTATGAATTTTGTGCTGTCACTTATGGGAGGAAAAACCGTGAAAATTAAACAGTTTGCCAAGAGCTTGGCCCTGTCGGCCACAGTTGCCGCAGGACCGGCGCTGGCTGCCGATGACGAGGTCGTGATCGGGGTAAGTGCTGCACTGAGCGGTTGGGCCGCTGGCACATATGCCGCGCCGGCCGAGGGTTTGAAGCTGTACCTCGACCGCCTGAACGAAGCGGGAGGCGTCAACGGAAAGACCGTGTCGCTGGTGATCTATGACGACCAGGGGGATGCATCGCGGGCGGCGAGCAACGCCAAAAGGTTTCTGACCCAGGACGATGTGCAGATGATCATCTCGGTCAGCACATCGGCAACCTTCGCCCCGATCATCAGCCAGGCGACGCGCAGGAAAGTGCCCGTTTTGTTTGCCGGTTCGGTCTGTCCTGCAGAGACGATGCCGCCGGCCAAACCACTCTTGTATTGTTCGACGGGCTTTTCCGCAGTTCATGACAGCATCGCAATGGTCGATTACCTGCGTGACCGGGAAAGCAGCGATGCCACCGTCGGATTTTCCGCCATGGGCATTCCAATCTCGCGGGCGGGGATGGAAGAAGCCGAACGGATGGTATTGAAAGCTGACATGAAATCGGCCGGCGTCGAGATCGCGCCGCCAGGTACGGCTGACTACACATCCTTCGCAACCAAACTGATTCAGAATGGAGCCGATTCAGTTCTGTCCTGGGCACCGTGGGCCGTGCAGATCCGTTTCGTCGATGCGCTGCGCAAGCAGGGTTGGAAAGGCAACGCTTACGTCGGCCATCTGGCTGAGGCCGAACTTGAGATGATGAAAATGAAGGACCCGAACCTTTTCACCTTGGGAACCAACGTGATGCTGTTCGAAGACAGCGAAGCCACGCAAGCCCTTGTCAATGCGGTGAAGGAATCCGGTTCCAACCTGCATCCAGAGGCCATTCTCGACGGATGGGTCGGCGGCATCGTCGTCGAGGGAGTTCTTGAACAGCTTGGCGAAGACACAAGCGCCGAGGCGATTAATGCCGTCATGAGCAACATCGAAATCGACACCAAGGGATTGCGCGGAGGTCCGATCACATGGACCGATGACAATCATTTCCGCGAAACCATCTATTACCGCGCTTATCGCTGGAGCGACGAAAAGGGCGCGATGGAGATCGCACGGGACTGGAAGGCCTACGAGGTCGAATGAGGCCTGAGCGCGACAGGAGCTTATCATGCAAATTCTAGCAAACATCGTTGTTTTGACGTCATTGTACGCTCTTGTCGCGAGCGGCTATGTCCTGGTGTACAAAGTCAGCCGTGTCCTGAATCTGGCACATGGCGAACTCATGATCCTGGGGGCTTACCTGTTGGTTGCCACATCGGCAGGTATCGCCTCGGATCCTCTCGTCGCGATTGCCCTCACCGCGATGTTTTCGATCGTTGTCGGGTTGTCCGTCTATCTGCTGCTAATGCGCAAGATGACGGGACAACCGGTTTTGGCCGCCGTTCTGACAACCGTAGCGTTGGGCATTCTTTTGCGCGGCGCAATGGTCCTGATCTGGGGGCCACAACAACTGAACGTTGCGGCAATGATCAGCTTCGACAATGCCTCGATCGCACTTACCGACTCGGTCCGGGTTTCCACCGCCGCGCTGTGGCTCGTTGTCTGCACGTTCCTGGTCTACCTAGGGCTTCTGGCATTTCTTCACATGTCACGCTGGGGCATGCGGATGCGTGCCTCTGGACAGAATGCGCTGCTGGCGGCGCAACGCGGGATCAACCTTCATACCGTCTATGCCCTGGCTTGGACCCTGTCGACCTTTTCGGGGTCACTGGCGGGAGTACTTGTCACCATCGATTCCCGTATCGACGTGAACATGGCGGTGATCGGGCTCAAGGCCTTTCCGGCGGCACTTGTTGGCGGGTTGGACAGCCTGCCCGGTGCGTTGATCGGCGCGGGTGTCATCGCGGCCCTGGAGGTGCTTCTGATCCATTACGTTAATCCGCTTCTCTCCGATGTCGTGCCGTTCCTTGTACTGATCGCAATTCTGATCGTCCGGCCCTGGGGCTTGTACGGCACCAAGGAGGAACTCAATCGTGTCTAATATAGAAACCGGCATCGGAAAAATGGCCCCTGCCACAGAACTTAGAAAGCGACTAAGCCAGAATCAGGTGGCTTGGATCGGTTTGATCGTTCTGCTTGTCCTTTTGCCAACCTCGGCCACGCCATTTCATCTCGACATCGCGTCGCAGATCTTTATCGCGGGCATCGGAGCACTGGCGCTCATGGTTCTGACCGGTATTGCGGGACAGATCTCTCTGGGTCATAGCGGCCTGATGGCGGCTGGCGCATTTACCACCGGGATCCTTTACAAGGAAACGGGTGCGGGTATCTGGATCACCCTTCCGGCTTCGGTCGTGGCCGGCGCGGTGATTGGCCTGATCTTCGGCCTGCCGTCCTTGCGGCTCCGCGGCATCTATCTGGCGATGAGCACATTGGCGCTGCATTTTCTCGTTATCTACCTTGGAGGCGAATACGAATTCGCCAGCGGCGCTTCGACGGGTATTTTCCTCGATCCGCCAGTGGTTTTCGGGTTCGAGATTTATGACGGATACGCCTGGTACTATGTGCTTCTGGCGCTGGTCGCGGGCACCTACTGGGGGTGTCGCAATCTGCTGAACTCCAAGACAGGCCGCGCCTGGGAGGCCCTGCATGCGAATGAAACAGCGGCCGAGGCTCTTGGCGTGCAGGTTGCCAATTACAAGCTGCTGGCCTTCGTCATCACGTCTGGAATCGCCTCGTTCTCGGGCGCGTTGTTCGCCTACTACCAGAACTTCGTTTCAGTTGAAGCCTTCACGCTGTTCCTGAGCATCCAGTACATCGCGATGATCATCATTGGCGGAATGGGCAGCTTGCCGGGGGCCCTGCTGGGAGCGGTGTTCGTCACGCTGGTTCCCTATTTCGTTGAATGGCTGATGGAAGCGGTGCCCTATATCGGGCTGGACATCACGACGGTTTCTTCGGCTTCCTATGCGGCCTTTGGTCTGCTGATGATCCTGTTTCTGGTCTTTGAACCCAGCGGCCTGATCGGCATCTGGAAACGCATTGTCGGTCAATTCGCATCGCCGTCGAAACGGGAGGACACGCCATGACAGACATTCTGGAAGTCACGGACCTTGAAGTCACCTATCAACGTTCGATCCGGGCGTTGCACGGTGTCAATCTGCGGGTTGCGAAAGGGCAAATTACCGCGCTCTTGGGGGCCAACGGTGCTGGAAAATCGACCACGCTCAGGGCGATCTCGGGGTTCATCGGGCTGGACAATGCACGGGTGACAGCCGGCTACGTACGGTATTTCGGTGAAGACATCACCGGGCTTCAGCTTCCGAAAACGATCCACAAGGGTATCGTTCTGGTCCCCGAGCGGGACAAGGTTTTTACCAACCTGACTGTTGCCGAGAACCTGGAAGTTGTCTCGACCACGCGTGCCGAAGGCAGCAACTGGCGGCAGATCGAAGACGAAATCTTTGTCTATTTTCCCAGATTGGCAAAACTCAGGAACAAACCGGCTGGCTTGCTGTCAGGGGGTGAGCGTCAGATGCTGGCGATTGGCAGCGCGCTTGTCTGCAAGCCGAGCCTGTTGCTGATCGACGAGCTGTCGCTGGGGCTGGCTCCGGTGATCGTCGACGAGATCATCGAGCGGCTGCGCGACATTCACGCCCGGACCGAACTATCCATACTCTTGGTCGAGCAAAGCGCCGCGGTGGCTTTTGCGTTGGCTAGCTACGGCTTCGTTCTGGAGAACGGCAAAGTCGAGCTTGAAGGTGCAACCCAAGACCTGCGGACCAATCAGAAAATCCTGGAACTGTACCTTGGGACCGGAAGCGCGGGCCGCGCCGACTATCTGGCTAATGCGCGGCGCCGACGCGAGGAGCGAGCAAATGTATGACCTTGAACTCAAGGATGTAGAACTTCATTTTGGCGGTCTGGTCGTCCTTAACCGAGTTTCGCTGGGTGTTCGGTCGGGTGAATTGCTGGCGCTGATCGGACCAAACGGGGCAGGCAAGACCAGTATCTTTAACTGCATCAGCGGGATCTATCGCCCCTCGGGTCAGATCGACTTTCTCGGCACGTCCCTAATCGGCAAGAAACCCAGTGCCATTGCGGAAATGGGAATCGGGCGCACCTTTCAACATGCCGAACTGATCCCCCGGATGAATGTACGTGAGAACTTGCTTGTGGCCCGGCACAACCATCTCAAGGCGACACTTGCGGAACAATGGTTACGACTGCCGTCGGCACGGCGCGAAGAGGCCGAGCATCTCGCTGTGGTCAACGTCGTGCTTGAGATGTTGTCGCTGACCCATCTGGCGCATTTGCCTGTCGGCGGTCTGCCTTTTGGAATTCAGAAGATCATCGGCTTTGGGCGGGCGCTGGTGGCCGAACCGAAAGTTCTTTTGATGGACGAACCTTCCGCGGGACTGACCCAGGAAGAACGCGAAGAACTTGCCTACCATATCGACGCCGCAAAGAAGCAGCTGGGAATTCCAATGCTCTGGATTGAACACGACATGGAAATGGTCGCGGCGATTGCGGACCGTATCCATGTGTTGGATTACGGTCGGTCGATCGGAGACGGACCTCCTGATGAGGTGCTGGATAACCCTGAAGTGGTTCGGGCCTACCTTGGCACGACTCAACTGACGCTAGCAGGCGCGGATGTGGCCGCACCGCAGGAAGAAAGGGTGACCCCGGTATGATTGAAGAGCTTCGTTTTGTTCGGTACCCGGCAAAAAAATTGGATGCTTTCCATCGGTTCCTTGGAGGCGCGGTCGGGCTTCAGTCTGCGGACGGCAGTGACGACATCGCCCGATTCCGATCCGACGAGCGATCATATTCAGTAGAATGCGACGCCACCGGCGCGACCAGCAAGCCGGTTGTCGGGCTCAGTGTCCGTTACCAGACCGATCTTGACGACATCACAGGGAAGCTCACCGCCTGCGGACTTGAGCCCGCGCGGCTGTCCGCAGAGGTTTGTGCCGGAAAGCTCTACCGCGATGCGGTGGCCTTTGAAGATTTCGCCGGCAACCGGTTCGAGATCGTTGTGCGCCACGAAAACAAGAGCCAGCGGTTTTTCCCCGCCCGCGATGCCGGCATCAAAGCGATTTCGTCGGTTGATCTGCGCAGCCCTGACCCCGAGCGCGACATGGCGATCTGGACCGAGGTTTTCGGCGCCAGGGTGCGGGACTTTGCCGGAGAAAGCGGTCAGCTGGGTTTTGATGAACGACACCACCGCATCGCTTACTACCCAAGCCAGCGGAGTGGGCTGCTATCCGTCAATTTCGAGGTAGGCGACCTGAACGATATCATGCGCAGCAAGTATTTGCTTGCCAGTCAACAGGTGCGAATCCTCGATGGTCCCGGGCGCGATCCCGCAAGTGGCGAAGTTTTTCTGTACTTCCAGGGGCCCGAGGACCTGATCGTGTCTTACGGGACCGGAATGAAAACTGTTGAGCCTGACTGGACCGCGCGACAATTCAGAAACGCGCGCGACTCGTTTTGCATGTGGAACTCCGATGGTCTGATTCCCGAACGCTGGGGAGCCGATTGGGAAACCCAAGATAACAGAAAGGTGGGCACAAGATGATTGAACTGCTTGATGTATGCTATGTTCGGATGGGTACAAAAGATATTCAGACCAGCACCGACTTCGCGACGAGAATTCTGGGCCTGGAGGTTTCCGAAAGCAGCCGCAATTCGCGACACCTCAGATCAGATGAACGGGGACATACCCTATACTACCACGAAGGGGACCCCAACGACCACGTCGTCGGTTTCGAAGTCCGCGATAGTCAGACACTTGAAATCGCGGCTGCGACTCTCGAAGATCTTGGACACGATCTGCATAGGGGCACCCGCGACGAATGCGATTCCCGTCATGTAAGAGACTTCGTTGCTTTCCGAGAGCCCAGTGGCCTGAAAATCGAGCTGGTAGTTCAGCCAGAGATTATGGGCAAGCGTCATTTTCCGAGCCGGGACGCCGGAATCTCCGGCTTCAGCCATGTCGGCATTTTCAGCCAAGACTGCAAGCGGGATGAAGCATTCTGGACCCAGGTTTGCAACGCCCGCGTCAGTGACCGTATCGGAGACGTTCCGCTTTTGCGCGTGAATGAGATTCATCATACGCTCGCTCTTGTCCCTGCAGGGCGCGGCGGACTCCAGCATATCAACCATCAGGTTGAATCGACCGATGACATCATGCGTTCGTACAATCTGCTGAAACAACATAACGTCCCGATTACCTTCGGTCCGGGACGTCACCCGACGTCCGGTGCCCGGTTTGTTTATTTCCAGGGCCCTGACGGGATGACATTCGAATACTCAGTTGGTGTCAACAAGGTAGACGAAGAAACGTATAGAGAACGCCAGTTCGGTTTCGAACCTTTCAGCCTTTGCATGTGGGGCGCGAAATCGAATCTGAACGGCCTCGAGAACTGATATGCCTTCCGAAGGCGCATGTAAGCGCGTTTGCGCAGCTTTCCGGTTGATGGACGGAAAGCTGTTTGGCTGGATGATAACACGGAAGATACTGTGGTGAAGAATTTGCGCTCATCTGGGGCAATAGATGTCCATAGCCACGTCGTGCCCGATCAGTTTCCGGACGGAACAGAACGCGATGCGCTCTGGCCCTCCGTTGTACATGAACAGGACGGCACGGCCCGGATCGTGATCGGAGGGAAGTCTTTTCGCCAGATCGATTCACGATCCTGGAACGCCGATGCCAGGTTGGCCGACATGGAGGCCAAGGGGATCGGCCATCAGGTGTTGTCGCCGATGCCGGAGCTTTTGTCTTATTGGTTCGGCGCCGACGATGCAGAGGCGATCTGCGACTGCGTCAATACCTTTCTCGGAGACCTGGTCGCCACCTATCCGAAGCGGTTTTCAGCTTTCGGGATGGTGCCGCTGCAAACACCGGAAAAGGCCGCTCACAGCCTGAGCGGGTTGCGGGACATGGGGCTGACAGGGATTGAGATCGGCACGCATGTTCAGAGTACGCCCCTGGGCGATCCGTCGCTTGCCCCGGTCTTTGCCGAAGCCGAACGGCTGAACATGACGGTTATGGTTCATGCGCTGCATCCGGCCGGGGTCGAGCGGATCGGCGATGTACCGGCAATGGCCGCAATTGCGGCGTTTCCGCTTGAGACAGCTCTCGCCGCCACGTCGCTGATGACAGGTGGGGTCCTGGAAAATCACCCCAATCTTCGCATTGTCCTTTCGCATGGCGGCGGTGCATTGCCCGCCATCCTGCCCCGGCTGGATCATGCGTACCGCTTGGGAATGCCGATCCGGAACAGCATGTCCGTGCCGCCCAGCAAACTGGCGCGCCGATTCTATTTTGACAGCATCGTTTACGACGATGTCGCCTTGCAGTTTCTGGAAACAACCATCGGACACGACAGGATACTGGCCGGTACCGACTATCCATTTCTGATCATGGAAAACGATCCTGTAGGGTTCATCCGGCGCGCACTGTCTGAAACTGCCGCCGATACCATCCTGTACCAGTCGCCGACCGTTTTGCTCGGGTTGCGGCAAACCGCATCCGATCCATCACAAACCCAAAAATCGAGGGACGTATGAAATTGGACAATAACCTGGCAGTCGCGGCCGAAGCATTGTGGCAGGCAGAGAAGAAAGCAACGCCGTGCGCTCCGATCCAAGAACATCTCAAGGACGACGGTCTTGATGCCGCATATGCCGTGCAGCAGGCCAATATCGAACGGCGTCTGGCCGGGGGCAGCCGGTTGATCGGGCATAAGATCGGACTGACCGCCAAGGCCGTTCAGGCTCAGATGGGCGTGGATCAGCCGGACTACGGCACCTTGCTGTCGGACATGATTGTCGGCGATGGGGGTATCATTTCATCGGACCGCGTGCTGCAACCAAAGATCGAGGCGGAGATCGCGTTTATTCTAGGCGACGATCTGGATATTGCCCAGCCGAATGCCGCGGATGTATTGCGCGCAACCGTCTTTATTGCCCCGGCAATCGAGATCGTGGACAGCCGCATAGCCGATTGGAACATCACCCTGCTCGATACGATCGCCGACAATGCCTCGTCCGGTTTGTTGGTTCTGGGCGCTCCGGTCATCTCGCCCCTGGGCTTCGATTTTTCCAACTGCGCAATGGACATGACCCTGAACGGGCAGACCGTTTCCACCGGAACCGGTGCGGCCTGCATGGGCAGCCCTGTCAACGCCGTCGCCTGGCTGGCCGAAAAGATGCGTACAAACGGAACGCCCCTCAGGGCGGGGCAGATCATCCTGTCCGGAGCGTTGGGGCCGATGGCTCCGGTCACGGGCAAAGCACTGGTTCAGGCCTCGATTGGCGGCCTGGGCCATGTCAGCGTTTCATTCACGGAGTGATAGAATGTCAAAAGTAAAGGCGGCCATAATCGGCACCGGCAATATCGGCACCGATCTCATGATCAAGCTGATGCGGAACAGCGACCTGTTGGAACTGGCTGCATTTGTCGGCATTGACCCTGCCTCGGACGGGTTGAAGCGGGCTGAAAAGCTGGGCGTCCCGGTGACGGCCGAGGGTATCGACGGTTTACGGCAGATGCCCGGCTATGGCGACATTGCTGTGGTGTTCGACGCGACGTCCGCCAAGGCCCACGCCCGGCACAGCGAGTTGCTGACGGCCGATGGCAAGCGGGTCGTCGATCTGACGCCTGCCGCCATCGGGCCCTATGTGGTGCCGACGGTCAACATTTCCACCCATTTGGACGCGGCCAATGTCAACATGGTTACCTGCGGCGGCCAGGCCACCATTCCGATCGTGGCCGCGGTTTCGCGGGTGGCCCCGGTGCGCTATGCGGAAATTGTCGCCTCGATCTCTTCCAGGTCGGCCGGGCCGGGAACGCGCGCGAATATCGACGAATTTACCGAGACCACCTCGCGCGCAATATGTGAGG
Organism: Pseudooceanicola lipolyticus; assembly: GCF_002786325.1. GTDB lineage: Bacteria > Pseudomonadota > Alphaproteobacteria > Rhodobacterales > Rhodobacteraceae > Pseudooceanicola_C > Pseudooceanicola_C lipolyticus. The sequence goes on along the minus strand of NZ_PGTB01000035.1, from coordinate 15,765 downwards.
TCGGAGGCGCCGAGGAAGGCAAAGCCATCATTATCCTCAATCCGGCAGAGCCGCCTTTGGTGATGCGGGACACGGTGTATTGCCTGGCCCAGACAGACGACGCGGAAGCTATTCGCGCATCGGTCGAGGATATGGTCGAATCCGTACGGGCTTATGTCCCTGGATACCGTCTCAAACAGGAAGTTCAGTTCGAAAGGATCGGACCGAACGCGGCGGCCGGGCTGCCCGGCGGCCCTGCCGAAGGCGGGCTGAAGGTTTCGGTGTTTCTCGAAGTAGAGGGCGCCGGACACTACCTGCCGAAATACGCCGGAAATCTGGACATCATGACATCGGCGGCGCTGGCAACCGGCGAACAGATCGCACGCACGAAAGAAAAGGCCGCGCAATGACCAGGAACCTCTATATCCAAGACGTGACACTGCGCGACGGGATGCATGCGGTGCGCCACCAGTTCACTGTCGGCCAGGTGCAAGATATCGCCGCTGCGCTGGACGCCGCAGGCGTTGATGCGATCGAGGTCAGCCACGGCGACGGTTTGAACGGGACAAGTTTCAACTATGGTTTCGGGCGCCACCGCGATCTGGATTGGATCGCCGCCGCGGCCGACGCGGTAAAGACCGCCAAACTGACCACGCTTCTGGTTCCGGGCATCGGCACAATCGCCGACCTCAAAGAGGCATACGCCGCCGGTGTCCGGTCGGTTCGCGTGGCCACCCATTGCACAGAGGCAGACATCGCCAGACAACATATCGGCACCGCACGCGACATTGGCATGGATGTGTCGGGCTTTCTGATGATGGCCCACATGAACGAACCCGGCGCCCTGGCCGAACAGGCCCTGCTTATGGAAAGCTACGGTGCACATTGCGTATATGTGACCGATAGCGCCGGTGCGTTGACCGTCAGTTCCGCGCGGGCGCGGGCGCGCGCTTTGCGCCAGGCGCTAAAGCCGGAAACGCAGGTCGGCATCCATGCGCATCACAACCTCACGCTTGGTGTTGCGATTTCGGTCGCCGCCGTCGAAGAGGGGGCGTATCGCGTCGACGGATCCCTGACGGGCCTGGGCGCGGGGGCCGGAAATGCGCCTCTCGAAGCTCTGATAGCGGTTCTTGAAAGGGAAGGCTACGATACGGGCACCAACCTCAACGCGCTGATGGACGCGGCAGACGATCTGGTCCGCCCGCTACAGGAGCGCCCGGTCCGGGTCGACCGTGAAACGCTTTCTCTGGGCTATAGCGGTGTCTATTCGAGCTTTCTTTTGCACGCGGAACGCGCGGCCGCGCAATATGGCATAGATGCACGCACTATTCTGAACGAGCTGGGCCAGCGCCGCATGGTCGGCGGGCAGGAAGACATGATTGTCGATGTCGCACTGGACCTGGCGAACGGCAGCAACGCAACAGGGCAACAAGGGAATTAACAATGACCAATCCTGAAATCGGCAAGACAATCGAGGCCGCAGGGCGGAAGACCAACTATCTTGAAGAGGGGACCGGCCCTGCAGTTTTGTTGCTGCATGGCTCCGGCCCGGGCGTGACCGGCTATGCCAACTGGCGGCTGACAGTTCCCGATCTGGCCAGCGATTTCCGGGTTCTGGCGCCGGATGCAATGGGATTTGGCTACACCGAGCGGCACGAGAACGAGACCTACTCGCTGGACGGCTGGGTCGAACATACAATCGCATTTATGGACGCCACGGGTGTCGAAAAGGCCCATTTCGTCGGTAATTCCTTCGGCGGCGGGCTCACGCTGGCTATTGCCAGCCGGTATCCCGACCGGGTCGACCGGATGGTTCTGATGGGATCGGCCGGTCTTGATTTTGGTCTGACAGAGGGGCTGGACACCGTCTGGGGCTATGAGCCCAGCCTGGAAAACATGCGCAAGATCATGATGGAGTGCTTTGCCTATGACAAAAGCCTCATCACCGAGGATCTGATAAAATCGCGTTACGACGCCAGCAAACGCCCCGGCTATCAGGAAAGTTTCTCGGCCATGTTCCCGGCACCCCGCGGTCGCCATGTCGCCGCGCTGTCTACGCCTGAAGACAAGATTGCCGCGCTCCCCCATCGCGCGCTGATTGTGCACGGCCGCGAGGATGCGGTTATCCCCCTGGAGTCCTCTCATCGCCTTCACCAATTGCTGAAACGCTCGGAACTGCACACCTTCGGCGAATGCGGCCACTGGACGCAAATCGAAAAGAAGGACCGGTTCAACAGCCTGATTAAGGACTTCTTTCTGGCATAAGGATGAACTGGTGGGATGAATTGCCCGCCCAGCAACTCGCTTCTACCGCCATGGGCATAAACTGCCCCCATTTCGACCCGACACCTTGGGTCGAAGTGGTCCCAGAGTGCTCTTCCCCATGAAAAACGCCCGCCGTTTCCGGCGGGCGTCGTCTGTCCTGCGGTATGTGTAGGGTGGATTTCAAACCCACCGTTCACCGATCACAGTTTTTCGGTCAGTTCGGGGACGGCCTGGAAGAGGTCGGCCACCAGTCCGAAGTCGGCGACCTGGAAGATCGGGGCTTCTTCGTCCTTGTTGATGGCGACGATGATCTTCGAATCCTTCATGCCGGCGAGGTGCTGGATGGCGCCCGAGATGCCGACGGCGATGTAGAGTTCGGGGGCGACCACCTTGCCGGTCTGGCCCACCTGCCAGTCGTTCGGGGCGTAACCCGAATCGACGGCGGCGCGGGAGGCGCCGACGGCGGCGCCCAGCTTGTCGGCCAGCGCCTCGATGATCTTGAAGTCTTCCTCGGAGCCGACGCCACGGCCGCCCGACACGACCACGCCGGCCGAGGTCAGCTCGGGGCGGTCGCTTTCGGCCACCTTGTCCTCGACCCATTCGCTGAGGCCGGGGTTTTCGGCGGCGCCGATGGTTTCGACCGGGGCAGACCCGCCGTCGCCGGCGGCGTCGAAGGTCGAGGTGCGGAAGGTGATGACCTTCTTGGCATCCGACGATTTCACCGTCTGCACGGCGTTGCCGGCATAGATCGGGCGTTCGAAGGTCGCGCCATCAACCACGCCGGAGACATCCGACAGCACCATCACGTCCAGAAGCGCGGCAACGCGCGGCATGACGTTTTTCGCATCCGTCGTGGCCGGGGCAACGATATGTTCATAATCGCCTGCCAGGCTGACGATCAGCGCGGCGGTCGGTTCCGCCAGGCGGTGGCCCAGCGAGGCATCCTCGGCGACCAGCACCTTGGCGACACCGGCGATCTTGGCGGCGGCCTCGCCGGCGGCGGCGGCGGAGGCACCGGCGCACAGAACGGTCACGTCACCCAGCGCCGATGCGGCGGTCACGGCCTTGGCGGTGGCGTCCAGCGCCAGTTCGCCGTTGGTCACTTCACCAATCAGAAGAACAGCCATTACACAGCCCCCGCTTCTTTGAGTTTCGCAACCAGCTCGTCCACCGAGCCGACGATGATCCCGGCCGAGCGTTCGGCGGGCTCGGCCGTCTTGACGATTTCCAGCCGCGGGCTGACATCGACGCCATAGTCGGCGGCGGATTTCTCATCCAGCGGTTTTTTCTTTGCCTTCATGATGTTGGGCAGCGAGGCATAACGCGGCTCGTTCAGGCGCAGGTCCACGGTGACGATGGCGGGCATCTTCACGGCGATGGTCTGCAACCCGCCGTCGACCTCGCGGGTGACCCTGGCGGTGTCGCCGTCGATGTCCACTTCGGACGCAAAGGTCGCCTGGCTCCAGCCGAGCAGGGCGGACAGCATCTGGCCGGTGGCGTTCATGTCGTTGTCGATCGCCTGCTTGCCGCAGAGAATCAGACCAGGCTGTTCCTCTTCCACGACCTTGGCAAGGATTTTGGCCACTGCCAGCGGCTCGATATCATGGTGCACGTCATCCGCTGCAACGACCAGGATGGCGCGGTCGGCACCCATGGCCAGTGCGGTGCGCAGGGTTTCCTGCGCCTGTTTGACGCCGATGGATACCGCGACCACCTCTTCGGCCTTGCCGGCCTCTTTCAGGCGTATCGCCTCTTCGACGGCGATTTCGTCGAAAGGGTTCATCGACATCTTAACGTTGGCCAGATCGACACCGCTTCCGTCCGCTTTGACACGAACCTTCACGTTGTAGTCGATCACGCGTTTCACAGGCACGAGTACCTTCATTGGCGTGGTCTCCTTGAGTTTTGCGATAAGGTTTCAACCGAGCTAACGGTCTTTGAATTCTGGAGTTCTTTTTTCCGAAAACGCTTTCATGGCCTCGGGAAAGTCATGCGCGCACAGCAAAACGCTTTGGGCATCGCGCTCGATATCCAGCGCCTCGAGATAGCTGCACTCGGCTGCGGCGCGCATCACACGCTTGGCGGTCTGAACGCCAAACATCGGGTGCGTTGCAATCTCGCGGGCAATTTCCAGCGCCCGTACCTCGACCTGGTTGGCCGGCACGCATTCTTCGACAACGCGCAGGTCCCTGGCGGTGCGCCCGTCGATTTCACGGCCCGTGAGCACAAGCATCCGGGCAACGCCCGCACCGGCGCGCTGCTGAAGCAGCCAGCTTGATCCCGTGTCGGGACAACCGCCGACGCGTGCAAATACTTCGCACAGCCGGGCATCTTCGGCGGCAACGACAATGTCCGCCGACAAGGCCAGGCTGAGGCCCGCGCCAAAAGCCACGCCGCATACCGCGGAAATCAGAGGTTTGCGAAACAGATAGGCCGCGCGTCCGCCATCGTGAACCAGGTCCACCATTTCCGACGTCGCCCGCGCGCCTTTGGCGATCTCGGACTGAAACCCGACAAGATCGCCGCCGCTGCTGAAATGATTGCCACCGGTCATAACAACGACACGGATCGTAGCGTCCCGTTCGGCTTCGCGCAGAAGCGCCACCAGTTCTTCGACGAACCCGATGCTGTAAGGGTTGCGTTTTGTCGGCTGAAGAAAACGCAGGATTCCGACAGGGCCTTCCCTGTCCAGGCGAATAAGCTCAGTCATTCAAGTCTCCATCAGGTCCCGGTCCAGACGGGTGCCCGCTTTTCAGCAAAGGCCTTTGGGCCTTCAATCGCGTCGTTGCTGGCGTAAACCACCTCGTGAAGGCGCTTGCCCTCTTTCAGGCCACCCGCACAGCCCAGGTCCATGGTCGCGCGAACGCCGCCTTTCGCGGCAACAACCGACAGCGGGGCCGCGCTGGCAATGCGTTTGGCAAGGTCAAATGCCCTTGCGCGGACAGCATCGGGAGTGTCTTCGATATAGTTGGTGAACCCGTATTCGTGCAGGCGCTCGATCGGCATCAAGTCGCCGGTCAGAACGATTTCCATAAGGATGGGCTGCGGTAGCATGGACAGTGCCGGCGATGCCCAGGGCGATCCACGACCGATCTTTACTTCGGTGATACCGACCTTGGTCCCCTTGAGACCGACCCGCAGATCGCAATTCAAGGTCAGCATCATGCCGCCCGCCATCAGCGACCCTGTCATCGCCGCGATGATCGGTTTCTTGCAGGCGCGCATGGTCTCGTGAAACGGGTCGCGCATCTTGGTCAGAATATCGACACCCTCGTCGCGTGCGATTTGTGTGGCTTCCTTCAGATCCAGTCCGGCGCTGAAAACGCCGCAATCGGCAGAAGTCAGAATGGCCACACGAACGCTGTCATCCGCCTCGATCTTCTCCCAGGCATCCGTCAGCCCGTTCGTTGCGGCCACGGAAAGTGCGTTCTTGCGTTCGGGCCGGTTGATACAGACGGTTGCGATGCCGTCTTCGATCTTCACATCAATGGGGCTCATAGCATTAACTTCGTTATTCATGGACTGTATTTGTGCGAAAAATCCCCGCGGCATGGGTGCCGCGGGGATGCTTGTGTTCATTCGACTGAGAACGACTCGGAGCTTTCCTTGATCACTTCCCAAACGATATCGAGGTAATCGGCGCTCCAGTCGGTAAGCGGAACCCAGGTCTCGCCATCCCACTGTTCGACCCGGGTCTTGCCACCGCCGCCATGGTCTTCCGCGGTCACCGTGACCGGCGCCATGAGACCGTTGCCGTCGAAGTTCTCGATCGCTTCATAGCCCGCTTTCATGCTCTCTGGCGTCAACGGCCATCCGTTCTCCTCGATCGCGATACGGGCAGCTTCGAAACCGACCGAATAGATCGCAAGACCGGTGTTGTAGTAGACATCGTGCACCAAGCTCTCGGGGCCGCTGCCTTCGCCATTGGCATAGTAGGTGTCCAGCATCGTCTTGACGAGCGGGACTTCCTGGCCGCCGGCCACGTTGGTCCCGCGCAGGATGCCTTTCGCCTCTTCCGCGCCGATATTGGCGATATCGACTTCGTTCAGCCAGTTCACCGACAGATAGCGGTCGATCGGGAAACGGTTGCGGCGCATTTCCTTCGAGGCGACCACATGTCCGCCCGCCAGTAGCCAGCTGATCACATAGTCGGGCTTGTCGCGGCGGATTTTGCTCCATGCGCCGGCTTGATCCGACCCGGGAAGCGGCACGGGATAAAGCTCCAGTTCGAACCCTTCCTTCTCGGAAAGCGTTTTCAGGATCTCGATCGGTTCCTGGCCAAAGGGGTAGTCCAGATAGATGAACCCGATCTTCGCATCGCTCAGATCACCGCCCATCTGCTCCTTGATGAATGCAACGTCGTTCGCCGCCTGCTGCCAATAGGTCGGGCCGACCGGGAAAACCCATTCGAACACCTCGCCATCCACGGCGTCACCCCGACCGACGAACGATTGCATCAGGATGTTACCGTCTCTCATTGCACGGGGCAGAACCGCATTCGTGACCGGCGTCGAGAGCATGTTGAAAATGAATACACCTTCACGCTTGAGCTGCTCGTAGCATTCCACGCCGCGCTGCGGTTCGTTGCCGTGATCGCGCACGATGATTTCCACCGGATGCCCTTCGATACCACCGTTTTCGTTGGTATACATCGCGAGGTCCTGAGCGGCCTGGGCCACCTGAGGCGAAATGAAGGTGTAGGACTTGCTGAGGTCGAAGCAGAGTCCGAAGCGGATCGGCTCCTTGTCCTGCGCTGAGGCCACAGTCGCGCTTGTTGCCAGCGCAGCAGCAAGGACCACTGCCTTAATTTGCTGTGTGACTTTCATGTTCTCTCTCCCGTTGGTTTGGTTTGGGGCGGTGATACTGTCTTATAAACGCCGCTGCCGCCCCGCGTAGCGTCGCCCTTCCTGCTATTGGTCATTCACTGCTCGTATTTTGAGGAACTTTCTTTCACCACGTCCCACACGACGTCCGTGTACTCAGAGATCCAGTCGGTTTGCGGCACCCAAGTCTCCCCGTCCCACATCTCGATCCGGGTCTTACCGCCGCCGCCATGATCTTCGGCCGTCACCGTAATGGGGGCCATCAGCCCGTTCGCGTCGTATCCCTCAAGAGATTCCAGTCCGGCTTTGTAGGACTCCGCGGTTATCGGAAGGCCTTCCTGTTCTGCCGCCCTGCGCGCGGCTTCGAACATGATTGAATACATCGCCAGACCGGTGTTGTAGAAAACGTCCTGCGTCTTCTCGATCGGGCCGGACCCCTCGCCCTTGTCATAAAGCTCGGCCATGATTTCCTGATACAGGGCAATATCCTGACCGCCCACGACATTGGTACCGCGCTTGATACCCTTGGCGGCCTCTTTACCGATGTTGGCGATATCGACTTCGTTCAACCAGTTGACCGAGATGTACTTGTCCATCGGAATGCGATTGCGCTGCATCTCCTTCGACGCGACCACATGCGCACCGCCCAACATCCAGACGATTACATGATCGGGCTTGTCGCGGCGCACCTTGGACCACACTCCGGCCTGGTCGCTGCCAGGCAGTGGCACAGGGTAAAGCTCAAGCTCGAAACCCTCTTTTTCGGACAAGGTTTCCAGGATCTCGATCGGCTCCTGTCCGAAAGGATAATCGAAATACACAAACCCCACCTTCACGTCCGACAAGTCGCCATCATGCAATTGCTTTATGTAGGCAACATCATTGGCCGCCTGTCCCCAATAGGTCGGTCCGACCGGATAGACCCATTCGAAAACGGTGCCGTCGACGGCATCGCCTCGGCCGACAAGCGACTGCATCAGGATACGCTCGTCTTCCATGGCCCGCGGCAGGATAGCCAGAGAGACCGGAGTGGACAGGGTATCGAAGACAAAGACGCCCTCGCGGCTGAGCTTGGAGTAGCACTCGATTCCGCGCTGCGGTTCGTTCCCGTGGTCACGCACGATGACTTCGACCGGTTCCCCACCGATGCCGCCCTTCATGTTGATGAGCTTGGCAAGGTCCATCGCGGCCTGCGAAACCTGCGGCGTGGCAAAGGTATAGGCTTTGCTGAGATCGTAGCAGATGCCGATCTTGAATGGCTCGGCCAGCGTCTGGGTGCCAAACATTGCTCCGCCGAACATTGATAATACGGCCAACGCTTTGGTAAGTTTCTTCATTTGTTCCTCCCTGAACAGTTTCCGAATAGTACGTTAGCTCAGCCAACGTTTGCGTCGGCTGTAGTGCTTGACGTTGTGAAAATCGGTCTCTCCGCCGCCTAGATAGAACTCCTGAATGTCGGAGTTAGATTTGAGCGCCTCGGCGGTGCCGTGCATAACGACGCGGCCGTTCTCGATAAGGTACCCTTGCGACACGATTTCCAGAGCCGCCAAGGCGTTCTGTTCCACCAGTAGTACGGACAGGCCCTCATCCTTATTGATCTTTTGCAGTATGCCGAAGATTTCCTCGACCAGGAACGGAGCAAGCCCGAGACTTGGCTCGTCAAGCATCAACAGCTTCGGCTGGGTCACGAGGGCCCGCCCAATGGCAAGCATCTGTTGCTCACCACCCGACAAATAGCCTGCTTGCGAATTTTTGCGTTCGGCAAGCCGCGGAAAATATCCGTAGATCTTGTCCTTTTCCGCATTCAGCGTTGATCGGGACATCCCGTGCGGCGCGGCGGCGGTCAGGTTCTCGTCGGGGGTCAGGTGTTCGAAGACTCGTCGCCCTTCGATGACATGACAGATGCCCATCTCGACGCGTTTTTGCGCGAGCGCTTCGGTAATGTCCGCTCCCTGGAACGTTATCTCACCTCGGCTGATGCGTCCGCGCTCGGCTTTCAAAAGACCGCTGATCGCTTTCAACGTGGTGCTTTTTCCCGCTCCGTTCGACCCCAAAAGCGCGATCATCCCGCCTGTAGGAACCTGGACCGAAACACCTTTGATCGCCAGCATTACATTGTCGTACAGCACCTCGACACTGTTCATGGACAGAATGTTCTGGGCTTCAACTTTTTTTTCTTGCATCGGCATTTCCCTTATTTCTTGAACTGATCGAAGGGCCAGACCATCAGGTAGTCTCTGATGTTGCCGTAGAGTTTTCCCAAACCAAGCGGTTCGATCAGAAGGACAATGACGATCAGCGCGCCATAGACCGCGTTGGGGATGTGGGCGAGCGTTTCAACGTTGATCTGCATGCCAAGCCCGTCACTCAGCGTGACGACGAGACCGTTCACGATACCCGGAACAAGAAGGATCAGGGCAACACCGAAATAGGAACCGATAATGCTGCCAAGGCCGCCAACAATCACCATCGCAAGAACCTGGATCGACACGTTCACCGAAAACTGCTCAGGTGCCGCAAGAAAGAAGAAGGTGGCAACAAGCAACGCACCACTGACGCCCGCGATGAAAGACGACGTCGCGAAGGCCAGGATCTTGTAGTAGAAACTGTTCACACCCAGGATCGCGGCTGCAAAGTCTTTTTCCCGGACAGCGACCAAAGCGCGACCGAGTCCAGTACGCTTGAGATTAAGCATGAAGATCGTCACCAAGACACACCAGCCGAAGGCGACATAGTAGAAGCCAGTATCAGTGGTAATCTCTTGCCCGAGCAGCGCCAATGTCGGTGACTGGAGCGACGCGTGTGAGCCCCCCGAGATCGCCGGAGAGTGGGTCAGAACCCAGTCCATCACAAATTGCATCGCAAGAGTGGTAAGGGCGAGGTACAGTCCCTTGACCCGCAAAGCGGCAAAAGCAAACAGGCTGCCGATCACGGATGACGTCAACCCGCCGATGATCAGCGCGAATTCCCACGGCACCCCGAAACGCGCGGCATGGATCGCCGAATAGGCGCCGACCGCCATGACCGCGGCGTAGCCCAGGTGAAGCTGCCCCGCCCAACCTGTCACCAGGTTCAGCCCCAAAGCGGCCGCCGTCCAGATCAGCCACGGAAGCATGTAACTGTTCAGGTAAAGCGAAGGTATGATGAATGGCGCGGCAATGCCGATCAGGAAGATAAATGCAGCCAGATTCCTGTCAGCAGGTACCTTGAAGATTCGGCTATCCGAAACGTAGTTGGCGTGATGGACGCCGGAAAGTCCGTAAAACATTCCTTACACCCTTTCGATGTCGTGACGACCGAACAGCCCGTGCGGACGGATCATGACCGTAAGAATGAGCACGGCAGCGACGATAAGCTCACGGCTTCCGCCTCCGACAAGCGGATCGAGGAAATCAGCGCCAACGTTTTCGACGACGCCCAGGATGATGCCCGCGATCACGGCGCCAAGGATACTGTCGAGACCACCGAGAACGGCAACCGTCAGACCTTTGAGAAGCAACAGCGACAGCGCCTGATCGACACCCTGAATCTCGCCCCATATAACGCCTGCGGCGACGGCAACAACGGATGCCAGCGCCCAAGAAAAGCCAACTCCGCGTTCAACCGAGATGCCGACCGACCACGAAGCCATGTAATCATCCGCGATCGCCCGCAACTTGATCCCGGTCCGGGTTCGGAAAAACAGCATGAAGGCGACAAACAAGACGAGCGCAACACCGGCACCAACCAGATGGATGCGGCTGATGAATATGTCGCCCAGGAACAGCGGATCATAGCTGACGCCCAATTCCATCGAACGCGACGTCCCGCCCCAGATCGCAAGCGTTGTACCCCGCAGGAAAATGTCGAGGCCGAGTGTCAGCATCAAGATCATGACAACCGGCCGACCTGCGAGACGGCGCAGAGCAACACGCTCAATGCCGAACCCAAGGCCGAACATGACAACCGCAGCCAGAGGGATGGCCAGCCACAAGGGTAAACCCACGTCGCGTGCCAGCGCCAGGACCACATAGGCCCCGACCATGGTCAACCCGCCCTGCGCCAGATTGGGCACCGAAGATGCCTTGTAAATCAGCACAAGGCCGATGGCGAATAGCGAGTACAGCAGACCCGTCAAGGCTCCGTTGATCGCAAGCTCTGATAGAAAGACCCAGTCCATTTATACCTCCCTGATGGGAAGGCTTCTTTCGACCTTCCCTACTTCCCCGGTCTCGTAAGTCACCTGCGCGCTTACATGGACCTCTTTTGAACCGTCGTAGAGCGCTGCGATCACGTCGGCATAGCGTTCCTGAACGACCTTCCGCCGCAGTTTTCGGGTTCGCGTGATTTCGCCATCGTCCGGGTCGAATTCTTTCGGCAGACTGACAAAGCGTTGCAGGCGCAATGGTTCGGTGACGGCCTTGTTGACCCGTTGGAAGGCCTCGCGAAGCAACGTCGCGACCTCTTCACGCTGAGAAAGATCGGCATAAGACACATAGGGCACGCCGTTCACCTCTGCCCAGTGGCCAACGGCTTCGAAATCCACGCAGACCATAGCCGTCAATTCGTCAAGCCCGGCGCCGATTACGGCAGCATCCTTAATATAAGGGCTGAATTTCAACCGGTTCTCGATGTAGTTTGGCACAAACCGCTCGCCTCCGGCCGTATGCATGACCTCGGAGACGCGCCCCAGAACAACCAGGTGTCCATCTTCCTCCAAATACCCGGCATCACCTGTATGCAGCCACCCGCCCTCAAGGGCTTCGGCGGTCGCTTCGGGTTTGTTGAAGTACCCTTCGAATACGCTGTCCGAGCGTACCAAGATCTCCCCGTCCTCGGCGATGGTCACCTCGACGCCGGGCGCGGGTTTGCCAACCGTATGAAGGCGCACTTCACCCGGAGACTGAATTGCATTGATCGCGCTGTTTTCGGTTTGGCCGTAGAGTTGGCGCAATTTGATTCCCAAGGCTCGGTAGAAAACAAAGGTGTCTTCGCCGATCGCTTCGCCGCCGGTGAACGCGTTCTTGAGGCGGCTCATTCCGAACTGGTCCTTGATCGGACCGAAAACAATTGCCTCACCCAAAAGTCGGCCCAAAGGCTCCAATATACCACCGCTTTTTCCGTTCAGCTTGCGTGTCTCAGCGGCGATGGCCCGATCCATGAAGAAATGATACAGCCATTTCTTGAAAGGGGTCGAATTCTCGATACCCACCTGGATTGTCGTCAGCATTTGGTCCCAGCTTCTCGGCGCCGCCAGATAGAAGGTCGGAGCGATCTCGCGCATGTCGCGCACGACCGTTTCCTGGCGCTCAGGCACATTCACGGTGAAACGCCAAAGGAGTGCCGCGGCAACGGTTATGGCGTAGTCTCCCACCCAGGCCATCGGCAAGTACGCGAGGATCTCCTCATTTTCGTCGAAGGCACCCGCCGCATGTCCATTCCGAGCAGCAGCAAGAACGTTCTTCTGACTCAGTACGATGCCCTTCGGCGCGCCCGTCGTTCCGGAGGAGTGCAGAAAAATGGCCGGATCTTCCGGCTTCGCACGACTAAGCAGTTCCTCACGCAGGCCCGGGGTTTCGTTCAGATCGTGCTGACCAACTTCGATCAGGTGATCCCAGGACATCAGCCCTTCAACCTCGTAGAAGCCAAGACCGCGCGCTTCATCATAAATGATGTGGTCGATGCCCTCGGCGCCGGCGTCCTTCAGTTCCAGGATCTTGTCAACCTGTTCCTGATCTTCCGCAATAGCCGCGACGATCTCCACTTCGCCAAGAAAGTGCCGGAGTTCTTCGAGCGTCGCGCCGGGATAGGCAGGCATTGCATAGGCACCAAGCAACGAAACAGCCAGCATGCCGCCATAGAGCCGCGCACGGTTATCGCCCAGAACAAGCACTGCTTTGCCAGGCTTCACGCCGATTTTTTCAAGCCCAGCCGCACAGGCCACCACCTCTTGGGCGTATTCCGCCCAGGTGGTTTCTTTCCATATCCCACGCTCTTTTTCGCGACGGGCGATATCCTTTCCGTGGAGCGACGCGTTCTTCGCCAGAAGTGCACCAATCGTTTCGCCGCCTGAAGACCGGTTCTTCGTAAAATCAGTCATGCGACCCTCCGATATATGCCTCGATGACCCGCGGGTCCTTCACAACCTCCTTGGGGATGCCACTGGCGATCATTTCACCGTAATTCAGTGCCAGCATCCGATCACAAATGCCGGTGATGACATCCATATGGTGTTCGATCAGCAGAACGCTGACGCCGCGTTCGGCACGGGCATCCAGAATGAAACGGGACATATACCCTTTCTCTTCCTGGTTCATGCCGGCCATCGGTTCATCGAGAATCAGCATTTGTGGCTCGGCCACCAATGCCCGCGCCAGCTCGACCCGTTTTTTCAACCCGATCGGAAGACCATCGACCAACTCATGCCGGATGCTCTCGAGTTGCAGAAACTCGATCACCTCCTCGACGATTTTACGGTTCTCGATTTCTTCACGCTGTGCTGCCCACCAATATAGCGCCGTACGCAAAACGCCTGGGCTCATGTGGATGTGCCGCCCGAGCAGGATGTTGTCCAGAACGCTCATCCCGTTGAACAGGGCAAGATTTTGGAACGTCCTGGCAACCCCAAGCTTGGCAACCTTGTGAGGCGCTGTGCCCGTGATGTCTTTTCCTGCCAGCCGGACTTTGCCCTCGTTTGGCGGATAAAATCCGGTAATTGCGTTCGTCAGTGTTGTCTTGCCGCTGCCATTCGGACCGACAAGTCCAAAGATTTCCCCTTGCCGGATAACAAGGTCCACACCGGTGACAGCGACGATGCCGCCGAACCGTCGTTCGACCCCGCTGCACTCCAGTATCGCCCCATCATCGGCTCCGATTGCTGTTTTAGTCTTTGTCGTCATCTAGATCCCGTTGTCCCCCTAAGGTTCACGGCCATCATCAGGTAATCCGGAAGTAGTCCGGCCGCCCCGTTGGCCATGGATCCCCCCACAATTGCTGCCCACCGTCGATGTTCAGAACTTCACCGGTTACGAATTTCCCTGAATTCGCCGCCATATAGACAACCCCTTCAGCGACATCCCATTCGTCCCCGGCGTGCCGCATCGGATTGGAGTCCTGAAAGGTCGCAGAACCCTCCGGAGGGTAGTTCCCGAAACCGTTGCTTTCGCAGCAACCCGGCGCCACGCAGTTCACTCGGATACCGTGCGGAGCCCACTCCACCGCAACCGACTTGGACAGGTAAACTACCCCTGCCCGGGCCGCACAGGTATGCGCGATGCCGGGCATGCCGCGCCAGATATCGGCCACGATGTTGACGATGGAGCCCGATTGCTTGTTGGCGACCCAGTGGCGCGCCGTGGATTGCATCATCCACCACGTGCCGTTCAGGTTGGTGTCTATGACCGCATTCCAGCCCTTTGGACTAAACTCCAACGCTGCTTGCGGAAACTGACCCCCAGCATTGTTCACCAATACGTCAATCGCCCCGAACTCCTGGTTCGTCTTGGCGACAAAATCCTCGACCTGCTCAGGCTCCCGGATGGTCATTGGCACAGCGAAGACTTTACCCCCGAAACTTTCGAGGAACTCCCTCGCCAAAGCCAGTTTCTCTTCGTTGCGTCCATTGATCGCCAGATTGGCCCCGAGCCTCGCGAACAGGGTCGCAATTGCCAGCCCCAATCCGCCTCCAGCGCCGGTCACCACAACGGTTTTGCCGCTGAATAAATCGCTCGCGTAAACGGTTGCACGTTTCGACAGGTCCTCCTTCGAAGACCCGAACTGCGTCTTATGCATGACGCCTCCTCCCATTCCCCTTAAGGGGCAGTTGTCACTAATCTAACGCGCGTTAGAAAATTGGTCAAGACACCTTTTCCCACCAGCCCCGCCCGTTATCTCAGATCAGTAAGACATTGGAAGTCCAAGGGCTTTTTCTGCTATGAACGACAAAAGCATCTGCGGTGTCACCGGTACGATGCGGAACAGCAGAGCTTCCCGTACCAGTCGCTCCACGTGATATTCCTTGGCGTATCCGAATCCGCCAAATGTAATTTGCGCGGCTTCGGTCGCCTCAACCGCGGCGTCGGCGGCCAAAAGCTTGGCAGCGTTCGCCTCGACGCCGCAGGGTTCTCCCGCATCGTAGAGGGCTGCAGCGTGCATCACCATGAGATTGGCAGATTCCACCCGCGCCCAGGCTTTGGCGAGTGGATGCTGAACACCCTGATTTTGGCCGATCGGGCGGTCAAAAATCACACGTTCGTTTGCATAATGCGCCGCTCGCGCCAGTGCGTTGCGCGCAATACCGATGCATTCACCGGCCACCAGGATGCGTTCGGGATTCAACCCGTGCAAAATTTGTCTAAAGCCTTTGCCCTCCTCCCCGATCAGGTCCTCAGCCGGAATCGGCAACCCATCGATGAAGACTTCGTTAGAATCGACAGCCTTTCGACCCATCTTTTCGATCTCTCGCACGTCAACGAAATTTCGGTCGAGATCTGTATAGAACAGGCTCAGCCCTTCGGTCGGGCTGCTCACATCCTCAAGCCGCGTTGTTCTGGCCAGAAGCAACATCTTGTCTGCCACCTGCGCGGTAGAAATCCAGACTTTTTGTCCGTGCACGACATATCTGTCCCCCCGCCACTTCGCAACGAGCTATGCTGGGAAATGGGTGACGGTGTTTGAGAAGGCGGCGTATCGTGGCGGGTGTCGAAGCCTGCCAGAACTT